>NZ_JBQRUN010000019.1:0-64161 GCF_053485835.1 Thalassotalea fusca
ATTTGCCTTCGCCACATTTGCCTTTGGCTTTACCTTCACCGCATTTGCCTTCGCCACATTTGCCTTTGGCTTTACCTTCACCGCATTTGCCTTCGCCACATTTGCCTTTGGCTTTACCTTCACCGCATTTGCCTTCGCCACATTTGCCTTTGGCTTTACCTTCACCGCACTTGCCTTTCTTATCTTTGCCCTCACCACACTTGTGATCATGATTGTCACCTGCAGCGACTATCGTCATCAGTTCTTGCGATTCAAAAGGGTTGTTTTCAGCTTTTGCAGGCAATGAAAACACTGCCGCCATCGCAAAAATACTTAATAGCGCAGCTACCGAAGATTTCTTTATAATATTCATCATGTTTTCCTTTTATTGAAATTAGTAGTACTACATCAAATAAATATAGTTACAGACAAAGACCTATAACCAGAAATAATTATTTCATTTAATATGTATTATTTAGGTAAATCACCTATATGACAACATTTTATGTATTTTGTAACTCTAGTAAGTGATGCGAAAATATCAATGTTTTTCTACATGTAAAATTGCTTTGTTTCAGTTAAACGTTTTACACAGTATAATGCCCAGCGGTTAGCTTAGCGTTTATTGCTATCACTCATTTAAAGCTTCAAATTCATGAATCCAACTGTCGATAAAATTATCTTAGCACCAATGGAAGGCGTGGCCGACGCAATGATGCGAGATTTACTCACTTCCATTAATTGTTTTGATCTTTGTATTACTGAATTTGTCAGAGTGGTCGACCAAAAGCTCCCTGCTCATGTGTTTAAGCGAATATCACCAGAGCTTAACAATCAAGGGTACACCCCTTCAGGTACACCTATTAGAATCCAGTTGCTCGGACAAGATCCAAACTGGCTAGCTGAAAATGCCTTAACCGCAATAGCACTAGGTTCGCACGGAGTCGATCTGAATTTTGGTTGTCCCGCCAAAACAGTAAATAAGAGCAAAGGTGGAGCTGTTTTACTTAAGAGCCCTGAACAAATATATCGCATTATATCTGCAGTTAAATCTGCTATGGGATCACACACACTGTCAGCTAAGATACGGCTTGGGTTTGACAATACCGAATTATTTGATGAGATTGTTGATGCCGTTCTTGCTGGTGGAGCCAATCAGCTTACCATTCACGCACGCACAAAAGCCGATGGTTATCGCCCACCAGCGCATTGGCATTTTATAAAGCCTGTAACTGAGCGAGCCAATATTGACATAATCGCCAATGGTGAAATTTGGAATGAAGCTGACGCAAAAAATTGCTTTCAACAATCCAATTGTACCAGTTTAATGATTGGTAGAGGCGCACTGTCACTACCAAACATAACGCACGTTATAAAAAATAACCATGCGCCATACAACGACAAAGATCTATTTCGACTTCTGCTGTCATACAGTGACAAAGAGCTAAAAGGCGACAAAAGCTTCTATTTCTCAAGCCGGTTAAAACAGTGGCTGCGATATCTTTCTCGAAACTATCCAAGTGCACAAAACCTCTTTGATGATATTAAACGATTAAAAGATAAGAATGAGATAGTTGAACAAATATCTTTCCACTTTAACAACGTTTAAATACACCAGACACCTTTTACATTTTATTTACATCACTATAATACGCTTCCAGCTATGATTAGATAGTCGGCACTGCATGAATCGAGTTTTATTTGCTATTCGATTGCACCACAATACTTGCCGTTCTAATTGAAAATTCACACCTCGACTTTTGGAATGTTAAGAATGAAACTATGTTGCGTAATATTTGTAGCCATGCTTATTTCGCCAACGATTTTGGCCAATGAATCACAGTTTTTTTATGAACAAGCGCTGCAATTACGCTCAAATGCCAAATTCAATGAGGCTGAAATATCAGTAAAAAATAGCATTAAACAAGATCCCAACTACTTGCCCGCCAGAATTCTACTTGGTGAAATTTTATTAGAGAAAGGACAAGCTTTGTCAGCTGAAAAAGAGCTAAAAGCTGCGCTGACGCTAAATGCGGACACTAAAACTGTCATTATTTTGTTGGCTAAAACTCAGGCATTGTTAAACAAACACCAAGAAGTTATTGCACTACTCAACACACATCAATCACTCGCTTCTGATCCCAATTATTTTTCGCTGAAAGCCAATGCGCATAAAGCGTTAGAGCAATATGACGAAGCTCTCGAGCATTTTAAACTAGCACTGGACATACATGGGACTAACGAACAAATACTTACTAGCTATGCAGACCTATTATTTCGAAAAAATAGCAGTACTGACGCACAAGAGCTACTTACTGACGCATTATCAATAGCCCCCAACTATGTACCCGCGCTATTTTTACAGGCAGTGCTATTAAAGCAGCAAGGAAAGTTTGAACAAGCGTTGGTATTCTATCAAGACGTTGTTGAGCACGATCAGGCAAACGAAGCTGCATTACTCGGGTTAGCGTACTTGCTCACAGAGCTGAATCGCCCTCTAGAAGCACTCTCTGCAGTAACAAAACTCAGAGAAATTTCGCCTCATAATCCCTACGCAAAATTGCTACATGCTTCAATTGTTGCCGATCAAGGCAATGATCATCAAGCACAAACGATTATTCGAGATATTCAACAACAAATTCTAAGTTTGACGCCTGAACAACAATCGGAAAGCCAAGTGCTTCTTATGTCTGCAGGCCTAGCTTATGCGGCAGAAAATCATCATCAAGCCAAACGTTTGTTTACACGCTACATCAACAAGTATGGTGAAAATTTTAATGCGCGTAAACAGCTTGCCGCTATCGCCCTTCAACTTGGTGAAATTGAATTGGCCAGCTATCACATCGACTATGCTTTGAAATCTGAACGCGCAAGTGCAGATGTTTATCTTTTAGCCACACACATATACCAACAAACACTGAGTGCTGCTGATTTTCAGCAATTCATTCATCAAGCGCATTACTTATTTCCACAAAATTCCGAGATTAAGAAACGTTATGCTTTAGCGTTATTAGCACAGAATAAATCCCAAAAAGCCATAGCGCTATTTCAAGACGCCAAAGCAGGCTCATTGCAAAATCGCACCTTTTTGGCCTATTTACTACTGCAGGAAAATGAACTAGCTAGAGCTTCTACCGCTACGCAAGCGCTATTGAATGAATTCCCGAATAAAGTTGAAATTCAACAACTCGCAGCCGAATTATCCATTCAATTGGGACATGCTGCACAGGCGAAAATGCACTTTGAACATGCGTTGAAATTGGCACCTAAGTTTAAGCCAGCACAGCTTGGGCTCGCAGGACTACGATTAAACGCCAACGACTTGTCTGGCGCAATTGCTGTTTACCAACAAATATTGAAACAAACCCCGCATGATGCACAAACATTACAGCTCTATGCTGACGCAGCGATAAAAAATGGTGACAGCAAACTGGCCATTGAATTACTGAGTAAAGTAACCAATGATCAACCCGACTATCAAGTAGCACAACGCGCACTATTAGCCCTGTATATTGACAACAATCAAATTCAAGCCGCAACGACTACACTGGACATACTTGAGCAATATGTTGCATTGGACCCAGAACTCCTTCTAGCCAAAGCACAAATACAACTCGCCACACAGCAAGACAAGCAAGCGCAAAAAACCTTGAAGGTGTTGTACGGTATTGTTTATGACAACCCAGTAAAATTAGGCACTTTAGCAAACTTACAAATCAACGCCCTCGATATCACCGCAGCCAGAAGTACTATTAATCGAATAGAACAGTTAGGTAACAATAGTAAATATTTGAACGCACGACTTGCACTGGCTGTCGATGACTTAAGTGAAGCACAGACTATCATTAAAGGTGCGCCAGCCAATGATCCTGCGTGGTTGGAGTTATCTGTTCACCTTTTAGCCAAAAAGGGTAATTTAGCTCAGGCAATTGATTATAGTAAGAAGCTGTTTAAGCAGACTAAAGCTCGAGAACATTTGCAATTGACAGCATTGCTAATGACATCAAACGACGACGTTATTTCAGCTATAACGCTTTTAACCGATTGGTTAATACATCAACCACAAGATAACTGGGCACGGGCACAGCTAAGCCATTTGGCGGATAAGAGTAACGATATTGCGCTAGCCATTACAGCACTTGAAGAATCACCTTCGCTTTATGAGCAGCCATTATTTATGAATAATCTCGCCAATATGTACCAATTAGCCAATATTGATAAAGCCTTGGTATACGCCAGAAAAGCTAATCAACTTGCACCACAATTGGCCGCTATTAACGACACATTAGGTTGGATCTTGGCACAAAAACAGCAATACAAGGAAGCATTGGGCTACTTAAGAGAAGCTATAGCCAGAGATGCAAACAATCCCAATTACCATTTCCACCTTGCTTTTGTATTAGTCAAATTAAACCGGCATGATGAAGCCAGAACTTCTTTTAATCTCGCCAAAAGCATAGCTCCGTCTCACGAATTGGTAAGTGAACTAACTTATCTTTTTAGTGAGCACCAATAACCGACGGTAATTTGTACACTTTTAATTACATGGTGACCATTCGAACCTAGTATTATTCTGTGAAACATTTATGACAACGCTGTCTACAAAGTTAAAATACTGTTACTATTTACAACTTATGAAGATTAGTTTGATTGATTTTAAGGAAAAATAAAATGCGACACAGTGTGCTACTAGCAACTTTGTTATTAAGCTCAAGCGCCTTGGCAGATGGCATTGATCTTGGTCAGGCAAGTGGATATAACGCGTTTGTCAAAAATAACTTCTCAGTAAATAGCTCAGATACTGAAGGGAAAATAGCTATAGGTGGTGATTTCATCATTAACGGCGGGTACGATTTAGGTACAAAAATCAATGACTTTGGCATGGGCGACGGCCCTAGCCTTGTCGTCGGCGGTGACATTATTAAATCAGGAACCGGCAATTTAAATATCTACCGTTCAGCCACATTACCAGATCCAATTTTAGGCGACGCTGTAGTAGGAGGCACTGTTATTGGTGATCCTATAGATGCCAATACTATTACGAACAATGCCGACGCCTTACCTGTCGACTTTACAAGCGCTTTTGAGCATTTGTCTGCATTGTCTGATCAACTGGCAAATCGCACCGCGACCCCAGCTATAAACGCTGGTTGGAAGTTAGACTTTATTCCCAGTAATGCGACTTCTGACGACAATGTCTTCGTATTTAATGTTGATGAAACATTATTTCAAAATCAGTACGGTGGAAATCGCACAGATTGGCACTTAGATGTAAGTGCGATGCAGCCCAACTCGACCGTTGTTTTTAACATCCTTGATTCAGACAAAGATGGTCAGATCGATTTTACGCAGGCTAACGTATTTCTCAATAATAGCAGTAACCCTTTGAGCGACTATTTTAAAAAGGGACTGCCCAATGATAAACCGCCCGTTCAAGTTCTTTATAACTTTTATGGTGCAAATAAACTCAATATTACCAGCGATCTTTATGGTTCAATTCTGGCGCCAAAAGCTAATATTTTCAGTGACAGCATGGTATATGGCCAAGTAATTGGTAATGAATGGACAGGTAATGGCCAAATTAACTACAACCCATTTGTTCCTGTTGATCCGCCTGTAACGGCTGTTAGTGAGCCTGGTATTTTAGCGATGTTGCTGTCAGCTCTGCTGGTAATGGTATATCGTCGACGCTCACGTAGTAATTTAAAACGAAAAGCGCCTCTGAACACATGTAACGTCGTAATCGCCTAACAAATAATAAAGAGCTAGTTCACTTTTGTTAAGCACTAGCTTTTTTACAAGGTATAAAAAATTCATCTATAAAAGTTCTAAGATCGCACCTTAAAGTGCAGCAATTCAACGAAAAAGTCGCTAAAATCCACCCTAGTCTGTCAATAAATAAGAAGTACATTGTGAACAACGAATCTGAACTACGCATACGTTACAACGATAACTCAAGAGGGGTTTACTTCATCGGAACTACACCGCCTAAAAGTGACACGCCGATTGAGCAAGTAGAAACTATTGCGAACAAATTACTCGACCGAGTAAGCGATATCGACTTTGATGGACTTATTGTTTATGACATTCAGGATGAGGACTCTCGCACCAATAAAGCACGACCTTTTCCCTTTAAATCGACCCATGACCCTCGATTATATTCTGCGCTACTCAATCAAAAGTCATCACGCCCAGTCATCACGTATAAGAGCGTTGTTCAATCAAACGTGGCTGCATTTGAACAATGGGCAAATGAAGCATGGCAACAATACGGCGTGAGAGAAGTCGTACTCGTCGGTAGCCCTTCACGTACCAATCAAATCAATTTACCGCTAAGTGAAGCCTATAAAAGTTTAGTGAATAATGAGCACAACTTTTTCATCGGCGGTGTTACCATCGCTGAACGACACGCAGTTAAAGGGAACGAGCATGAGCGGCTCATTGATAAACACTTACAAGGTTGCAACTTTTTCATCTCGCAAGCGATATATAACCCTCAAGCTACAATTGATTTACTAACGCGTTATGCGATTGAATGTAAGCAAAGAGGTCTTAAGCCGCAGCGCTTAATACTGACTTTTTCCCCTTGTGGAAGTAAGAAAACGCTTGAGTTTATTGAGTGGCTGGGCGTCAGTGTTCCCGAAGCAACAAGTTTACGTATATTGAATGCCGAAAAGCCGCTATATGAATCAATTCGTATTTGCCTAAACAGTTTGCAGCAAATATTGGATGCAGTAGTGCCATATAACTTACCACTAGGCTTAAATATTGAAAGCCTAACGAATCGTAAAGAAGAAATTGATGGGTCAATTCTTTTATACAAATTACTGCGCTCAACTATGGATAATTACTTGGCTAAACAAGAACTTCAAAACTTAGTTAAATAGCATGATGAACGCTCTGAACTGCCAATAGCATTTAAAAAGAATAACGATATAATGGTGATATTGTAAAAAGCTAGGAAAGAAATGTATGACTGGTACAACAATGGTAGTAATGATTGTGTTAATCTCTGTTGGCTTTGGTGTTTTATATGACATGTATAAAAAACACCTTGAGTTTAAAGAGCGCACATTAAAGCACAACAGTAAGAGTGATGAAAAAAGCATTGAGATGGTAAAGAAAGTTGCTGCGCTGGAAGAACGCGTTCAGGTACTTGAAAAAATTGTTACCGACGAAGGATATAGCGTACAAAAAGAAATAAATAAGCTATAGAACAATGAAGCTAATAATGAAAACGGAATTCGATGATCTCCGTTTGAATCCTGCGCACAATTATGAAGCCGATCGGAATGGCGATAAACAAGTTGTGAAGGTTTTTTGTGGAGACGAGCTCATCGCAAAAAAAGTACATCACAAAAAGTCGGTGCGTTATTTTGGCGTAAAAAACTATAAAACGTACCTATCTTCTAACACTTAACAAAAATATTTTATCCAGCACCGAATCGTTCAATATTTAACCACCCCTTGTTTATCAACATCTTACGCAAGCAGTGTAAAACTAAGTGAACACTCACCTTGTAAAACGCATCCGACTGCGAAAGTGGTATTTTACAACTGCTTACATTTTGTAATATTATCGGTTAGTTTTTTACATGAATAGGCAGTAGCAAACTATGCAGAAGGCATTGACCTCAATTGCGTTGCTTTGGTTACTTGCTTCTTGTGCTTCAAATGGAGATGTTTCACATTGGCAAGGTCAAAAGCTTGGAACATTAGTACAAGAATACGGTAAACCTGATACTTTTCTCAGACTCGACGACGGTAATAAAATTGTTGAGTATGATCGTTCAACCACAAACAAACTAGCGGCTAATGTCTGCTCACTTACCTTTTTCGTCGACCGTGCCAATTACATTAAAGGTGCAAAAGCGCACGGTAACGGTTTAAATTGTTTAGGATAGCAGGCATCTTTTCATTGCCTGCGGCCCCCTATAATAAAGCCATTCATTTATTTCGATAACTTATTGAACTTTTTTTCAAACTTTTTTGTGAGTTGCCGCGTCTCTTGAATTAGGATCATTTAATAAAGAGTAACGCTATGAACAATGTCATTACATCAAAACTACTAATTGCAGCTACCGGCGCAGGAATTATGCTGTCAGCATTAACAGCTAGCGTTCAAGCAAACCACGGCACAGGTATTTCTATTTACAATGATGATGGAATACAAGTGTACTATGAAAAAAATCAGCAAGATAAAGTATACAAGGTTAACGGCAAGCGCTTCTATTGGCGAGATCTAACAAAAGCCCAACAAGCTCGTTTGGCAAAAATTGAAGACAAGATTGCTCAAATAGAACAAGGCTTTGCCATTGATGAAGCCAAGCTCGCTAAAGTTTCTGACGAAATTACCAAGAAGTCAGAAGCTATCGAACGTGAAGTTGCTAAGTTAAACATGGCCACGATTAAGATCGACAAACAAGAGCTTTCAATGGGCGACTTACAACAATTGATGGACAAATTAACCAGTAAAATCGATATTAATCACGAACTCATTGAGCAAAGAAGTGATGAAATCGAAGCTTTGACAGAGCAAATTGATATTATCGATGATGCATTTGTTGACGAAATCGATTCGCTAGTCGATGCCCTAGAAAAAGAGCTAGTCGCAATTGCCAATGAGCGGGACTAAATCGAAATAGCCAAAGCCTAGTTGTCTTGGATTAGCTATCTGATTTAGTTTCGACTATTTTCAACGGTGTTAGTGTTGCAACATTTTTATGTGGTACCGCTAGCACCTTCTCTGTATTTCCACTGTATACCCACAAGTATTTCGAAGAATCTGCAATAACCTGTACGTCATTAAGTTGGGTATGCATAGTACCGTTAATTGCAACTTGATTAGCAAGCTCCACAGTAAAAGCATGTTGTTTCTGATTACGAATATCTCGCTCTACTATGTCAGCACTGATATCGATAATCAAATGCAAAAACACAAATATCGTACCGCCATAAACCGCCAAAGGGTTTAAACCAAGTACAGGCTTATTAATGGTATCGTTAAATCGTCGATACCACACAAAACGTCTCAGTATTCTATCGCCTATTAAGCATACTTTTAAGACAATAAAAAACACCAAGCAAACTATAAAAGTAACTGGATAATGCAAAATTGCCAGAAAGAAATCTGTCACTTCAAGGTGAGTCAGCACTTCAACATGAAAGCTACCAAGCAAGGTTGACACATAAAACAATCCTAAATAACTCATTAGTAGGTAAAAACAGGTAATTGATAGCGTTGGATGTTCTTTTAAGGCGCTGAACACAGCTAAGAACTGAGATTTTGCCTGCTGCTCAAATTCTATCGACTGACGATATTGGTTATATTGGGCGGGTTGACCTGAATTAGTTTGTTGCATACCTATGAGTCCTTATTATCGCCAGACGTTGCTTTTGGTCTGTTTGTTGAACCGATAACTGGCTCCATTAACAGTAATGATTCATGAGCAATCATATATATCTGCTGACTCTTTTGATGATAAGCCCATAAATACTTAGAAAGATTGGCAACTAGCTGCACGTCGTTTAGTACTATTTTCGGCTTTCCGTGCACATCAACCGCTACGGACAAGGTCAGGTTATAGCTTGGCCCTTGCTGGGAAATTATCTGCTTATGGCTAGTTTCAGCCTGAATATAAGCGGCTAATACTAGATAAGACAAAGATACGATGCAAATAAGTGATGAAAACGAGAGCCATCTGGCGTATTGGTAGTACTTATTGGAAATTCTCTTAAATATTTCAAAGCGGTCAATAAAATAAGTTTCGAGTTTGATTAATAAAATCAAAACCCCAACAAGCAATGCAAATGTTAATAGGGTAAGCGGATAATGAATTGCCCCTAGCACAAAGTCAGAGAGTTCAAAATGTGGAAAGATATTGATGTTAAACAAGTAAAACAATACGCCCAAATAAGCGATACCGATAGAACACAATATGAAATAACTTATTGTTAATGCAATAGCAGGCTCTCTTTTAAGAAAAGCAACTAACCGACTAATATCATGTTGAGCCTCATCTCGGTAAGCTTTTAAATAAGGAAATTGCAGCGCATTATTTGAAACTTCTTTTTGCAAAGTGCATCCACCTATTACGTTATGTTATTTTTGGAATAGTGGAAATTGTAACAAATTCAATAACAAATGAAATACAATTAATTAAATTGGTACAACAGCTAAAATAAATCAGCAAGTGCTTCATCAATATGCGAAAATTTAAATTCGAACCCGCTATCAACAAGGCGTTTAGGAAATACGTTCTGACTCGCTAACAACAACGATGCGCGCTCACCAAGCATTAATTTCAATGCAAACACTGGCATATTCAAGAAACTCGGGCGATCTAATGCCTTGGCCAACTCATGCGTGAATGCATAGTTTGTTATCGCATTTGGTGAAGAAAAATTAACCGCCCCCTGAATATCTTCTTGCGCTATACAATGTTCAATCGCTCGTACCATATCAGAGATATGTATCCACGACATCCATTGCTTCCCGCTGCCCAATGTTGCACCTAGTCCAAACTTGAATGGCGCGATCATTTTACTAAGTGCACCACCGTTATTCGCTAATACCACAGCGGTTCTTAACAGTACTACTCTCACACAAGACGCTGCCTCAAGTGCCAATGATTCCCATTGCTGACATAACTCGTGGCCAAAATCTTCAGCATGGATAATTGATTGTTCAGTTTGCACATTAGCCCCAGTATCACCATAAATACCAATGGCGGAGCCTGATAAAAACACTTTTGGTCTCATTGGTGACCGTAAAATCATATCAATTAGCTGCTGTGTGATATTTAAACGACTTATCCGTAGTTTGTCCTTGTGTTTAGCCGACCAGCGGTGGTCAACAATAGGTTCACCAGCCAAATTAAGAATCACATCAAACGTATTTTTATTCGGTAGGTGGTCAATTAGCTCTACATTTTCGGGTAAGAGTGAACGAGCCAGCTCTATGTTGCGCGTTAATACGGTAAAATGGTATTCAGTTGAATAATGATCGATAAAATGCCGACCAATAAGACCCGTACCTCCAGTTAGTAATAAACGCAGCATAAACCAGCACCGTAAAATTGAATGTTAGTTTTAGCCTAGTAGAATCTGTTGAAAAAGCCCAAAGAAAAACGCAAGGAATTCTTGCGTTTAACTTGAGAAAGATAGTTGGGTTAGTTCATTGTTCGATTTGTTCTGATCCAGTAGCTCGCATAAAAGAAAGCGCCCGATATTAATAAAGCAGTCAAGCTAACTTTGTTCTCGATAATGTTGCGCGGAATAGAGTCAATTTGAATACTTGCATTGCCATGCTGATAAACGACAGCATCCTTTTTGACATCCATATGGTTAAACTCCGCCGCCAAATTAAAGTAGTCAGCCATAATGCCAGTTAAATACATATCAGAGGTAAAGCCATACTGCCTTGCAACAGCTTCAACAACCACTATTGCGACAATCGGTAAGACCGCCCATAGAAATGGTGCCTTTTTAGCAAATGATGACGCCAACAGCAACCAGGCAAATAATGGTAACAACCATAAAGCTGTTGGTAGAATCAAATAGAACGCTTTGAAAATGGCCGTGATAAAACCAAAATCAAACCACACATGCCACAATGAAATATCATAACCGACAGACAACACCAAGCTTACAATTAGCGCGATAACGTAAAATGTCACATATATCGCTGTTGCCGCCAGCACGAAAATGGCAGGTATCAACAATACACCCATCAAGAATTTCACTGCTACTTGCCAAATGTCTGCAACAGGCATAGAGCGCCAGAACATAATTGACTGGTCTCGACGTTCGTCGTACATGCATGAAATCAAATAAAATAGCTGCACAAAAAAGCCGATAGCAACTAGTGGGATAGCGAAAAAACCAATTGCTGCGGTGTAAAAGTTGCTAAGATTTGCGTGCACTTCCTGAGAAGAAACAAGCTGTGCCAAACCAAAGATTCTTTCTATTGCATGATCATGTGTTACCACTGAAAATATAGGCATGATGACAAACAACAACGCCAATACTATAGGCAGAACCAATAGAATTTTTTGGTATTCCCAAAATTCTTTTTTCACGGTAAATAATAATTTATTTTTCAACATTAGCATGTCTCCTTGGCCATCACACCAACAAAAATATCAGCTAAACTTGGTGAGCTAATATTTCCCAAATTTTCAATATCTTCCCTCTTAACACCATCAAAAAGCATGGTCGTTAATCCCATAACCTTATTGGCATACAGTGGGCTTAATGATTGAGCATGTTCCAGATGCTCAGGTGTCACAGACAGTAATTTAAAACGCTCTCTGATTTCGTCTGCACTTTCAGCAAGCACCAAGCTGCCATTTTGGATAAAGGCCACATCTGTGAGAATATGTTCAATTTCTTCAATCTGATGTGTAGTGACAATGATGCATTTATCTTCCGAATAAAAATCCTCTAGAAGGTGCGTATAAAACTCTCGACGCGTTAGAATATCTAAACCTAACGTAGGTTCATCGAGCACCAGTACTTTGGCATCAATGGCAAGTATCAGCGCTAAATGGAGTTGCGTCACCATTCCTTTTGATAGGGTTTTAACTTTGGCCTTAGGGTCAATATTAGTTTTGGCTAGGAACGATTGCGCTTTTTCAAGATTGAAGCGTGAATGTACACCTTGAAGATACGCAAGAGCTCGGTTCACAGACAACCATTTCGGCAACACAGCGACATCGCTAATGTAGGTAACTTCCTCTAACATTTGTTGACGCTGTTTGCGTGGGTCAAAGCCCATTACATCAATTGTACCTTCACACTCAACTAGACCAAGCAGTGATTGCAAACATGTTGTTTTACCCGCACCATTAGGGCCTACTAACCCTAGGATTTGTCCAGCGTGTACAGTGAGGTTGATATCATTGACTACACTTTTATTGCCGTAGCGTTTATTCAGGTTTTTGATGTCAATTAATGGTTTCATGCGTTTTCCCCTACTTGCTGCTCTAACAACTCTTCCATAGATAGCTTCAGGCGGTTAATCTGTTGTACAATTTGGGGCCATTGTTCTGTTAAGAATACCGTTCGCTCACGTTCAAGCACGAGATCTTGTGCCCCTGCTTTAACAAACAACCCCTTACCTCTTTGCTTTTCCACAATATTTTCATCCTGCAACATTTGATACGCCTTAGACACGGTCAACGGATTTAACTGATATTCAGCAGCCACCTTTCTCACTGAAGGAACTGCTTCCCCTTCTGCTATGTAACCTTCAACAATACGTGAAACAATTTGTTGATAAAGTTGCAAATAGATGGGCGTACTATTGTCCCAATTTGCCATTATTTACCCCTTGTTTAAAAAACAACTTACTATTGTTTAGATCACCAAATACTCTGAATGCCCTAAACATCCTTAACATTCTGAGAAATCTGAAAACCCTAAACATTATTCATCGTCCAATCTAAATGACAGTGTTATACATCACTAACACACCAGATAATAGTGTTATACATCACCAACACACATGACGCAAATTTTATTTTGCCGATGAATGTAAAAATATGTGTATCCACAGTCAAAAACCCACAAAATAAGCCATATAATCAAATGGTTAAAACATTAAAGTTTTTTTTGCATTTCGAATGAAATATATCGAGAAAATGTGTTTACGTTGAAATAATACCAATTGAATTAAATATTTGATCATTCAGCGAGAAGTAAAAGGCTTAGAGGCAAGGCATTGATTGCAGTTAATGGTAGTTCCCTTATCAAAATCAATAACGCAGCATATAAGCCTTTTAAACTCGCCCTTGGGAGCTTGTCAGGAAAGTGATAACTTCACAAATTTCTTTGATGGAGAATGACTACAACAGCATCAATTTGCTTTGTTCTAACTTCCCTGACATAGCTCTGAACTGGTCAAATATTTATTTCACTTGGTATAATAGCTATAAAAAAAGGAGCTCGAAAGCTCCTTTTGCATGCGATAAATGTTACGTACGTTTACGTGTAAGTAATAACATAAACGGTAATAAAAGTGCCAACATATGCGGCTCAGGAATTGACTGTACGTTGCCAATCGTTAATGGTGCAGACATTGAACTGACACTATTAAACGCCTCGCCAAAATCGTTCGCTAGAGCGATATTAGTAAAACTTGGCGCTCCACTACCGTCAGCTAAAGCAGTAAACTGCACTGTCGCTAGTGTATAGCTTGGCAAACCATCCTGAAAACTGAATAAGTCAAAACTAAAGCTGACTTCCTCAATAAACAAACTGCCAAAACTATCAATCGCTGTGGTCATACTTTCAAACTCGTCACCACCATTTAACTTATTGCCAAATGTCACCTGATTAAATGCAACCAAAGATTCATCGTAGTTCATGTCCATTGAAAAACTACCGAGTAACTTTTGAAAGCCAAACTCCGTTTCAATGTCAGAAATAACAACACTTGCGTTAACTAAATCGCCTACTACATATTGATCTTTATCGAATTCAAGCGAAATCAACGTCGCATTGGCACTCACAGCAAATACCAAAGAACTCATCAAACTAATTAATTTTTTCATTTTTATTTTCTCTGTTAAACAGCACAACGAGAACGTGTACATTGCGCCATCATAGCGCGGACGTCTGCCGTACTTACCATCCCATCTTTGTTGAAATCAAAACTTATGTCGTATGTTTCGCCTGAACGTAAGCCATTTGAAAACGCACGCACATCATTCATATCAATGTCGCCATCACCGTCAATATCGCCAGCTAAGCTTGTGTCGGTTGCCAACTGCAAATTTATAATGATTGGATCATGATCTGATGCTCTATAGGCATCTGCGCCATAGAAATTTGCTTGGTTGGCTACTGATTTATATTCAAGGTTGTAATCGAATGCTTTTGGTTCGTCAGTATTGATGTGCCAAATAGCCGTATCAACAACCTGACTAGCCAGACTTTCACTTGCTAATGCATGATCGATATAACCTATTTCGCCACCATAAGCGTAGCTATACCCCGTGCTACCAGCATAACGTTTTATCAGATCCTGGAAACCACCGTTGACAAGGGTGATAATAGGATCTTCGCTACCATAGGAATTCAAGTCACCTATAATGAGTACATCGTCGTCGGAGGTTCCAGTTGGTTTGGTTGCTAACCAGCTCATTAGCGCATTAGCAGCATCCACTCGTACTTGATTCCAACAACCTTGGCCATCGCCTGAGTCTTGGTTTCCGCCAGTTGCACTACTACAGCTTCCTTTCGATCGGAAATGGTTCACTGCAATAGTTAGCTGTTCACCTGAAGCAATCTCGCTGAACGTTTGTACCATAGGTGGACGATTACCGTAGTCAAACGGTACGCCTAAAATAGACACAGCGTCACCAACTAGGCTCACTTTGCTTGGCTTGTAGATTAAGCCTGACGCAATTTTGTCGCCTCCTAGCTCATCAGCACCGTATGAAACATAGCGATAAGTGTCAGCCCCCATAACGGCATTTAAACGATTAACTAATTCGGCAGTTGCTGATGAAGCACTATAGCCATCATTTTCTATTTCCATCAAACCCACAATATCGGCATTGATGGCTGAAATAGCACTGACAACTTTGTTACTCTGGCGCTCAAACTCTTCAGCAGAGCTCGCACCACGTGCAGTCGGAAATTCAGGCCCATTAAAGTAGTTAAGTACATTGAAACTTGCTACTTTCAGTGACCCTTCATTCATAGTTGGCACACCTGAACGTTCATTCGAGCGCGTGAATTGGAGTGCCTGTGAAGGCAACACGCGATACTCGCCATAACTATAATCCAATACACCTGCAATGTTTGAGACAGAATCACCTAACCTAAGCGTATTGTTATGACTTAAATCCCCATCTGGGAAAGGCACAACTTCCGGGTTCTTAGTGTTGTTCTTGTCATCAATAAGCAATCTGTTCAAGTCATTACGCGCTTGCAAAGCAACGGCTTGAGCAGACCCAGCAGGGTAAAGATTGGTTGGTTTAACCAATCGACCATTTGATACTGCAAATTGGCCATATTTTGCTAAATCATAGTTATCGGTAACAGTTAACGTTTGCTCAACAGTTACTAGCATACCTTCCAATGACTCAAATGCTGACGCATTTTCAGCTGGTAAAGATAGTGTTGCAGTAGCAACTGTTCCCAACACGCCACAATCAGCAAAGGCTTGTGAAGTTGCTAGTTGAGTACGGTTGTAGAACTCACGAACCTCGCCCAATACACGCACAGTATGACCTACGCTTGGATATTGAGAAATACCGCTATGGTAGACAAATATAGCTTCTGAAGTTGCATCGTTGCCATCTGAATCAGCCACTTCTTCTTGAACAAAGTATCCTTGAAGACTTGGTTCAACACTAGTTACAACACCTTCAACTATTAGCTTGGCGTCTACCATTGGAGATGCATCCGCTTCCCCTTGAATACTGCTAATCAATGTAGCTTCGTCGTTACACTGACCTATTTGAACAGCGGTACCATCGCCAGCATCAACAACATGTTCGCCAAGGTAATCGAACGTATTTGATGGATATGTTGTCCACTGGTCTTCGATGACAAATGCATCGGTACGATTGCTATCTCCAGTAACGACTGAAGATCTACGTACTAAGGTTTTGTTGCTTCCCCAAGAAGCATCACTGCCATAAATACCTACACCATCTATAACAGCATCGCTATAGGCTAACTCTACATAATCATTGCCATTAAAGTTAGCAACGCTTGAGAACACATTAATCTTACTTTTAAGCGGTTCACCAGCACTACTATGTCCAACAACTAACGAAGCACCCGCGGCTAACGAACCAGTTAATGCTTGTACAGATGTCTCAGACGTATTTCCGTTAGAGAATAACTTAACTTGATACCCTGTAAGATCAATGACCGCATTGCTTGCATTAGTGATTTCAACTGCCTTGTTATAGCTGCTGCCTTCAACATATTCAGAAATAATCAGTGCACCATTTTCATTCCCACCAGTATCACCACCGCCGCTATCGCCACCGCCAGTATCGCCACCACCAGTATCGCCACCGCCAGTATCGCCACCGCCAGTGTCACCACCGCCGGAACAGTTTCTCTGATACACTAAGTCTACCCATTCAGGGTGATCAACAAATGGGTTTCTATTCCCCTGAAACTCGTAGGCTCGGTTGTTACGGTTCAGTTCAAACTCATCAACAGGATCTGCTTCATGCCAGGCTAATAAACTACAGAACTTGCCTAACTTAGGCTCGCCTGTTGCCGTTAAGTAATCAACAACTTGTAAATCAGGTGTAGCACCGTCTAAGCCTTCATATCGCGTATCCATATAGAAAATCATTCGTGCGACATCACCTTTAACCGCATCTCTTGGTTCAAAAGAATCTGAATCCACACGGTTTGCCGGCGCTTCTGTTAGCGGTTGATCACTGAAGTCAAAATCTAAATTGCCACGCGATGAATTGACTGAAATGTCTGACGGACGTAAGTGATGAATGTCAGTATAGGCATGTGTTGAGGAACTCGGAAAGCCATGACTTTTTGCCCAAACGTGTTCGCGATTCCAGTTATCTGGATTACCTGACTGAGTACCACTGCCATTAGAGAACTTCGCAATCGAATTACCTTTGTATAACAAAATTACATTGTCACTATTAGCGGGATCTTCATCTGTTTTAGTCAATGCAGTCCATACTTCTGAATAACTCAATTTATTATGGTCTACAGTAATAGCTTGCGTAATTTTTTCTTTAATTACCGCCGATGATTGCGCGGAGTCTATTGCTGAAATTACGTCAGCATAATAGCTAGCATCACTAAAACTAGTGGCATCTTTTATCTTTGATAAATCAGGGCAATTAAAACAAGCATCAGAGATCGTGTCTCCATCGCCGGTATCGCCACCACCAGTATCGCCACCGCCAGTATCGCCGCCAGTAGCTGTAACGATAACATCGTCAAAACGTACGTATTCAGAGCCAGCATTGTTCATCATGCTCACACGAACAATCAAAGAGCTTCCTGTTGGAATATCCACTTCAACGGTAGCAGAAGTAAAGTCATCAATAAGTGTATGACTATCACTTCCTTGAGACTGCCAGTTGAGCACTTTCACAAATGCTCCGCCATCAACAGAATATTCCAGATCGATGAAATCCTGAGCTTCATGCGTTCCATTTTCACTGGCATTAATTGAAACCTTAACACCTGTGTGTCCAGAAATATCAATTGATTCTGATTGCCAAATAGCGACGCCATCAAGGTCACGCCCTTCAAATAGGCCGTTGTTTACCATGAACCAGTCAGAGCTCGCGGTGAGAGACGCACCCGAAACATCGATTGACCATTTGGTTACACCACTCATGTCAACATCATTATATACTGCACCTTTGCCATTCAGCGCCGCTGCATCGAAGTTTTCTTGCCAAACAGTTGTGTTGGCGTTGGCTTGTATTGAAGTAAACAGCCCAAACATACAAGTAGCTATATACTTGTATTTAAATGAGTTATTTAATCCGGAAGCATTGTTTTTATAATTTTTTAAGTTCATTTTATGATCCGTACTGGTAAATAAAACAGCAAGAGATTACTTATTGGATATGTCATTATTATTGCAAGCTTGTTAAGTTCGCCTTACCAACAGACTAAAAAACGAACCATAATAACAAGTTTATATACTTTCCAATACAGCTACTTAAACAAACTTTTGACCATTTCGTCAACTAATTAAATTTCTGTTAAATTCTTGCTTGCAGCTATACAAAAGTACAAAAAAGCGCCAAGTTATTAATTTCTTTTTAGAAAATTAAAATGGTATGTTTGAATATTGATAAATTGCGGTAAGAAAAAAGTTTTTCCTTTGCTATCCAGCCATGAGAAACAACAGGATTGTTACAACATATGCTATGGTTTAGCCAACTATAACCCCCTCATATACGCACTTAGCGACAATTGACCTACGTTTGGATAAAATAAAAACAAAGGTTGAAGGGACAATTAAGCTGTCGATGAACTATCCGCTGCCAAATGACCAAACAAAATATGAAAAAATTATTCTTGGACAAATTAAATTTAACTAAGCAAGCGTTAGCGTCCGTTGTCGACGAGAATAGTACTATACAACTTTGGCACTCACCTCCTTACCTGTGGGTTTCGATTGATGGTGAACAAGTGCAGAGCATCATGAACAAAGATGAGCCCACAAACCCTGTTCTTCCGGTACCTCAATCAATGTTAATATGGTTACTTTGGACGAATTGCCAACAACAGGTACATATTTTAAACCTAGGCATGGGAACAGGAACAATCGAACGTGTCATTAGCACTTGCTCTAATGTAAACGTTACATCGGTTGAAAAATCAAAAGCAGTCATCAAACTTGCGCGACAACACTTCAATTTATCTAAACAGCGAAATATTATTAATCAATGCGCTATTGAATTTGTCGAAGAACATACACAACATCAAATCAACGATAGCAATTTAGATACGCATTACGATGTCATAATGGTTGATTTATTTGAGAAAGAATCAACGCCAGAATCGTTGTTGCACCAAGAGTTCTACAACTTGTCCCAGCTATTATTAACAAATAACGGCACTTTGGTGCTTAACCTGTACCTTGCTAGTGACGCACAACTCCTTTCGATACTTCATCATGTGAGAACATTGTTTAGGTACAAATTAATAATTGATTTCGACGACTATCAAAATATTGTACTGGTACTTTCTCATCAGCGCATTCCCGAACAACACGCGCTCCTCAATACACAATCTCAGTTTACGCAATTGTTTTCGAGTTTTTCACATGCCAGCCAAATACTTAGTCACCTTCATTATATTTGATGCCGTGCTTTATAGGGGTTAACTACGAGATTGGCCTGTAATTAGTGAAGCAAATTTAATGATCAAAAAAGGCGATATCAGTAATAGTTTACTGAAATCGCCTTTTTCTTAATCATATAAAATTTACTGAAACATACTTTTTAAATTGTCAGCAAACTCTACAAACTTTTCTTTAATTGTCTTTTTAATCTTAATATCGACGCCACCAAAAATAATTAACCCTTCTACCGTAATAGTTGGTGCATTCCGATCTGCAATTGATGGTGCTTTATTATCAAGTCCACCGAATATACAAAATGCCTTTGACACCACATTCACATTTTCTGGAATATAAATGTCATCGCCACCAAATAAGCAAAACAGCTTTAGCGTGACATTGGGTGTTGAAAATTCAGCCTCAGAAAAGTCAATCGTAGAGCCACCAAACACACTGATCGATTTAATTTCTTTAGCAACAGTCCATCGGCCTGAACGATTACTGCCACCGAATACGTTTACAAGGTGGTCGCTCTCTGGCACTGGTTCACTTGAATAGTTAATACCAAAGTCTCGCTTTTTGGTATTAACGTATTCTTTGTCTACTTCAATATCGAGATCATCAGCCAAAGCCGCAATTTCTACGTTATCTTTACTTTCCATCGCGACATCTAATCGACGCTCAAAGGCTTCGTAAGATAATTTGCCATGGCTGTAATTCATGATAAGTCGATCTATCACCTCTTCACGAACTACTTCAATCGGTCTATCTTCTGTCGCTACAGGCATATCTAGCTTCCTTATATTATAAAGTAACGATTCTTGTTCAAATTGTTGCAAAAATCAACAACACCTAATTTATCTGATGAATACAGCAAATACCACACCACTTTTTTTATTACTAATTTTCAATAACATACACCAATCACTTAGAGTGCGACTTAATGTCATTGACCAGATGTTAGTGAAAATTGTCACATTTTGGTAACCATTTTAATGCGACGAAAAACGTATAGGTAGCGTATTTGTCACAAATGTCATACACAATGACGCTATACTCATTAAGAAAACTAACGAATGAAGTTTACATATGGCATATCGGCGATTACATTACCCGCCCCTTGGTATTGATGGTTTTTATATGAACAGACCTTTTCAGCTATACATGTTTGCCCTTTTGTCGCTATTTTTTACCTTTGAATCATTGGCAAAAAAACCAATTGTAATCGCGCATAGAGGCGCCAGCGGCTATTTGCCGGATCATACATTACCAGCCAAAGCCATGGCTCATGCCATGGGGGTTGACTATATAGAACAAGACATTGTGATGACAAAAGATGATCACCTAGTTGTTTTGCATGATCTTTATTTAGACAATGTAAGTAATGTACGCCAAGTTTACCCTGATAGATATCGAGAAGATGGCCACTACTATGTAATTGATTTTACGCTAGAAGAACTAAAAGATTTATCTATCAGCTCTCCTTTTACGTTAATAGATGGAAAGAAGCAGGCCAAATATCCAGAGCGATACCCTGTGGGCTTCAGCGCTTTTAAGATCCACACCTTTGAAGACGAGTTAAAGTTTTTGAGGGAGTTAAACCTTAGCTCAGGCAAAAAAATAGGTATTTATCCTGAAATAAAAGCCCCCTGGTTTCATTTGCAACATCAAAAAGACATCAGTAAGGCAGTACTGACTACCTTAAGGGAACATGGTTATCATCACCGACATGCAAAAGTCTATCTTCAAAGCTTTGATCCACATGAATTAAAACGGATCAAACACGAATTATTGCCAGAATTTAATATGGATATTCCACTAGTGCAGCTGATTGCCGAAACCCAGTGGCATGAAACAAAAGAATTGGTTAACGGTGAGTACCACAACCTAGATTACTCATATATGCTAACAAAAGCCGGGCTGGAGGAAATTGCGACATACGCGGATGGCATAGGTCCCTCGTATCCGATGCTCGCTAATTTATCTAGCGCATTCTTATCGAGCAAGCCTATTGTAAAATATGCACATGAGTTGGGTATGGTGGTTCATCCGTACACATTTCGCAAAGATGATTTACCTGCTAACTTCTCAACATTTAATGATTTATTATCATTTTATGTTAAAAAACTAAAGGTAGACGGAGTATTCACAGACTTTCCAGACTTAGCTGTATCTTTCGTTGCTGAGCAATAACGTATTCATCGAACAGTTAATTAGAGAAATTCATCTCCTTGGATGAATTTCTCTCTGTGTATTTAAGGCGTACTATGCTTTAACTCCATACGGTTGTGAAAAAAATCCTTAACAATGAACAAATGGTTAAAAGAACAAATGGTTAAAACTACTTATTGTTAAGTTGGTAGGGCTCTTTTCCCAATTTGTTACGGCCAGCAATGTCTGAAAAAGATTCTTTATCTTCCTCTTTACTTATAGCAATTAAACCAAATAGCCTGACTGAATATAAAGAATCCCACCCATCTGCCGATAAATTAACCATCAGACTTATTTTTTGTTTGTGCAATGGCTGTGTTAATCAACCACATTACCTCTTCTGGGTGGCATTCCGTAAATGCTTCGGCACCAACTCGCGCTAACACAAGCACACCGTCACCTGATAGCAATCGTTACAAAGACACCGTATTTTTGTCTACTCTAGGACAACAAAAGCTGGCCGAAGAAAACCATTCCAATATACCTGAAAAAGATACGCTCGATAGGCTAATTGACACAATCAAAGAAAAGATAAAAAAATTAAAAGCTGAATTAAAGAAGCTCGCTAGCAACAACTCCGAACAGGCTAAATATCAGCGTGCATTGCTACATCAAGAAATCGCAATGCAAAACGTAATGTTGATGGAGTTACTTGGCAAGAAGCTCGGTAGTTTGAATTAACTATTAAGATGAACACGCTCTAGATAATCCTATAGTTGTGAACTACATTTAAATAGATAAATGTGCAAGGGAATGTCGGATGGATCCTTTTTATATGCTCAGACTGATAAGCTCGCTAACTAATTTTTTGCTTATGCTAAAGACTATGCAGATTAAACTGAATAGCACTTGCACATTTGCGATTTTCAAAGAAAGAATCAAGCCAGCTTTTCCCCAAAAACTCCTAATTAATTTACAGGTAAGACTTAACCACGTCATTTATTGTGATAGAGGCCTGATGTCATGAAATCTGTTAAATTTAGTCAAAGCCTAGCGTTTAGGCTGAATGTTTTCATCTTTTCCATGTCAGTCATCATTGTGACCGCCATCGCTTTGATTTTCATGCAAGTGGGCAATAAAAAACTATTAGAACGAGTCAATCATCAACTTGAGTTACAAAGTCAAACACTCTCCGTAGCTTTTCAAGCAAACCCATATGGGATACACGCAGAGCGAATAATAGCATCGTTAACTATGATTCCAGCGCTTAACCGTTTGAGTTTGATTAGAGAGTCAGACCATAAGATCGTCGCGACGAACTATGTCAATGGCATCAATGGTAATGACGTTCTGTCGCCATCACTTCTCAATACAATACAGATAAATAACAAGCGCACCACCGACTCCCCATGGGAAAACACGGTCATTCAGGATGTTTATTATTACTTCTACCCTATTCTTCTTGTTGACACCGAATCAAACAAAAGCCAACGATTTTTGCTCATGTATGAGTACGATCTTACCAATGAACAACAAGCGCTCATCAACGAAATGCTCGACTACCTACTTATTGTCTCTCTTGGATTTGCTGGCTTGCTCATAGCGAATATTTTTAATATTCAAACACAAATCATCAGCCCCCTGAAAAAATTATCTTATGAGATTCAAAGAACTGCGGCAGATCCTGTGCCTGTTGAAGAAACAAACAATGAGCTGGGCATATTATCGAGTGCTTATAACACCTCCATTAATATAAGAAGACAACAAGAACTTCAATTAGCGCAAAGTAGACGACACATTGATAGCATCGCTTTTCAAGTGCCTGTGTTATTAGCTTACATCGACAAAACGTTATCAATTACGTACGCGAATCAAAGGTTTTTAGCTTGGATAAACAAAACAACTGAGGACATTGGAACGTTAGATTTCAAAACAATCATTGATGAGTACACGAACTTTGATTGTTCAAAAGCGGTTGAACAAACACTAAAAGGACAACCACAAAAATTCGACGGTATTTTTCAATTAAATGGGCTACTCAACCGAAATATTCACATCAACTTGATACCTGATATCGACGACAACAATCAAGTTGTTGGCTTTTTTTCATGCATTGATGACTACACCCAATTGGAGAAAAACAAGCAAGAAATAGAACATTATGCGCGTAAATTGGAAGTGAGCAATGTCGTGCTTGAGCAGGCAAAATGCAATGCAGAAAAAGCCGAAAAAATAAAAGCTGACTTTTTAGCGTGTATGAGCCATGAAATTCGCACGCCAATGAATGGTATTATTGGCATGTTAGATATACTCGGTCGCAGCAACCTTAAACAAGAGCAGACCGAGCTGCTTAAGCTAGCAGATGCCAGCGCTCACGACTTGTTATCACTAATTAACGATATCCTTGATTTTTCTAAAATTGAATCTGGCAAACTGACATTAGAATCAATCCCATTCAACATTAAAGATGAAATTTTAAGTACTGTAAAACTGTTGTCAATTCAAAGCGATAAGAAAGGTTTGCAGATAAAGGTACAACCCGACATTTTTAATAATCAAATTGTCATTGGCGATCCTACACGATTCCGTCAAATCTTAGTTAACCTTATAGGAAACGCCATTAAGTTCACTCAAGAAGGTGAAATAATCATTCAACCTTCAATGACCGTAATGCCAAATGACAAAGTGTGTTTTAGCTGTGCAATCGAAGATTCAGGTATAGGTATGACCCCTGAGCAACAGCATAGTTTATTTAAGCCATTCACGCAGGCAGATAGTACGACGACGCGTCAATACGGAGGCACAGGATTGGGCTTGGCAATAGTAAAACAATTATGCCAACAGATGGGCGGAGACATAAATGTTGACTCTAACTTTGGCGAAGGCGCCACATTTACGTTTAGCTTACAACTAACCGTCGCTAAAGAACTCCCCATTGAATCTGAAACGACAGCAGCTATTGAACAGAAAAATGTTATTAAACTTTCGGGTTCACACAAAATTTTACTGGCAGAAGACAATAAAATTAACCAAATAGTCGCCAAGAAAGCATTAGCTGAATTATCTATTGACGTTGAGATAGTTGAAAATGGTCAGTTGGCAATCAATAAGCTAAGTGAATCAGGTGATGAATATGCGTTGGTGTTGATGGATTGTTTAATGCCTGAGTTAGACGGATATGAAGCAACCAAAGCAATTAGAAGAGGTGAAGCAGGCACGCAAAATAAACAAATAACTATTATCGCGATGACAGCAAATGCGATGAAAGGCGACAGAGAAAAATGCCTAGCAGTGGGCATGAATGACTACATAGCGAAACCCGTAAAAATTGAAAACCTGAAGCAATTGCTGGCCAAATGGCTGACGCCAGAACCAGAAGAGAGCGTCACAATGCCATACAAGAACACGCCAAAGACACATATTGACTTAACGTAATAAACTCAATTGGGTCTACTGTGCTGTAATTCGCCTTATCAACGAACTGTGAGTTAAATCTTTATTAAACTGTACAGCACTAATTTGCTAAGTCGTGTGTCGATTTCATCCACCATAGCAAGATAAGGTTCTGCATCAACATTTTGGTATTGTTGTTTAAACTGAGTTTCATTTAAGCCTTCCGGCAACCCAGTTATACTTGGCAGCAACTGTTCGTCTGTCACTACCGTCAATGCTGTTTGCAATTGCTGTGCGCTTATATTCGGCGTTGTGAGGCTCATAGCAAGACGGGTTCCCGCTCTGTCGGCCATTAAATCTGCAAAGCTAAAGCCACTGCCTCCGGGATTAACATCCAGCAATTCTTTGAATTCACCCAACGCGTCACTTGTTTGCAATGAACCAAAGATTTGTAACGCTGCCGAATAGATGAAGTGCTTTTGTAAATCAACACGACCATGTAGTGTAACCTCACGTCGATGACGATTTCTCCGGTAGAATTGTTTTTTACTTAATGACGCAATATCGCCAATCATTAGTTCAAATTTGTCCGAACCAAAATAAACAGAAAGTGCGAGCAATGCTGCTTGATTTTCTCGCGCGACAATAGTCAAAGAGTTATTAGCAGAACGCTCTTTTGCCAACATAAAGACCTGACGAAAATAACTTGCCAAATCTGAAGGCTTTCTATGCTTATCGATATAATTGATCAGATGTTGAAAATAAACACGCACTAGATCAGCTTCGCCAAATATAGCGAGCCTATCCCGTAACGCTCGCCATCTTGACTGTTGTTCATCATTTAATGCACTAAATTTTTCGGGTACATTAACCTTTATGCTGCCTTCGGTTTCACTGAGAGTGACTTTATCTACCGATGCTAATAAATCACTACCAATAGATTGCCCTAATGCTAGATTAAGCCCCCACTCAAGCACTTGGGAAAACACAGCACCGTTGATTCGCCAAATACCGAGTTTCACAAACTCAATGTCTAATTGTTGAGAAGATGGCAACAACACACCGGAAGTATTAATAAAGCGAATAACTCCGGGTAATCCCGTATCATACGTTGCTTCAATAGCTAATCCTTTAGTTGACATAGAGGCATTCATGTCAAGGTTAGGAACTGTTCGGTTTGCTACTGCCACTAGCCCTGCAAGTTCTTGTGCAGAGATAGACACGTACGTCGAATCATTAGGAACAGCGATCGTTTCAAGAAATCGCTTAGCAAATTGCTTGCTAAATTTTGCGGATGCAGCATCAACAGTATGCGTTCGTTGCACTTGAGGCACAGCAGAAAATGCGCCCAATAATACAATAGTGAATGCAATAAAAAACAACAATGTTAGGACGAGTAGGACTCTAATAGACAGCTTCAACTATATGCCTGCAGATAAACTATGCTTTCGAGCCGATTATCTTAGTGATAATTTTTTAAATGTATAGTGAATATTTGTGCAATTCGCGCTATAGCTCACACACATCCCAGTAAACCTTCCGATCAAAAAACTCAGCAATATTACGGTTAAGTGCTTTAAAGGTAGTAATGTGTTTGTCAGTAGGCGCAAAGCACTGCCAAACAAAGTGATGACAATTATAATCAAACAAATGATAGTCCTTTACCTGATAAATCTGTTCTATGGCTCTATCAGCAGCGGCGGCTAGCGCCAAAGGTTGTGCCTTGGAGTCGCAAGCGACAAAGATATTCTTACCTGAACGCTCCTTTGTAAATCTTGCAACAGACACAGGCTTTATGAGCCCATTACCGTCAAGCTCGACAATCGTATCATCGCCAACCCAAATACCTGTGTGATCAAGAACCCCACCGATACCACAACAAATAACAGAGCCATATGCAGGTGCAGCACTTTGCTCAGTTGAAAACAAATCGGAAGGATAAATACCAACTTTCACTGGGTTTTCACGTTCCAGTGTTTGCGGAAACGCAGAATGATTACGTCTTCGCTGTTGTCTTTTTCTATCATCAGCAAGTTCTTTCACAGCAAGTGCAGATAAAGCAGCAGCACCTAGCCAAACTAGTGGTAACGGCATAATTTTCACTCATTTGCGACAGTTAATTTCAAGATGATCGAAATTAATCAAAAATGCTATAAAAAAAGTGCAAGTAACTATTTCAATATGTTGCATTATTGGCAACAATAGACTGCCTACCCATTAACTTTTAACAACGAAGAAGTCATCTATGAAACCTGTAAGAAAATCAAGCAAGCTAGATAATGTCTGTTACGAAATTCGTGGACAAATAGCTGCCGAGGCACGCCGTTTAGAGGATGAAGGACATAAAATCCTAAAACTAAATATCGGCAACCCAGCCCCTTTTGGTTTTGAGGCACCGGATGACATACTAAAAGACGTAATTCATAACCTACCGAGTTCTCAAGGATATAGTGAATCGAAAGGTATTTATTCTGCACGCGTAGCCGTTATGCAGTATTTTCAACAACTAGGCATCTTAGATGTAAGCGTTGAAGACATATTTATCGGCAACGGTGTCAGTGAATTAATTGTTATGGCAATGCAAGGGTTACTTAATGACGGTGATGAAGTACTTATCCCTGCCCCTGACTACCCACTATGGACCGCAGCGGTGTCACTCTCTGGTGGCAAGCCCATACATTACCAATGTGACGACGAAAACCACTGGTATCCAAACGTGCGTGATATGGAAGCTCGCATTACTGAAAATACCAAAGCCATTGTCTTAATTAACCCAAACAATCCAACAGGTGCCGTTTACCCTAAACATGTCTTAGAAGACATATTGTCACTTGCCAGAAAACACGGCCTCATTGTGTTTAGCGATGAAATATATGACAAAATTCTATACGATGACGCAAAGCATATCCCAACAGCAAGCCTGGCAAACGATGTCCTTGTAATCACGATGGGTGGCTTATCAAAAAACTATCGAATTGCCGGATTTAGAGCTGGCTGGATGGTGATTACTGGGCCTAAATTACACGCAGAAGATTTTCTCGAAGGGCTTAATATTCTCGCTTCTATGCGTTTATGCGCAAACGTTCCTTGTCAACATGCCATTCAAACTGCGCTTGGTGGTTATCAAAGCATTAATGAACTTATTCAGGGTGATGGCAGGTTGCTCAAACAACGCAATTTGGCACACGAAATGATTAACGCGATTGATGGCTTATCTTGTCATCCAGCGATGGGCGCACTCTACCTTTTTGTCAAAGTCGACATGGATAAATTTAACATTACCGATGATGAAAAGATGGTATTAGACCTTCTGAAACAAGAAAAAATACTACTGGTACATGGCAGAGCATTTAATATTAGCTCGCCTAACTATTTCAGGCTGGTATTTTTGCCACATGTAGATGAATTGAAACCTGCACTTGAGCGATTGGCTAATTTCTTTAGTACCTACTCACAATAAGCCAAATCGTATAATTTAGGCCATTGTTTGAAAACCAACACAATGGCCATTTGATTAAAAATATTTGACGAAACACCTCAATCAAATAAATACACACAACGTAAACAAGTAGTCTTAAACACATAACTAACTGGAGGCTATATGCCACGAAAAAGCACTTTTCTTGCGTGGATTCTACGTATGCCATTGATTAAACGCTGGGCATTGATGCACTCAGTAAAATCAGAAAACATTGCGGAACATTCACATCAAGTGGCGGTTATTTCACACCTACTGGCAGTCATTAAGAATAAATATTTTGACGGCAATTTAAGCCCAGAAAAGGCTGCAACCATAGCGCTTTATCACGAGGTGTCTGAAACTAAACTTCAAGATATTAACCATGTGACTAAATATCATAACCCTACACTTACTCAAGAGTTCAAAAAGCTAGAAGAAATCGCTGAAAAAGAATGCCTGCAGAGCCTGCCGGAAGATCTCAGGGATGAATTTAATCATTTGATTGTTCAGTCTCATGTCGATGCAGAATACAAAAGTATCGTCAAGGCTGCAGATCTTATCTCAGCCTATTTAAAAGCCTGCGACGAAGTATCATTCGGCAATCGTGAATTTGAACATGTAAAGTCGAGACTTGATGAAATGCTGTCAACTTATAAAGCTAACATGCCAGAAGTTGTTTATTTTCTGGATACATTTCAGGAAAACTGTTTTGTCACTGTAGACAAATTATCGAGGCAAGATAGGTAACTCTGATTTAAATTAGTCTTTTGTTTAACCATTACAAGTGATACCGTACGCTGATACGAATGACAGGATTTCAGGGAGATACATCATGAAGTTATTCCTTTGTTTATTATTTACTTGCATCGCATTATTTGCGTTTTCAAAAGGCGCGCTTGGTTTGGCTATTTTCTTTGCCATTATTGCTGTGCTTAGTATTTTTGCCAGAAAGCGTGAACGAAAATCTTCGGCCGCTAGCGGAGGTTTTTTTGCTGGTGGCGACGGTGGCGGCAGTGACAGTTGTGGTGGCGGTGATGGCGGCGGGTGCTAAGCCAGCCCCATATCGTTGACCTAAAGGGAGCCATTAATGTTTGAGTCGATTGCCGCATTATTACTGGTTACAATAGGGTTAATCCACTCTATTTTAGGTGAAAAATACTTAATTTCTCGACTGCTTCGCCGTGAAAATTTGCCCAAGTTACTGGAAAGCGATGTTTTTACTAAGCAGCTAATCCGCTTCGCTTGGCACTTAACGAGTATAGCTTGGTGGGCAATCGCTGCTATTTTGTGGGTAATTGCTATGAACAGTACGGCTTCTCACACGATAATTTTAAATATTGTAGCCATCACGTTTGGTATAAGTGGGTTAGTTGCTCTGCTTGCATCGAAAGGAAAACATCTATCTTGGATAGTATTTTTCGCCATCGGACTGTGTTGCTTGTGTGCCAATTACCTTTAATACATGCTTCCTACCACGGCTAAATGAGCTTGCTGAAGTTTTTGCACGATAGGTAAAGGTGTTTGCTTACTCAGCGCCATACAAAGTGGCCAATCATGTCCCACGTCAATTTGTAAGAAGCGATTTAGGCGTGTCTTTTCCTGTCCATACCGCTTTAATCTTATCCGCATTTCCTGCCAAGTCCCGACAACAAAGTCCACCCGCCCCGAAAGAAGTTTCTTCATATTAATATTGTTGTTCGCAGACATGTCTAAATGCTCATTTTCCCTGAAGCCATGCTTGGTAAGAAAACTCACAGGATAATCATTTCTACTGACGCCAATTTTATATGCTTTGAGATCTTCCAATGTTTGAATATTCAAATCTTTTCTAGATGCAAGTGCGAAAGCATGCAATTGAATAGATGGCGCAACTGGACAAATCCAATGAAAGTCATTGTTGCGCTCTAGTGTTCGATAAATCGTGTAAATTAATACATTGGGTTGCGCTAATGCCATCTCATAGGCACGTACCCAAGGGAGAAGTTGTATATCATAATCAACGCCTGCATGGTTAAGAATTTTGACGACCTTTTCCGTTACATTTCCGGCAATTTCCCCATCACTGTTCAGGTAGTTTAACGGTGGCCAATCCTCAGTAACAACAGTAATGTGTATCTGACGGCCAGCGGTTAACCCATTGCTTACATTGGCGACTACTTCAAAAAGCGCACATTGCAAAACGATAAAAACCACACTTTGCATTAGGCACTTCTTGAAATTGATGTTCATTCGTTGTCAGGCCAGGTATCTCTGATCGCCACAAATTCATGATAGTGCTCTAAAAACACATCAACGATTTTTGGCTCAAACTTTTTGCCGCGCTCAGATAACAAGTAAGCTTTGATGTCTTCATCATTCCATTTGCCCTTATAGCAGAGCTTGGCGCCTAGGGCGTCAAATACATCAGCAATGGCCATTATCCGAGCCTCGACCGGAATATCTTCACCGCTTAACCCATCCGGATACCCCGCTCCATTCCAGTGTTCATGATGATGATGTGCTAATCTTGCTCCTACTCTTGATACACGTGCTTTAGATTGTGATAACAAATCACTTCCCAGTTCTGCATGTGTTTGCATGACTTTCCATTCATTTTCATCTAACTTGCCAGGTTTTTGCAGAATATGCTCTGGAATAGCCACTTTCCCTAAGTCATGAAGCGGTGCTGCCATGCGAATCGCTCGAACAAACTCATTATCAAGCCCTAGCTTTTCAGCAATTTTCTCGCAAATTAATGCTACCCTATGAACGTGGGCTCCCGAGTCTTTTGTCCTCGCTTCTATCGCCTCACCTACAATATAAAGTAACTCTTTTTGCGTGCGTTCTATTTCTAGCTGCTTAGTAAGACTTTCCAAAATCAACGCTACATTGGTAGCATATAGTTCAATTAAATTAGCACGAAAATGTTCAGCATCATCTTCAAATTCAATGTATAACACTGAGCTGGAATTAGGTGACGTTTCATAATAGCCAACAAAGCATTCGTCATTGCTAAAATGAGACTTTTCATCGAATGCTTTTTGAATCATTGCCTTAACCGAACTATCAATATTTGAATTCTCTAGACTATCAGATTCACTCACATACTTGCCTGTGCAGGCAATGATGAGGTTTGAGCTTTTTTGATCAAAATCGAGCTGACTTCGCGCAATATATAATGCCGAGCTTTCCACATCCATGAGTGTCAGCAAATGATTAAGTGCTGCTGAACCAAATGGTTTAAACTGACTGATTTGCAATAAATCATGAGTAGCAACAATGAGTTGCTTAAAGGCATCGAGACTTCTCTGAATGGTCATGATATCGCGATACGCCCTGATGCTAGCATAGACAGTAGTCGTCATTTTTCCTGCAGTAAAATCCGTTTTCTCTTTGTAGTCATTGATATCAAACTCTCTAATGACTTTAGCTTCTGGCGCAGTACCCGCCTGTCCTGTTCTTAGCACTAAGCGAATCGCCTGATTACATTTTTCCTTTCTAATCCATTCAACTAACTCTAACCCGGCGTGATCTGTTTCCATTACTACATCAACAAATGCCATGCAAAATGAGTCATCGTCAGCCAATATCTCCTGCGCTTCTTTCGAAGAATACGCCGAAATCAACTCCAACTTTCGCCCTTCAATAATTGAGTCAGCCAATACAAGCCGCGTAATTTGGTGAACAGAATCGTCATCATCGACAACTAAAATACGCCAAACTTTATCTGAGCAAACCTTTGAATTGTTTGATTGGCCTTCATCCGGCTCATCTTTAAATACAAATGTAGACATTTGCTGCAATACTCCTTAGCAATAGACTTAGTTTCAGTTTAACGCAATTTATCAATTATGCGCATGAAACACCTAAAACCTGATGCAAATTAAGCAATTAAAACTGATTAATCACTTCATCTGCAATGGCTTTTATTGTTGATTCCATCGCTTGTTTATCTGACGATGATAATCGCTTCGTTGCCCAACCGTGCCATGCTGGTTGGCGACTTTTCACGTCATAAACATCAACTGCCAACTTGCCTTCGGTATAGTTTCTTACATGTGTTTCTGTGGCCATGCCGTAGCTGCCATAGTAGTGTCGTCCCCAGCCAAATGAACCACGATAACTCACAGGGAAGCTATCAATTTTTACCTTATCCCGACTACCAACAGTATACGAAATCACAAAGTCAGCCTGCTCAGCACTGTCAACTAACTGGTATCCTTTTGTGATAAAAGCTTGCTCAATCGCATCATCAACTCGTAGCTTCATTACAGGGTTAATATCGCCAGAATCGGCTAATATCTTGTCAGAAATTAACCACGCAAACGTTTTGTAATTTGATGTATCGACACTGTCATTACGGTCGAAATTGGCTTTAATAGGCGAAACAGTCGTACAGGCTGCCACCAGCATTACTACTGCACCTATGATTAAACTATTCAATTTTTTCATATAGGTCATCCTTAATTTTCTACAAACTTACACTAAGCATACACTACCAACGTTCAATGTGGGTTTCTGTAAAATGTTGTAACACTCTATATTTAGACAATATCGGTCCATTCCTTTATTCCCAAGTCAAGCACCGATAATACAAATCGTTATAATGGAAACAAGGTTATTTGTAATTTAAGGTTGACAGTGTCTACTAAAACTCTTAAAACTATATGCATCAAACTCACGCACTCCAAAAGAGTAATTATGGCGTGAAAATGCGAAAGCATCGATAGAATCAATTTTTATAAGAAGATTTAATCTTTATTTAGAAGAAAAGAATTTACACATGAACTTAACTACTGTCCTCAATGTCATTCTCTCAGTCGTCGTGGTGCTTAAACCAAGGCAAGGGTGATGTTGCGCGTAAACAGCAGTAATAGTAAATAACAACAAACCCTCGCTCTGTATAGACCGGGGGTTTTTTAATGCTAAATTTTATTTGAGTCAACAAAGGGCAAGCTCATGACAGCACAGCAATATAACGGTGCAGAAATGGTAGTGAAAGCACTATCAGCACTAGATGTAAAATACATCTTCGGTTATCCAGGAGGATCCGTTCTTGATATCTACGATGCAATTTTTCAACAAGACGAAGTCGAACATATACTAGTAAGACACGAACAAGCTGCAACCCATATGGCAGATGGCTATACGCGAGCCACTGGCGAGGTTGGTGTTGTCCTAGCTACTTCGGGACCAGGAGCAACTAACTGCATTACAGGTATTGCAACTGCCTACATGGATTCAATACCTATGGTGGTACTTGCAGGACAAGTAGCAACGAGTCTTATTGGTGACGACGCATTCCAAGAAACGGATATCGTTGGCTGTTCGCGTCCAATCGTGAAGCACAGCTTTAATTGTCGTAACTTGGAAGATATTCCAAATGTTATTGCAAAAGCGTTTTATATCGCAAAAACGGGACGCCCTGGCCCAGTTGTTGTTGAGCTACCTAAAGACATGCTGATCCCGCAGAATAAAGGTAAGTTTCACATAGAAACAGACGTAAAAATGCGCTCCTACAACCCAACAGTTAAGGGACACCACAAGCAAATCCGTAAGGCGGTTAAAACGATCAAAAACGCTGAACGATTAGTGGTTTATTCTGGTGGTGGTATCGTGTTAGCTGATGCTTCACACTTATTAACTGAACTTGTTGAGCGCTTGAATGCACCGTGTACCAACACATTAATGGGTCTAGGTGGTTTATCTGGCACGCATGATAACTTCATTGGTATGTTAGGCATGCATGGTAGCCTTGAAGCAAATAAAGCGATGGCCAATGCAGATGTCATTTTAGCTTTGGGTGCTCGTTTTGACGATCGCGTGACCAACAATGTGAAGAAATTTTGCCCTGACGCTACCATCATTCACGTTGATATCGACCCTACGTCAATCTCGAAAACCATCAATGCCCACGTACCTGTAGTAGGTTTGATCGATATTGTCATTCAACAGCTTATCGACGAATTGGATAATATTGAGTTTGCGATCGACAAAGACAAAAATGACGCATGGTGGTCACAAATCAATCAGTGGCGAGCTGAAAATAGTGTGAGTTACGTACAAGATGATGGCAAAATCAAGCCACAACGCGTCATCGAAGCAATGTATGAAATCACTAACGGTGAGGCCTATGTATGTTCAGACGTTGGTCAGCATCAAATGTTTGCCGCTCAATACTATCCTTTTGCGAAACCTCGCCAATGGATTAACTCTGGTGGCTTAGGCACTATGGGCTTTGGCTTACCTGCGGCCATGGGTGTTAAATTGGCATTTCCAGACAGCCATGTCATTTGCGTTACCGGTGATGGTTCAATTCAAATGAACATCCAAGAGTTGTCGACCTGTTTACAATACAATTTGCCCGTTGTAATCGTTTCATTAAACAACCGCTCTTTGGGTATGGTAAGGCAGTGGCAAGACATGATTTATGGCGGCCGTCACTCTTCATCATATATGGAGTCTTTGCCTGATTTTACCAAACTAGCAGAAGCTTATGGCCATGTTGGAATTAGGATTGACCATTTAGAAGAATTAGACAGCAAACTTAAAGAAGCGTTTTCTATTAAGAACCGCCTAGTGTTTGTAGATGTTTTAGTTGATGAGAAAGAACACGTGTATCCCATGCAGATTCGTCATGGTGCCGTAGATGATATGTGGATCAGAAAAGGAGAAAAAGCATAATGCGTCGGATACTAGCCATTTTACTTGAAAATGAACCGGGTTCTTTATCGCGAATCGTGGGGCTTTTTTCACAGCGTGCATTTAACATTGAAAGTTTAACGGTTGCGCCTACTGAAGATCAAAGTCTTTCGCGTATCACCATTGCCACGAACGGTGATGACCGTGTGCTTGAGCAAATTGTGAAACAGGTAAACAAATTAATTGATGTTATCAAGATTACGGATCTTACTGAACGACAGCACCTTGAACGTGAATTATTGCTAATCAAAGTGCTAGCGATGAATGATAAATCTCGCACCGAAGTTAAGCGCATCACTGATATCTTCAGAGGTGCCATCGTCGACATTGGCAAGCAGGTTTACACCATCCAGTTAACAGGCGATGCTGATAAACTCAATGCGTTTATTGAGACGCTGGCGAATGAAACAGAAATTATTGAATCAGTTCGTTCCGGCTGTGTTGGCATAGCGCGTGGCGAAAAGGCACTTCGAGCATAATAAAATATCACGCCAAGCATCTTGCTTGGCGTGATACTAAATTCACACCGAAAAGTCAGAAATACCTTATGCAAGTTGTGATTATCAAGGCCGACAAAGAAGATAAGAAAGCGATCAAGCGATTTTATAAACATCAACATTATTCAGCGAGTTTTATGGGGCTTGATACCGCGTATATAGCGAAACAACAAGAAGAGATTGTTGGCGCGGTAATCGTCTCTAGAATTGTCGAGGACAATCAACAACCCTTGTTACACGGATTAGTGGTAGACCGCCAATATCAAAGACTGGGTATTGCACAGTTATTGCTTAATCAGTGTCAGGCTAATTTTAACGAGATAAGGTGCTTTGCAAGCCCTAGGCTGGCCGAGTTTTATCATAAAGTAAAATTTGTTCAAGGCGGTGAAACCGATTTATCACCAACGCTTGCGCTTCGATATCAACAATATAGTTGCAAACAGGCGCTATGGATATTCGCTCCTAGATGATTGCATTAAGAAGAATACCTCGGCGAATCGGTGCTACCGACTGATGTTAATTGTATAATTAGTTCTTTCACTAGTTTAGGTACTACCTGTGTGGCTGTCCCTTTATGCAATGTCAAATCACCGGCAATTGCTAATTCATCGTTTACCGTTGGATCTGGATCAACATAGTGTATTTGGCATTGTTTCGAAGCAAAAGAAATTAATCCTGCCGCTGGATATACTTGCATTGACGTGCCAATAATGATGGCAATGTCTGCATCTATTATTTGGGCGATAGCTTGGTCTAACATAGGTACTTCTTCACCAAACCAAACGATGTTAGGCCTTAGCTGACTACCAAGCTCACAAGTATCCCCTAGTGCAATGTCTCCTTCAATGCTATACACCAACTCTTCATTTTTTGTACTGCGGGCACTCAATAGTTCACCATGCAAATGTATAACATCGCGACTCCCTGCTCGTTCATGCAGATCATCCACGTTTTGCGTTACAATAGACATATGAGAAAATTGAGCAAGCTCTACCAGTGCATAATGTGCTTGATTGGGTTCAACACGAAGTAGTTGGCGACGGCGATCATTGTAAAAATCTAGCACTAAGTCTGGATTCAACTGCCACGCGCGTGGTGATGCGACGTCTGATACTTTATGTCCCTGCCACAACCCTTCAGCATCACGAAACGTGCTTAAACCACTTTCAGCACTAATCCCTGCCCCAGTCAACACTACAATCCTTTTTTCCATGTACTTGAATAGCCTTACGTTATTTACAATTGTGCTTTCTTGAATAACAAAATAAAACGGCTTGTTTTTCGCCTAATGCTTGGTGCTAATGCACTAACCGTTAAATTATCGTGTTGGTTTGCAAGTAAGTTACTTGTGTTCACTAATTCGAAACCATATTTTTCTAATTCATCAATGACATATGCCTTTTCAATGCGATGCAAACTTTGGCTTTTATTTGTTTTTGAATCTTTAGGTGCTTCATGATCAACCACTAAAAGCGTGCCATCTGATTTAAGTGCCTGATTCAGCTGTTTTAAGAAAATATCTTTATTTATATCCCAGCCGTCTGCTTTGTAATAAAGGTCGTGATAGCCCAACACATAAAAAATAGCGTCTAAACTTTGCGGTTTGAATGCTAAATCATCGGCTTCCTTGTCGTGCCTTATTACATTGGGTAAGCGATTATTTGCCAACCTTTCCGTTAGTTCTTTATCAACATAAGGTAAATATGCGCGATTATTATGTAAATAAACTCTGCCTGATTGTCCAACGCGCTGACTGATTAATTCACTGTAATAGCCACCACCGCCGAATACGTCAGCAACTACCATACCTGGGGCTAAATCGGCGAGTGCCACCACTTCTGGTCCTTTACGTAAAGCATCTTCTTGAATATCTTTCGCTAATCGTTGTGCATGTGCAACATTCATAGAAATACAAAGTACAATCAAATGCATAAGATATTTGAATAAAGTTCGCATCAATAATCCTTTTACCGTGGCAGTTCATACAATAGTCAATTTGCTGTTCAACTTAGCATATAATTTTCCCATTGACGAGAGGTCAACAAGTATAGTCAAATCGGCAATTTCCGTTGACAAATCTTGGTAATTTTTCTACTGATGACGATAACAATAGCGTATCACTTAGTGTCGAATGTACATATAATTAAGAGATAAGTCCTAACTTGGTTCTAATTTTGAGCGCACGATATCCCCATAAAAAACCATCGAAAGCTGGCGGCTTTCCATCGCTACAGTCAACTATTAAACACATAGTTAACAGCCAGCAGCCACAGACCAACATAAGGAATTTACTGCGAGCAAATAAAGATAAAGGTTTTGACTGTCCAGGCTGTGCATGGGGAGACCAAAAAGAAGGCTTTCTTCAATTTTGTGAAAATGGCGCAAAGGCAATTGCTTGGGAATCTACATCGAAAAAAGTTGATGCCGACTTTTTTGCTCGTCACACCGTCAGCTTTTTAAATAAACAAAGCGACTACTGGCTCGAATATCAAGGGCGTCTCACTCAACCAATGTACTACGATGGCACAACTGACCACTACCGCCCGATCGCGTGGGATGATGCCTTTGAATTAATAGCAACTACCATTAATAATCTAAAATCTCCTCACGAGCTTGAACTATATACTTCAGGGCGCGCTAGCAATGAAGTGGCTTATCTTTATCAATTATTTGGTCGACTGGTAGGCACAAACAACTTTCCTGATTGCTCAAATATGTGTCACGAAGCGAGTGGTGTTGCGCTCAATGAATCTATCGGAGTCGGTAAAGGTACCGTCGTATTGGAAGATTTTTACCACGCCGATGCTATTTTCGTTTTTGGCCAAAACCCAGGGACTAATCACCCAAGAATGATGAATGCTTTGCGCAAAGCTGCCAAAAACAACTGTAAAATTGTGGCGATTAACAATCTAAAAGAAGTTGCACTGGAAAAATTCGCCAGTCCCCAAGATCCAATCGAACTGCTAACACCAAGTGCTACCACCATTAGTCACTTATATTTAACGCCAAAATTAGGTGGAGATATGGCGGTTGTTCGGGGAATGGCCAAAGTAGTGTTAACCCGCCATGAACAAGCGGTATCAAACGGTCAAGAAGGCCTACTTGATATGGCATTTATCAAACGACACGGCAGCCAATTCGAACAATATAAACAACTGGTGCATGACACTGAATGGCCGACGATTGAAGCGCAGTCAGGCTTAACGCAACAACAAATCACGCAAGCGGCTGATGTTTATTTACTAGCGGAAAAGGTGATATGTACTTGGGCAATGGGAATAACGCAACATCGCCACTCAGTCGCAACCATTCAGGAAATCGTTAACTTGCAACTTCTACGCGGTAATATCGGTAAGCAAGGTGCAGGCCTTTGCCCAGTCCGTGGCCACTCAAATGTGCAAGGAAACCGTACTGTTGGCATAAACGAAAAACCACCAGCCGCTTTTATGGCCGCGCAAGCAAATATGTTAAATACGACACTGCCAGAAGCTCCTGGCCATAACGTATACAGAGCTATTAACGCCCTACTTGCCAAAAAAAGTAAGGTGCTCATTTGCCTTGGCGGTAACTTGGCCGCGGCGGCCAATGATAGCCAAAAAACCTATCAAGCGATGCAGTCTACAACACTAAATGTTCAAATCAGCACAAAGCTAAATCGTAGCCATTTGCAAATTGGAGAAGCTGCGCTCATTCTCCCATGTTTAGGGCGAACTGAAATTGACATGCAGGCCAGTGGCGAGCAATTTATCACCGTAGAAGACACCTTTAGCATGGTACATGCTTCACAAGGTAACGTTGCCCCAATCTCTGACGAAGTTAAATCTGAAATTGCGATTATTGGTGGAATTGCAAAAGCGACTTTAGGTAACAAAACTGTAGATTGGCAGTCACTTATCGATGATTACAACAAAATCAGAGACATGATTGAACAAGTACTGCCACAGTTTGTTGGCTTTAATCATCGTTTAGAAACGCCTGGCGGTTTTTATTTAGGCAATAGTGCCCGTGAGCTCAATTGGCACAATGCGGCGCAGCGAGCACTGTTTGCGATCAATGAACTTCCTACGCATTTGTTGCAAACGCAAAGTGGCAATTCATCAAAATACAAACAATTATTTACTTTGCAGTCGTTGCGTTCTCATGATCAATATAATACGACTATCTATGGCATGAACGACAGGTATCGAGGCATAGTGGGTGAACGAAAAGTTCTGTTTATCAATCCGAAAGATGCGCAGCGCTTAGAATGCGAAGACGGAGACTTGGTTGACATTACATCCGTGTGGGAAAACAACCAGTATCAAACTATCCACAAATTTAAGTTAACATTTTACGATATTCCGCGGGGAAATTTGGCTGCATACTATCCGGAAACGAACCCGCTAGTGCCATTAGACAGTGTTGGATTGCGCTCATATACGCCAACTTCCAAAGCTATAGCGGTATTTTTAACTAAAAGCCCGACACAACGCATTTTATAGCGAGTTCTATTAAGGCAAGTTAAAGGCTTGCCTTTACCGCAATTCACCACACAACAGAAACTTTTTTACCTGCTATGCTTAGATAGTATAAGTTCTACGTTGAATGTTTGGCGTAATCTGAAGCCAGTATATGCGTTTTGGCCGCTTGACTTGTAGAATCGTTAACGAGTTCGGAAATTACGATGAGACTTTCCTGCCAAAATCTAATGCTGAGCAGCTTTCTGGCTTTGTGTTGCCTCAATATCCATTTCAGTGAAGCACAAACAACAAATGTTGTTCACATTGCTACAGGGAACTGGCCTCCCTTTACAGGAAAAGATTTACCCAACCAAGGGTGCGTGAATAAGCTCATCACCGACATCTTTGCGCAAGAAGACTATCAAGTTAGATTCACCTACATGCCTTGGCGTCGTGGATATTTGGAAGCCAAAAAAGGTAATTTTGACGCCGCATCGTATTGGTATGATAGTGCAGAACGGCGAACAGACTTTCTGTTTCCTGACGATCCAATGACAATTGAACGCTCCTTTTTCTACTTTCCCAAATCAAAGCCTTTTGTTTGGGAGGATTTTTCTGCAATGGCGTCGCGCATAATTGTTGTTAATAACGGTTTTACCTATTCTGAAGAATTCGAACAGGCACTCATTGATTACAATGTCCCGCAAATTACAGCGACGTACATCGAGCAAAATTATCAGTTACTTCTGGCAGGACGCGCCGACTTAACAGTTATTGCTGAACGGCCGGGCGAAGAATTGTTAAAACTGCTTCCAAAACAAGACAGAGAGTTTTTTACTCGCAGTGACAAGCCAGCGATCATGTATCGCGGTTATTTACTCATCAACCTCAAAAGAGCAGACTTACTGCGCACATACAACCGAGGCTTTTTGAAATTAAAAACCAACAAGTCGTATATCGAACAGTACGAAAAAACCTGCAGTTATCTTAAATAAATCAACGTAAACTAACCTTAAGAACAAGTTGACCTTTGAAGTATGAATTTCCTTTACGTTGAATCTAGTCACAATTAACTGCAGTCAAGCATTAAGTTCTCATAGGGACTCCAGCCAACCTATCACCAACAACATATACATTTCAAACACTTACCAATTACTTATGACCTTCTGTACTAAGGCAATTTCTTATGCGGATTGGTATAACATGCATGGTTACCAAGTCGTTACCTAAGCTTTTCTATAATTCTCTCCGCAATTTCAGCAAAGAGAAAGTAGTAATGAATCTTATACCCAAGAAAAAACGTCAATTGACATTGTCAGCCTTAATGTCCTGTTTAGTTATTACCAGTTGCGCAGGATCAGAGGCATCCTCCCCAAAAACTGCCCCTCAATCTACTATTGCCACCCAAGTTTTTAAAAACGGGGCGATATATACGGTTGATAGCCAAAATGAATGGGCACAAGCTGTCGCGATAAAAGACGATAAAATCATTTTTGTTGGCTCAAATACCGATGTGAGTAAACACATAGGTAGTGCTACTCAAGTTACTGACTTGGCGGGTAAAATGATGATGCCCGGCTTTCATGACGTCCACATGCACCCAATCGAATCAGCATCAGAAAACACTTTATTCACACTAGATACTGAAGAATTAGACGTAGAAAATTTTGCCGAGACTATTGCTCAAGCGGCATATGATAACCCGAATGCGCCGTGGCTAATTGGTTATGGCCATACAATTTTTAGTCTCCTTGACGCGCAGCGTCCCCCTATTGATATCATTGATGAAGTAGTGCCAGACCGTCCTGTTATCATCATGGAGCAAACTTCTCATTCCATGTGGGTAAACTCGGCAGCGCTTGAACTTGCAGGCATTGATTACACGAGTGAAGATCCAGTTGGTGGCGTTATTGTACGAGACGAAATTACAGGCCAACCAAATGGCATTCTGATCGACAATGCTGGCAACATGGTAATGGATATCGCCATGCAACCAACGCCTGAACGTCAAGCTAAAGACTACGAGGGCTTAGTTGAATATACACTGCCAGAGTTAGCAAAACATGGCATTACGTCTATTAGTGACGCACGCAGCTTTTGGCAACGCGATGACCACTTGACTTGGTTAAAGGCAGAAGCAAACAACGCGCTTACCGCCCGTGTGAATGTCGGTCTATGGGCATACCCTGAATTGGACGACCAAACACAACTGGCCGAGCTCAAGGCATTGTTCCAAAACAACCCCAATAGCTTACTTAAATTCAATCAAATTAAACTCTATGCTGACGGTATATTAATCAATGGTACAGCCGCAATGCACGAACCATATAACGTAGACTTGCTAGGGCTGATGGGTAATCGTGGACTGAACTACTTTGATCAAGAGCGACTCGCTTACTATATTGAACAGCTTGAAAGTACAGGTTTTGATTTTCATATCCATGCAATAGGAGATCGTGGAATCCACGAAGCGCTAAACGCAGTCCAAAAATCAGGCACTACTAAAGGACGTCATAGAATTACGCACGTAGAAGTTGTTGACCCAGCAGATTTAGAGCGATTTGCACAATTAAACGTAACAGCCGATGCGCAAGTTGCCGGAGAATTTACCAACCCTGAACACTGGCATGAAAATGACGAATTAATTGGCGCGGTGCGCTCTGATAATGCCGTACCGATCAAGTCACTACATGATGCTGGTGCAAGAGTAACACTAAGTAGTGATTGGAATGTTAGTCCATTTAACCCATTCATTGGCCTACAAAATGCGGTAACTCGTGCACCTCAAGAGTTGACGCTTGCGCAAGCAATTAAAGCATACACATTAAATGGTGCTTACGTCATGCGCCAAGAGCATATCGTTGGTTCAATCGAAGTTGGAAAGTCTGCTGATTTGATTGTTTTAGACCGTAACCTGTTTGACATTGACCCTAAAACTATTAATCAAACAAAGGTTATAACCACGTTGCTTGATGGCGAAGTGGTTTATCAGAAGCCCTAGTATCGTGAGCTATACCCCCTGAACTAAAGCAATGCCGACGATTTGATCGGCATTGCCTTTTTAAATCTCTGGATTAAAGCATGCCACCAGACAGTGTTAACCGCTTTTCATTAACGCCAATTTCGAACCAAATCCAATGAAAACTACGCCCGTTACTGAATTTAACCATTTCTTAAATTTAGCATTTTGGCCAATACTTTTAACACGAGACAACATGCAAACAATTATCGAAAACCATACAAAATTAATTACTGCGTGTGCAGTCACCAATGCGTATGCACTCATAACACTATTATCGATGGATAAAAACTGCGGAAATGCAGCCAAATAAAACATCGATACTTTGGGGTTAAGTACATTAGTTAAAAAACCTTCTGCAAATGCAGAGCGATTTGATATCGGTGCTGCAGTTGGTTCTGCTTCCTTCCGAATTTGGTCATCTCCTTTGTTAAATGCCGCAATTAACGCCTTAACCCCAATCCAAATTAAATAGGCCGCCCCCAACATTTTGAATACAAAGAACGCTTGTGCCGATTGAACAAGTAGGAGTGAAATGCCAAAAACAGATAATGTTCCATGAATATAAAACGCTACAACAAATCCCCAAATATTTGCAAAACCTGCTTTGCGCCCAGAAATAGGCACTGTTTTGGTAATTAATAAGCCATTAGGGCCAGGTGAAATAACGAGCAATGTTGCCACGGCGACGAACGCAAGAATACTATTGATATCCATTAAACCTCCATGAAATTAAGTTATATCAATGCTTGTAAAGTGATTAGCTTATGACTTAACGCTTCCATATATAGCAAGGAGAACAATGCCTACTACCAGTATATGTAACCTGTAACTTAGAATTGAAAAGTCACTGCGCTCTAGGCTCTTAAGGTACATTGCATCTTGATTTGACTGAAACAGATCAACAGGTAAATAGTCGACTAAATACATCATCATACCTGCTGTAATCAAAATTATACTTACAATTAAAACAGTTCTTCTCATCAACACACGACACGCTAAACAATAACCACAATACTTCAGAATAAAACTATTAGTTTATTCGCTCACCTAGTATACATGATACCCATTGTATTCAATTGATATTATTTCTCGGTTTTCTTTCGATGACTTGGCCGTTTATCAACAAAATCATAGACATTGCCCATTTTGTCTTTTTTGAATTCACAACAGGTTTCTGGTCAATCGCTACAGTGAGCGACAAAAAGACCAACACGCCCTCCATGTTTACAAGCGAATTTAAATTTTTTCACTCACCAGCACATTGCTCGTTAACTAAGTGACAAACCTGTTTTAATTGCTTAGTTAACGAGTCATCCAGCGGAAACCCTACATTGATTCGAAAATAACTGTTATAAAATCCTCTCGTTGAGAACAAATTACCAGCACGAATTTCTATATTTTGATTACGGGCAGTCATCATCAATTTATCAGCCGCTAATCCGTTAACATATACCCATAACGTTAAGCCTCCCGTTGGCTCAGATATGTGAACGTTGGGCAGTTCGCCCAACTGTGCAATAATTATTTGTCGATACTGTGCCATTTGTTGAGCCAACTTTAATCGTAGCTTTTTTAAATGCCTTTGATAGTAATTTTTTTCAATAAAATCTGACACGGCTAATTGCAGAGGTACGTTTACTCCTAGGCTTTGTACCACACGGCGCTGAATAAACTCCGCTAAGTATTTTCCAGGCAGTGCCCAGCCAATTCGGTAACCTGACGCCAGCGTTTTAGAAATTGAGCTACACCAAATCACTGTGCCCATTTGATCAAACGCTTTAATTGGGAGCGGTAATACTCGGCCGAAATGCAGCTCCTGATAAACATCGTCTTCAATTATTGGAATCTCATATCTGTTAGATAGCTTTGCCAATGCCTGCTTCTGCTCGATAGGAAAAGAAGTTCCTTGTGGGTTTTGATGGTTAGCGGTAAACAAACAAGCAGCTATTTGTTTATTAGCCATTAGCGACTCAATTTGTTTAAGGTCCACACCTTGCGAATTGCTGGGAACTTCAACGACGGCACGTTTCATCATGGCAAGCATTGCCAGCAATCCATTAAAACACGGAGAAGAAACAGCAACACTGTCTCCTGGAGCAGTGGTGATCTCAAGCGCTAGTTTAATTGAATCCAGACAGCCATTATTGATAACTAATTGCTCAGCAGAAAATGAAAATCCCTGCGGTTTAAAATGCTGACTTAAGCTTTGCCTTAGTCGTAATTCACCTTGAACATCGCCGTAAACATAAGCGCACTTAGCATTTTTTCGCACCACATTGGTCATGCTTTTGGTGAGTGATTCCGTAGGCAGCAATTCGGGGCTGGCTTGTGCACGTTCAAATGGATGACGAGCCACTTGTGGATTAACTTCATGTTCAGCATGCAACTCGACTCTTTTGCTGGCAAATTTTGGCAACGGCATACCAGAATCAGCTAAATAAGGCAGTACAACGTACCCAGATTTGTCCTTTGCTTCAACGAAACCAAGTTGTTCCAGCAACCGATAACAACTAACCGCTGTATTTACGCTGACTTGCTTTTGTGCAGCAAAACGACGTATCGAAGGTAGTCTGTCACCACTTACATATTGCTTTTGCTTAATTTTTAAAACGATTTCATCAGCGAATGCTTGATATAACCCCACAACTGTACCCTTCAAATAAGCAGCAAACTGTATCTGTACCCACATCTACTCTAGTTTATTATGGTGAGAAATAAAATAGCAAATGGATCCACTATGTCACTATCAACCGATAATCAGTATTTTTTGAACCAGTTTAATGAATTGGCAAGTCAGTTTTTGTCGGAGTTGAATACCCGACAAGTGGCGAAATTTAATACAAACGCCCCCAAAATGACGCTATTACAGGAGGAACGAAGCAATACAAATGCCGTTGAATTACTTCGCCAACATGTACTTCCATACCTGTCCGCGAGTGCAGGCCCCAGATATTGGGGTTTTGTTACTGGTGGCGCAAATCCCGCTGCGTTGTTTGCAGACTGGCTAGTTAGCACCTTTGACCAAAACGTCTCTAAAGACGGTGATTCCATCGCTAGTGCCATTGAACGCCAAGCTTTGCTGTGGTTGCGCGAGTTATTTTATTTACCAGATACATTCAACGGTATCATCACAACGGGCGCCACTTCAGCCAATTTTTTAGGCGCTGTAATTGCGAGAGAATATGCAGGTAAACAGCAAGCCATTAGTGTCTCCCAACAAGGTATGCAAGGTTTGTCCGTTGAATTATTTAGCGCAAGTCCTCACGCCAGCATGATCAAATCGTTAGGACTTGCCGGCTTCGGCCAGCAACAGATTACTGTAGTAAATACCATCGATGGTACTGAACAAATGGACGTATCCCATTTGGCACAGCAACTGACAAACAGTACCGCCAAGAGCAAAATCGTTATTGCCAGCAGTGCCACCGTCACTGCCACTAGTTTTGATGATTTACATGCTATTTCAGCACTTTGCAAGCAGCATCAAGCATGGTTACATGTAGACGCTGCGTTTGGTATCTTCGAGCGCTTAGTTAATGGTGAGAATGGCAAAACACAAGGTATTGATTTAGCCGACTCGATAACAGTAGATTTTCACAAATGGCTCAATGTCCCGTATGACGCTGGCGCGATTTTTACGCGACATCCAGACATTCATGAACAAAGCTGCAATGTGGATGCTCCCTACCTTACTAATGATGGACCTTTTCCCGCATTCTTATCGCTCGGCATTGAAAATTCCCGACGCTTTAGAGCATTACCAATTTGGCTAACCTTAGTCAGGTATGGTCGGGATGGTATCAGCGCTTGGGTAGATCGTAATATTGCGCTAGCAAAGGAATTAGCCAATTGGTTAGCCCAACAAGACAACTTTGAACTTGTTATTGAATGTCAGCTTAATGTCGTTGTGTTTCGCCCAGTATTACCACAGCTTAACAGTACACAAGCAGATATATTCACTCGCTCATTCTTACAGAAACTGAATCAAGCTGGTGTAGTATTTCTAACGCCGGGAAGCTGGGAAGGTAAACAAGTTATTCGGGCAGCACTAAGTAATTGGCAAACAACGCAAGAGGACATTGAACTAGCAAAAGCAAGCTTACAACACTGTTTCTTACAACTGACTAATGAATAATGGTGTGAGTTTAGCTGATGGTGCTGGGTATATTCTTGCACCTCTAATATTTCTGTAATTAACGCAACACTTAGCAATACATGCTGTGATATAGCGTACAGCCATTTCCCGCAATGAGCACAAACTATGTCATCTTTAACTTTTATTTCAGTAACTTTGGAATAGCTAGCGAGTCCTTTCTATACTTAAGCCAATACGTCTAATTTGATTCGGCTACGTAGCAATTAATGGAATCTATTTTCCTTAAAATAAGTAACTTACAGCTATCCATCATTTTGGCCATACTTGGTGGTGCATGCTTGTATGGTAGTTGGATATATGTCAATGACTACGAAACTCGCCTAGAGCAAGATATTGCGATAAGAAATGCAACACTGTATAGCAGTGCCATTAACGAATTTAGATCACTGTATACATCGGAAGTTGTTGAAAGGCTTATCGGCAGCGACATCAGAATAAGCCATGATTATCAACAGCATAAGCTAGGCATACCATTACCCGCCACGTTATCGATATTATTAGGCGAGCGCATTGGTGCTGAACTAGAAAACACCAATTTACAACTCTTTAGCCCCTACCCTTTTCCTTTTCGAAAAAATAGCGCGGCGTCAACGATGTTTTCGAGTAATGCGTGGCAAGCGTTGAATCAAGATCCAAGTAAACCGTTTTATCAATTTACCGCTAAAGGGGATGAATCACTCATACAATTTGCGATTGCTGACGTAATGCGTCCTGCCTGCGTAAATTGCCACAACACCCATCCAATGTCCCCAAAAACTGATTGGCAAGTCGGTGATGTTAGAGGGATATTGGAAGTCACAATGCCAGTAGGTTCGAGCGAAGAGGTAGCACAACAACTTAACCGTAACTCGATGGCAATATTTACTGCAGCCATTTTACTCTTTCTCGTAATGGCGACATTACTCATACTTATTAGACGGTACGCATTCACTCTCGCACAACAGGTAGATGAAAGAACAGCATCGCTAAAAATTGAAATGGCCGAACGTGAACTTGCACAACGAAAACAGCTTGTAGACGCTGACAGACTTAAGCAAATTATTGAATGTTCATTAGACGCCATTGTTGTTTTCGACGCAGATTCTCGCGTGTTGGACTGGAACCCTCAGATGGAAAAACTGAGTCAGTGGCTAAAAGAAGAAGCGGTAGGTCAATATGTTTACGATTTGGTGTTTCCTCACAATGAACGACAAAAACACCGTGAACATATAAAAGCGTTTCTCGATACAGGAACTAGCCCGATATTAGATCGCTTACACGAAATGCAATGTTTACGTAAAGACGGTTCCACAACCCCTATCGAAATTTCAATTCATTCTTTCGAACACGCCGGTATGCAACTTTTTAGCGCGTTTATGCGCGATATCAGTGATCGCAAACAATATGAGCAACAACTCATCGTTGCCAAAACAGAAGCAGAGCAAGCTAACCAAGCCAAAAGCAAGTTTCTCTCTAATATGTCACATGAAATTAGAACGCCGCTCAATGCCGTTATTGGCTATTCGCAATTACTAAAAAATGACCCTTCAATCGCCGAACATCACCTCAAACTTATCAACACGATTGAAAATTCAAGTGACCATTTACTTGAGCTAATTAATGAAATTTTAGATTTGTCTAAGATCGAAGCCGATGCAATGGCATTGAATGAGACCACTTTCGACCTTTCAGCATTAGTAAATGATATTGCTGCGATGTTTGTCTATCGATGTAAAGAAAAGAAACTTCACTGGGAAATGTTTACCGATTGGGACAGCAGTACATTCGTGAAGGGCGATCAAAAAAAGCTTAGACAAATTCTCATTAACCTTCTTGGTAATGCCGTTAAGTTTACCGACACAGGGAAAATTAGTTTCATGATTGAGTCTGAGCAAGCTGACCGATATCGCTTTACTATTAGAGACACAGGTCCCGGCTTACAAGGTGAAATACTGGAAGATCTAACCAAACCATTTAATCAGGAATCGGCAGGAAGAGAAAAAGGCGGTACAGGATTGGGCTTAAGCATAAGCTCGGCCTTTATCGCAATGATGGGGGGTAAATTACAAATAGACACACAGCAAAAAGCCGGTGCAATATTCTATTTTGAACTAACACTGCCAGCGGCAGAATCTAATGTCATAGATAAAACATCAGACAAGTACGAACGGGTAATTCACTTACAGAAAAATCAGAACATTGTGGCATTAGTGGTAGATGACGTCGCAGAAAACAGAGATTACCTTTCGCTCACCTTGCAAAGAGTGGGGGTTCAGGTAACAACGGCATGCGATGGTGAAGAAGCGCTCAATAAACTTCACGATGAACTACCCGACATAATATTTATGGATTTGCGTATGCCAGGAATGAGCGGTGACCAAGCATTCGATAGAATTCAAACGCTTTATCCTTCGCATACAATGAAGATTGTGGCAGTTTCGGCATTCAGTTTGGAAAATGAAATATACTATTACTTGCAAAAAGGTTTTGACCAATTCATCGCAAAACCATTCAAAATGTCCGAAATATACCAATGTTTGCAAATATTGCTTAATGCTAAGTTCTCATTCTCCAGCGATGAGATACAAGAGAGTATACCGTTGGAAATCACAACGCCCGAGTTGGCAGAAGTAAACATTAGTGCTGAGCTTGTTGAACAACTTATTTTAGCCGCCACAATTAATGAAGTTACTACGCTGGAGCAGCTTGTTGAAAAAGTTGATTCGCAATCAGCGGCCAACAGCGCTTTCATCAAATATGCCAATCAATGCATTTCGACATTAGACACAAACCAACTTCTCGAGGCATTACAGAAGATTAAACAACACATTATGAAGCGTAACAACCTGTCACCAAATGACGGTAGCGAGGTTTAACAAATGAGTAATACACCAGCGCTACTAACAAACATTCACTGGTTACTATTGTGCTCGTTATTAATCATGTTCATGCAAATTGGCTTTGTCTGTTTAGAATCTGGGCTAACACGCGCTAAACACAGTATCAATGTCGCCATTAAAAACCTAGCAGACTTTTGCGTTGCCATCATCATGTATGGATTTTTTGGTTTTGCACTCATGTTTGGCAATGGTGGCTCAGGATGGTTTGGTAGCTTTGCTCTTGCTTGGCCTCAATTAGCAACCCCCTATGATGTTTCGGTATTTATATATCAAGCTATGTTTTGCTGCACTGCAGCGACAATCGTTTCTGGCGCAATTGCCGAGCGTACGCGGTTTGTTACTTATCTTTTAATGACGTTGATCATCGCCACAATTATTTATCCCGTTGTGGGTCATTGGATTTGGGGCGGAACAATTAACGATGCAAGCAAAGGGTGGCTATTGGAGATGGGCTTTATCGATTTTGCCGGAGCTACTGTCGTTCATAGCGTTGGTGGATGGGTCGCATTAGCCGCAGTAATAATCATTGGCCCACGAATTGGCCGGTTTGATAACAACAACAATGCACTACACATCCCAGGGCATAGTGCTCCACTAGCCATTGTTGGTGGGTTGCTCATGTTTACGGGATGGTTTGGTTTCAATGGCGGAAGCTTGCTAGGTTTTAACGAAGAGGTACCCAGCATATTACTAAACACACTCATTGCCGCCGTGTTTGGTGCATGTACCGCAATGTTGCTAGGTCGGTTAAAAACGGGCTACTACGCCTTACTATACCCGCTTAATGGCATGTTATCTGCGCTAGTTGCCATTACCGCCTGTGCGCACGTTGTTTCCCCATACAGTGCTGCGATCATCGGTGCGATAGCGGGCACAATTTATCTGACTGGTTACTACACTTTACTGCGGTTAGGTATTGATGATGTGGTTGGGGCAATTCCAACACACTTGGCAGCGGGCATTTGGGGGACACTTTCTGTTGCCCTATTTGCTGAAACAGGCCAGATACAAACGACCATTTGGGAACAGCTATGGATTCAGGTACTAGGCGTTGTTGTTGTTGGAATATGGACCTTTGGCAGTGCCTTTATTTTACTCAGTATTCTAAATAAATTTATGCCGCTGCGCGCAAGTGTTGAACAAGAATTTCAAGGACTCAATTTTTCAGAGCACCGCGAACGCACAGCTTGGGTGGATTTGTTGGAGGATATGCAAAGCAATATCGCCATGAATGACCTATCAGGCCGCGTAAGGGTTGAGCCGTATACAGAAATTGGGCAAATTGCCAGTGAGTACAACCGCGTAATGGATTTGTTGGAACGTAACGTGTTAGAAAGTGAAAAACTTGTAGACACACTCGCCGATGCCTTAATAAAAACGTCGGCATTTGGTGAAGTCCAGTATATCAACCCAGCTGGCTGTAAACTTTTTGGCGTATCAGAAAACTCGGCCAAAGGGTCACTACTCGCTAGCTTATTTATCGCTGATGAGACAACCGAAAACCTCCCTACAACTAAGGCTAACTTAGATTTGTTGGTGAATAAGCCTCGCATTTACACAGGTATTAACTTACATAAAGAACCGATCCAATTCGAAGTTAGAGCGACCAAACAATTCAGCAATTATGGCCTAAGTTACACGCTGTTATTTAATCAACATTCGTCATCAAGAGCTATAGATAATCTCCATATTGAAGAGAATCCCCAAGATGACTCGTTAAAACAAGTTATTGACCTTCAACTTAATCAACGAAAAAGTGCCTATATTTCAAGTTTGTCTCATCGTTTAAGGACACCACTTAACTTGATGCTAAGTTATCAGGAATTACTTCAACAAGACGGCAGCCTAACCGCCAGACAACGCGAACATTTCGATAATATTGAACAGGCAGCTAATCAGGTCATGATGATTATGAACGACATTATTCAATTGAGTGACGTCCCCATCATAGAATCACAGCATGACCCTTACGTTTTTGATTTACACTGGTTAATAGAACAAATTAACACCAACTATGCCATGCTATGTGCTGAAAAAGGACTGCAATGGCAACTAGAATCTGCGCTTGACGATGCGACCTTAGTATTTGGCGAGCCAATAAAACTCCAACAAATATTATCCAGATTACTTAATAATGCCGTACAGTTTACCGACAAAGGATACGTAAAGCTAAACATTCGCAATGAAGGCCACCATTATACATTTGTTATATCTGACTCAGGCAAAGGGATGAGCAGCGAACAACTCTACGAGATATCAAATCCTGTTCAACATGTCAGGCACGCAACTAACAAAGCCCAGCATGGGCTGATAATAGTTCACCAAATGATTAGTTCGCTGAATGGCAAAATTTCATTTGTTTCACAACTAAGAAAAGGCACACAAGCAACTTTTACCATTTCGCTTATTGAGCCGCCAAAAGAAAATAATGACGCACAATTACTAACGCCAGAACAACAACATATCCCAGTATGGGTGATAGAAGAACGAGAGCAACAACGCTTTATTGCGGGTTGTTTGTTGCGAACACTTGGACTCAACGTATATTCCAGCCAAGCAGTTTCGCAAGCCTTAAAACAAGGGAATCAGTTAGCACCCCGTATCATTTTTGTTTCTGGGGCAATTGCCGACTTTGAAAAAGGCATACTGATTAGCAAACTGGCACAAATCTGGCCGCATATTAAACCAACAATTGTCGTGATTAGAGAATCAGAAGTGCTAAAAACAGAGGTGAGCGAACAGGTTTCAATGGAAATTTGTTGGCCGATATCTATCAATAAACTCGTCGACTGTATTAATAAAATCTCGAAAGCGCAATCTCAACGTGCAAACGACGACTAGAATCAATGCAAGACTAAGGTGCTAAATATGGCCAATATTGAATGTAAAGATGCAAAAGTACTGATTGTCGATGATACACGAGCGAATATTGATTTACTGTTAAAAATGCTGGAACCCGAAGGCTATAAGTTGTCGTTTGCCATGAATGGTGAACAAGCCTTGAATATTGCAAGCCTCGCAAAACCTGACATCATATTACTTGACGTCATGATGCCAGAGATGGACGGTATAGAGTGTTGTCGGCGATTAAAAGCAAATTCTGACACCAGTGACATTCCCGTGATTTTTGTCACAGCAAAAACAGAAACACAAGACATAGTGAACGGTTTCGACGCAGGCGCCGTTGATTATGTCATTAAACCCGTTAGAAGAGCTGAAGTTTGTGCGCGAGTTAAAACACACATCAATCTAAGGTACTTAGTTAGGCAGCGTGACAATTTAATCAACTCGATAACACGTTATGCAGAACACATTCACAACATTATTGAACAAGTGAATAACCCCATTATCACTTTCAATACGGAATTAACGATAAACTACGCGAATCCAGCCGCCATTAAAGCATTCGGCTACGAACTGCACATTTTACTGTCGAATAAACTCACCCATATATTTCCAGCCACTGAACACGAAAAAATTCAGACGTTTGGCTTGCCAATTATCGAAAACGATGCGCCAGCGAAAACCATTCAAACTAAGGGAAAAACGCAAGATGGTTCTGTATTTTACATGGATTTGATGATTGCACCATTAGGTGGTGACAGCGATGAGTTTGTTGCTTTAATGCACGACACAAGCTCCCACAAGAAAACAGAACACGATCTGTTAAAACTTTCTGGGCTCGATCCCCTAACGGGTATATTCAACCGCAGAGGATTTGATCTAGCATTTGAACGAGAATGGCGCGATGCAGCAAGAGAACATAGTGAATTATCACTAATCATGATAGATGTGGACTTTTTCAAGGCGTATAACGATCACTTAGGACACCTTGAAGGTGACCATTGCTTAGTCAACATTGCTAACCTGTTCGAAGAATGTAGCAAACGCCCTAAAGATATTGTTGCGCGATTTGGTGGTGAGGAGTTTATTGTGCTGTTAAGTAATACACCAATAGAAGGTGCTATTCAATTTGCTCACTCGATACAAGAAAAGTTACATACGATGAACCTCCCTCACCCTGACTCTTCTGTTTCCGACAGAGTAACTATTAGCATGGGCGTTGGCTGTATCATTCCAGACAACAGCAAGTGTGCCGAAGCGTTTATCGAAGCCGTTGACAAGACAATGTATCTAGCCAAAGAACAAGGTCGTAATCGCGTTGTCGCAATGCCGTTCGACTCTGAGGGGTAGTGGCTGATTAGACAAAAGGGATTAACGAACAAATGAATAAGTAAGGCAGCACGTAAATAAACACGCTGCCTTTGTTATTACAAATCGTTTAAAAACGCGAGCAAATCTTCACGTTCGCTAGCGCTAAGGGCAAGCACTTTTTGCTTACTGGTTTGTGCCTCACCGCCATGCCATAGTACAGCTTCCATGACAGTACGAGCGCGGCCGTCGTGTAAGAAAGTCGCTTCTGGGTCAACAGTTTTGGTCTTTCCTAGTCCCCACAATGGTGGCGTTCGCCATTCAGTGGCAGTTGCTAAGAATTCATATAATTGTTCGCTTGCGCCTGGCGTATTGGCACGAGTGAAGTCGGCAAGCGCTTCCCCCATGTCATGTAGCAACAAATCTGTATATGGAAATATTTTTTGCGCTGACAACTCGGGATGTTCAACAGAATATTCCGTGGTATAGCTTTCTGTATGGCATTGCTGACAACCCAATGCCATGAATAATGCTTTGCCTCGTTTTACATCGTCGTCATATGCATTTTGCCTTTGTGGTACAGACAAGTGGTGTGAATATAATGCGATTGCATCTAGCACGATATCTGATACCTCGTAATTATAATCGTTAACACTATCGCCATTACCATTGGGTGTTTGCTGGCAATCAGTTTGATGCGACAAACATACCTCGGTTTGATGCAATCGACTGGTTAGCCCCATATCATTTAAGAACGCTCCCGCAGATTGCTCAAGCAAACTAGGTTGGCCAGCTTTCCAGCCAAAGCGTCCAAGTTCAACTGACTGTTGATCAACACTCCACACATAGTTTGCCTTGCCTGATATACCGTCAGCGTTACTATCATCAATATCTTGCTTAGCGAGAATGTCACTTTCAGCAATAAGTGCGAGCAATCCTAAACCTATCATTGGTGGTGCCACCCGCGCTGAAAATAGCGTATCTTCGTCAAAGTAGTGTCCTTGCTCTTCACGTAAATTAGTGAAATGCCACTTTGGATCTCGCAAGGTTACTTGATAGCCATCGGCAAACGAAACGACGCGTTCTTCATAGCTAACCGACAGCTCAACCTCTGGTAACACGCCAGCGACAGAGGCTTGCTGAAGTTGCCCACCTACGGTGGTATCAGGCACATTAGCAAGTAAACTATTGAGCATTTGATCTTGTTGAGCATGAGATATTTGCGTTCGGGCAGCGCGAAACAAGATGCTGTTAAAATCTGTGCTGCCTTCATTGGGCGCATGCCCTCGTCCGTCACGAATGTGGCAATCTTGGCACGCATTATTGTTGAACAAGCCACCCAAACCATCGCGCGATGACGTGCTGGCACTTCCCGCTACCCACGGGTTTTGAAAAAAGTCATCGCCCAATTCAAACGTCGCGATACGGCTAGTATCAGTCATATTGTTTGAACGTGATGAAAATGCGTCGGCAGAATTATCCGCCACACTGGTCTCCCCGCCAGACAAATGCTCATTGGTTATTTCAGGTTCAGGTTGCGGTGTTGGTGTTGGATTGGGTTCATTGCTTGAAGATGAACCACCACATGCGCTCAACAGAAGAATGGTGATCAGAATAGATATTTGTTTCATCAGAGTGTCTCTAAAAAGCCAGAAAGGCTCAACCGAATGGCGAGCCTTTTAAAAACGATATGAATTCAATGCATAACGAGCTAATCGCCGTCACCACCACCTGAAGTATCAATTGGGTTAAGTGACAATACTTGCACCGCGGCCTTAATTTTTTGATCGAGTTCGATCAGTTCCGCAACAGCTGTTTCTGCTATTTGGCGTTCAGTGTCTGTAGATGCCTGACCAATTATCTGATCAAATTTAACAGGATTTGTTTCACGTTCACCTGCATCTAGAATTGCTTTCATGTGTTGTTCAATGCTGTCAAAAGCCACGTGCAGATCGGTGTATGTTGTATCATCCGCTTGCTTTATTAAGTCACCAAAACCAGCTCCATCAATAGTGCCGTAATTACCATAAAAAGCGTTCTTTACCCCTTGGAAATTGTAGTAAATAGCTACATGGCTCAAATCACTGAAGCAATCATGCTCTTCTTCAGGATCGCCTAGCGTAAGACCAGAATTCATTCGCGCGCCGGCTAGTTCGTCAGTTGCCATGGCATGAATGGATCCAATAATATAGTCGAGTGAGTTTTCACTTTGTAGAAAGTTATACGCCAATGTTCCCGCGGTAGTGGCCGCCTGTTCGCTCCACTCTGCTTGCATTGCGGTAAGATCACTAACCAGCAAATCAGTTGCAGTTTTTAAGTAATCTAAGCGACGTTGACATAGAGTATCTAAGCATCCTTCTACATTATAATCGGTCGCAGGACGCTCACCGGCCCCAGCTTCTGTGCCGTGATTGTCTGCACCCCAAAGCATATATTCGATTGCATGAACACCCGTTGTAACATTCGCTTCGTTATCGTTAGCACCGTTTTGCGCAAGCAGGAGTTCCTGATTGATAACTTCATCGCCCGCAATAATGCTGTCGATATGGTTTTCGTCTAGTGGCCATGCATTTACTTGCCCTTCCCATTCATCAACACTTGCAGGGCCGCCATCTTCATTTAGATTACTCTCTAGTGTAATTGAGGTATCCCAACGCATGATTTCAGACTGTTGATAAGGAATTCGTGCTTCCTTGTATGCCGCTTTAGCCGCATTTAAGTTCTCGTCAGAAGGCGATTGAATAAAAGCATCTACAGCTGCTTGTAATGATTTAGCAGTGGTCAATGCATCAGTATAGGCAGCGTAAGCCATGACAACATAGTTACTCTTAACCTGCTCAATCGTAAATTCAACCGGTTCAATTATAACAACTTCCTTTTCATCACTATCGCTGTTGCAGGCAGCAAGCAAGCCAGCTGAAACAGTAATAGCAAGTAACGACATTTTTTTATTAAACATTCTCGTCTCTTGTGATACATTCAATTACAAATCAGTTGCGGATGATAATCACTATCATTTAGCTTTGCAACTCCCTTTTTATTACTTCGCGAATTTTATGTAATAAAACTACTTTACAGATATACCTATGGTTGAATTTTTAACGTCTATATTGCTTGAGTGGATAACGGTGCTTGAGTACGTACTAATACCAAGCAAACGAATATATTGGCTCTATTTAATAACTTCATTGATGTTAGTTATTCACGTCTCGCATCGAAAACAAACGAGTAATTTTCGTTACTTACGTAATGCCCATCGAATTAAATATTGGTGCAATCGCAGCACCGCACTCGACATTAAGTGGATATTGGTTAACCAATTGCTTGCCATACTGATATTTGTTCCGGTTTTGGGTGGACAAATCACATGGGCAATGAGCGTCTATCGCCAGTGCGTACAATGGTTTGGTGATGGTGATTTTCTCTCTTGGCAAGGCCATTATGTAATTGCACTATTCTCTATTACACTTTTTCTTGCCGAAGATTTCAGTCGTTTTTTAGTTCATTTCGCCTATCATAAAATTCCCTGCCTATGGCGATTTCACGCTGTGCATCACAGTGCCCGGGTCATGACTCCCTTAACGTTATATCGCGTCCACGCCGTGGAATATTTCATCAACAGCATTCGCGCTATCGCTGTTGTTGGCTTAGTAAGTGGTATTTTCATCTATTGCTTCAATGGACGAATTGGTGTTTATGAAGTTTTGGGCGTGAGCATTTTCAATTTTCTGTTCAATATAGCAGGCGCAAATTTGCGGCATAGCAATATATGGCTAGGGTTTGGTTGGTTTGAAAAGTGGTTTATAAGCCCTGCACAACATCAAATTCACCATTCGACCGCTAAGGAGCATCTAGATAAAAATTTCGGTGCGAGTCTCGCGCTATGGGATCGAATATTTGGATCATGGGTAGCAAGTAAATACACACAAGTGAAGAGTTTCGGCTTATACAAGCAATCGGCGCCACAAAAGCTAGTCAAGCAATGGTTAGGGATACCCGCTAAATAAATATTAAGGTTTCACAATAACTTTGCTTTTTTTTCGGTATTTAAGCGCAAGAAAAATAATCCCAATTTGCAAAATTGAAGGCACCAACAATCCGATAATTGACTGAATTTGAGTGTATTTTTCGGTATAGATATATAGTGAAACATTACCTATAGCAAATGCTGCCCACGCTAATGCAGAGACCCCTTCTGAACTCTTAGTTTTTATCAGAAAAATCAATTGTATTAACGTTGCCGTAGGAAAAACTATCGCGGGTACAAAACCAATATAATCAATGAAGCTCAAGGGCCTTCTCCATATATTGATTTACTAACATAGGAGTAATTTCCATACCATCATCTTCCAATCTTCCATAATGTGCTTATTATAGCGACTCCTGAACATCAGTAAACTAAGAACGTAGTCATGCTGTACCAGTCCAAACAGTTTGCATGACCTCCTTCTGCCGGTGCTCATTATCTATTTCGATTCGATGAGCCGAGACAAATTGTAAATGTTGTAGACGCCCTCTTCGATATGCGAAATACTGTTGCTCAACGTAAAACATAAAACGCATGAGAATAAAAAATGATAAGAATAATCACCTTGATTTTAATGTGGTTTACCGTGAACGCTAATGGTCAAGCAATGGCTACCAACACCGAAGAACACGGCCACGCAAAACACCAGCATAGCGCTTCTAAGTTGGCGCTTGCTTTAAATAATGGCTCTAAGTGGGAGATGGATGAGCATACCAGAACCATGTCTAAGCAAATGAAGCACACCTTTTTATCGGCTGAACACTCCAACCTTGAATCCCTTAACAAACTAGGTAAAAAGTTACAGAGCCAACTCGACGTGTTAATACGCGGTTGCACCATGACAGGTGAAGCTCACGACCAATTACATGTTTTTCTCAGCACCCACATGCCCGCTATTCATGCACTTGAATCGGCAAGCGATTATGCATCAGCCAAGAAAAAAGCGATTGAGATCAAGCACCAGTTTGAAGTGTATGGGGAGTATTTTAAGTAGAGATGGCGGTGACGGAGAGATTCGAAGGCTATTTTTAAGAATTAAATTCCGCATTATTCCCATATAATACGGGTTATAGGATGATACAAACGTACTATTTGGGAATAATTAGGAACAAAAAAGATCCAATAGTGATCCAATATTAGAGCGGTTTAATATTCTTCTTCTGCTTAACGGGTTCATTTTTCCAACTGAAAATGGGTTAGAATGAAATCTTTAAGCATCTTTTCACGCTGCTCAATAAAGCTTTTAATGCTTTCAACATCACTCCAATTGCAAGGTGTTGCATCGATTTCATTTTGTGACATTAATGGAGCTAAATTAAAAGCTTCAATTTTATCATGAGTATTTTTATTACCTTTACTTGAGTTAGACGCAGCATAATCAATTACAAGGTTGCCGATACTATGCTTATATCTTTCGTGGAACTCGTCATCATATTCTACGTCTTTCGCCCTTTGAGCTGAAATATGTTCAATACTCAATTTTTCCCTTTCAATATTCGTAAAATACTCTTTCAAAGTTAATAAAGGAAAACCTTTAGCTTTTCGTAATTTGTTTTCATAAGAAAAAAGAATATAGCGGACAGAGTTTTTACTGAGCCAATCATAATAGTTCTCATATTCAATGGCTTCCTTTGCCCTACTATTTATATTCCACCAGTTGTTTTTCGTGAATTCACCAACGAGCTTAATTACATTTTCATTATTTCTTAATCGAGTATATAAATAACTTTCGCCATTACTGCGAAGACCAACTACCGAAGCTCGAAAAGTAAATTGATTTATTGCTGTTAGTAACGAATCAAATTGCTCATTTTCATCCTTATAAACTTTCATTAATACTGGGTAATAAGGGGCAACTCTGCCAATCATAAACATATGAGCCAAGTTGATATTACTATGTTTTTCATCCTGAATTTTTGAGTAAATTACAAAACTATTTTTTAGACGTTTTGAATAAGATTTAATCTCATTTAATGCTATATCTTTAGCATCTTGATTATTCACCAGCCTAATAATTTTTGACTTAATAAACTCTTTGGGCTTTTCTTGAAAATCAGCAGGGCAACTCTCGAAAGCAATATTGTGATAACGAAGAACATCACGATCATTTATTTCGTATTTTTCAACTAAACGGTATATTTCTGAAAAATCTAACTGGATGTTTTTGATAATTTGATCTGGGTGTTGAGAAACTAATCCTGTGTTGTACATCAAAAAACTTTTAATTGATTCGAGGTCAGTTAGCTTCCTTCCTCTATCATTTAACAACTCAAAAATCTGTGTTGCCGTATTAATCTTATCAACAACATAAAGTAATACATCAGCATTGACTGTCGTCTTATAGATTTTTTCAAGTGTACCTTTATCTAGCTGTTCTAGTTCTTTTGTGAAGTATTGTTTGGCCTCTAACAAAAGCCTTTGAGAATTGGTTTTAATATCAACAAACTCAAAGCTCTCATTACCTAGAATAACTTCATGTAAAAATCCGCAATCCTCGTTTGATGTTTCTAATTTAAATACATCATCATCTTTTATAAAAGTTCTAATGGTTCTGTTTGAAACTAAACTTGATGAACACGAAATTAATCTATTTATGAGCACATTAACGAAAATAATAAATGTTGTTAATCTCTGTTGACCATCAACAATATCGATGACCGTAAACTCATTTCTTGCTCCGTTTATATGAAATAAAAACGAACCAAGAAAATAGCTCCTGTCTTCATGCTGGTTAACAATATCGGACATAAAGTCCTTTAAATTTTCTTCAACTTCCCATGAATAAGCTCTCTGATATACGGGGATATTAAATATTCTTGTTCCATCAAAAATTTCTTTGATGGTTGATTTTCCTGTTTGCATTCGCCAAGTCCTACTACAAGCTTTTTACTCAAAAAGCATGGATGTCAATCAACTGCTGGATAAGTAATGCTTATCCATGTTAATAATTTACTTTTTTAAACAACAACTTTTGTATTTTTTACCACTTCCGCAAGGGCAACGGCTATTTCTACCAATTTTTTCTACTTTGATAGGCTTAGGTTTAGCTGCTTCGATTTCTTGCTGCACTTTAAGCATGGCTTTTTCAAAATCAGCAGCAAATTTTGCAGCCCCTTTTTGTAATTGACCTGCTAAGTCATTGAACTCTACTAAATGATATCGTTTAGCAACATAACTTCCCTTTTCGATTGCTTTTAACAATAGCTCTTCAGCCTTCGCATCATTCTTTTCAACAATCAACCCTTTGTGATAGAGAATACCTAATTCACCAATCGAATCTATACAACCATACTCAATAGCTTTATTAAGGTACCTGTATGCTAATTCCAGATCATAAAAAGAGTTTTTTTCATCGCTATAAAGGTAAAACAAGTAACGATTTGCAAGAGCGGAGTCAGCTTCAATGGCTTGTTCAAGGTATCTCTTAGATTCAACATACTCCTCTGAGTCATAAAGAAATGCCCCATAATAAGCAACAGCTTCTTTATTTCCTCTTTTTACTGCCACTTTCAGCAATTCTATTCCATCTTTTTCTTTCTCTTTACCAAGCCAACTTTCTATTGCAACTACTGCATATTTGAATAGCGATTCTGTGTCACAATATTTATAAATGATTTCCTTGTCAGAAATATCATCATCAAGCCTAAACGAATTCTTAAAGTGTTGGTCAAAATTACTGCTTAGCTTGTATGCAGCCTCATAATATGCAGCGGCAATTTTTAGTAATGATTCTTGGTTGAATGAAAAACTATTACTAACTATTAGACCAGAGTCTTTATTGTTGTTTTTCGCTATAGCTTGATAGGCAATCCCTGCCTTAAGTTTTGCCTGATAAGAAGTATCAATTGCAGCATCAAAAATAATTTGCTTTAAACCAAACTGTTTCGTATCAACCAATTCAAATTTGGGAAGTTCTTTCCCTAAAGGTACATGCAAATATAAGTCTTCAAAAAGTTCTACGATTAACGTTCTTGATTGCTTAGCATTACTCTTTATAGCTTCATCAGCACTTTGAGCAAAATCAGCGTCATCAGTTTGCTTAAGGGAAGATTTATTATGAACACCATCATTACAAAGCATTCTTAATTCGTGAAAATTATTTTTAATATGTCGAGGTATAATGCCCTCTTCAAATAAAATATTGATTTGTTCAAACAAATTATCGTTTTGAAAGTCTATCGCCCTTTTCTCTGCAATATAATTGCTTAAAAGTTCTATAATTTTTCTAAATTTTAAAAGTGAGTAATCAGGATTATCATCTAAAAACTCTAACGCTGTCTGATAATGTTCATGTATCTGTAAACTAAATAATTTTGCAAACTCTAGATCAGTTTTTACTACTAACAAAATATATCCCTTAAATAACCTATATCTGTCCTGATTTTATTTCTTCTTCATTGATGACCAAGAAACAGTCGCAATTTTACCACTGCTTTTTGACATATCTTTTCTGTCTAACATACGGGCTTCAAACTCAAAATTTTCATCAATTTTAACGACTAAAAGCTTGTTAAAGTTTCCCTGTCGTTTAACGCTTACTTTCTCTTTAGTTTTTTCAGGAGTGATTGTTTTAATTTCAATAAAGTCATTTCCAAGCCTCCCATCTGATCCTTGAGTTCTTGGTTTATGGCGTTTAATGCCAAACGTGATCTCAGCAAACAACTCACCAAGCTCACCAAAAATCGGTAAATACCTCCCCGTTATGTGCTTATATTGAATAGCATCATCAACTAACGTCTCAAAGATATTAATTAGCTCTATGTCAGCATCAGGATACCTTTGTCTTAATTCCTGCTCATATAACTGACCATTTATCCATTCCCAGGAAATCCACTCACCATCATCCCAAATTGCATCAGCAGGTCCGTCTATAACCTTTCCTGTCATGGAGCATCTATTAACCATTCACTACTTCCTTTTTTTGCTTGGCGATATTCTTTTCCAAACGGCAGCTTTTTCATATATTTACCGCCCCATTCCTTTACGATGAAACCTTTCATACTTAGGTATTCAAAATAACCAATTAACATTCTATATGGTGTGGTAAATGGCATTTCTAACAGCTTTTCTTTCATCAGCTTCGACTTAAACATCAATTGCCGATAAGGGTCTACCACTTCAACACCTAGCTTCTCTAACCTTTTTGTTGAAAATGCTACGTCAACACCATTGTTGTTAACCCAGCAAATATCTCTTATTAAAATCATTTGCCACAATCTAGGCTGACAACCAAAGATTCGATGAGGATCAATATCTTCTATGATTAGCGAATTCAAAAGGCCAGCACCTATTCCCTTGCTGATCATTTCTCGATAATACATAACTGATAGCTTTTTTATATTTGGGTAATTTGAATTTACTTTCGTCTCACCAGATTCGATTAACCCTTTGTAGTGGTCAAGTAAAATTGGCCACGGTTTTATAGTTTTCCCAGTATCTTTTTTCAGATTCGTTTGGAGTTAAGCCTCCGTTGTATTGATGCGGTCGCAATTGATTATAGTAACCCACAATATAT
>NZ_JBQRUN010000020.1:0-58996 GCF_053485835.1 Thalassotalea fusca
GATATATTGTGGGTTACTATAATCAATTGCGACCGCATCAATACAACGGAGGCTTAACTCCAAACGAATCTGAAAAAAGATACTGGGAAAACTATAAAACCGTGGCCAATTTTACTTGACCACTACAGTATGAATTATGGGTGGCCTAATTCTGCGGCCTAATTCTGCACGTTATGGGTGGCCTATTTCGCCTGGGTGGCCTAATTCTGCACGTTATGGGTGGCCTATTTCGCCTCTTGCTTGACTGCCTTTTTTCGCTATATAAAAAGGTAAATTATCAATAAGGAGTCCTCAAAGGTTTTAACGTGTTACGTTCTTTTGGAGGTTTATTTGTCATCGACTTTTTTAACTTTTTGCTTATTGTCCCACCTTGAATCTAAAATTTGTTAAAGATTAATATCTCAAGAAAATAGTATTATTTACGAAGGGGTTAGTATTTGTACTTGTTTGAATTATAAACAAATGCTATAAAAATAAGCCAAGTGGAGTTAATAACAGGTTGGCATATGGATTACCGAGAATCGACATTATGTTTAGGGACAACAGATAAATTGCAGTGTGCCTGTTGCGGTGGTCATATTCACAATGTTAACTCGATAATCACTTACGGTTATTATTTTCTTGAGTACTTACCCATATTTCCCGTTAAACGTAATACGCAAGTCCATTGTTTACAATGCCAAAATGTGACTGATGTCTCTCGTAAATCCTCTGATTTAAAGCTAATTTTTTCAAATTTTGTTCTAGCGCTGTTTGATAAGTTACGTTTATTAAGTACCTTTACCGGTAGTTTTTTGATTGTTGTATTTTTAAGTTTTTATTTTTCAGAAGAGCAACAACTGCACCGTCAAAGCCACTCGCATATTAGCGAGCCTAAGGTTTACGATTTTTATTATCTAGATTATCAAAAATCAGTGGGGGGGATTCGTCCAGATCACAAATATCGTGTGGCGAAAATAGTTGATATAACTGGGGGCACGATTTCTCTTGTCTATGGAAACTATTTCTATCCGCTAAAGTCTTCGTTAAACACTGGTGTTAGCATGAGTCACACAACACGTGATGACTATTTTGAGAAAAAACGGCACAACTTCTCTTATGCAGAATTAGATAAGCTGTTTCAACAAGGTTTTATTTATCGCGTTGTTAGGCCTGAGCACGGTTACATCGGCCAGAATATGTCTGCTTATATGATTGATGGTAATGTGGTCAGTCAGCTCGAAGTCGTTAAGGAAAAGTGGCAATTTGTACCAGGTAAACGGGAAAATACACAAGCCTTGGCTTTTTTGAAAGCAACGTACTTGGAAGAACGGTTTGATAAAGCGTTTGCCTTATTAAAGCGCTCTGCAAAGTTAGGTTATGCACCTGGACAAACGAATTTAGCTGAACTGTATTTATCAGGGATTGAAGGACACAAAGATATTCAAACAGCAGTATATTGGCTATTTGAAGCAGCAAAGCAAGGCCACCAGCCAGCGATTGAAAAATACCGCGTAATTTGCCAATTAGAAGAAGAGTGCCAGATTGAAGATTTTTACCAAGCGTTAAAAGAAGCAGGTGCTAGCTTCACTATTTATTAAACGATTAGCTATGTGAATAAAAGCAGACGGTGATATTAAATACCCTCACTGCTGCTTTCTAATAACCCCTAATTTGATAAAAATTACTCTTGGATTGTTAATGCTTGGGCTATTTCAACAGCATCTAACCCAAATTAATGTGTTCTAATGCAAAGTAACAGCAGAAAATACTACATGTTTATCAATATACTTCTGTTGTCCAAGTGATTTCAGTAAAATAACTACCCTTACAACTTTTGATAGGCCAATCATGAAACGTGTTGTTTTATATATTTCAGATAAATGCTCTCACTGTCGAGAAGCGAAAAAGTACTTAGATGATAATGGCATTCAATATCGATTAACTAATGCCAAAATGCAGCGTGGTCGAAAAGAGCTGGATGCAATCGGTGCGCGTTCGGTTCCGGTACTGAAAATTGGTAACGATGTTATGATCGGTTGGAACCTGAAAAACTTTAAAAAACTCTACGGCAACAATTAGATAAGTTGATTAAATAGTGATTAAATGGGGCCAGGTTTACATTAAAACAGCGTTGATTTTAATTCAGATAATCAAAAGGCTATCAACAGTCTCAATAGTCGTTCCACTGGTCGGTAAGCTAAACTAAAGCAAGTAACGGCAACTCTTGTGCCTTTCGCTTATTTTCTAGTTCCCTATAGGCTTTTTTAAAGCCACTGCGTAAGTGTGACTTTAAGTGTAGTGTTACCTGTTTGACGGGGATGTTTTTTAATATACTAAACATAGCCAAACAGTAAACCATTTCATTTTCTGGTAATGCCGCTTCGCGATTCGCGTATTTGTTATAGCAACTGCCGCAACCGCCCTTAAATTGATAGGCTGTATTGGCGAACATCACACCAAAGCCCATAAAGCTTGCGACTAAATCGATAGCTTGTGGCATAAACTGTTCACCACCAGGAGGTAGTATTCCACGCTGTGCAATTAAGATAGCAGCAAATGCTTGCGCAAAAGATGCTACTAAATCTTGTGGTTGGTTTATTTGATTGGGGTTGTAGCTGACATAAATCGTGTTGCTAGCAGTGTGACTATAGTCTGCACTGTAAACTTCCACACTCTCACCGCGAAGAGCGCCGCTAAATTGTAGTTTTGGCATATTATGAAATTGTGGGTTTTGATGGTAGGCAGCAGGTGGCACTAATTTAATCGGCCAATTTCCCATACCGGCATAGTGTAATGTCTTATCAAAAACATTTTGTGCCATTTCTTCAATACTTGAGACTTTACCAGGATAAAATTCGCTCGTTGGTAAAATAAGCTGCGTGTCTTGTTTAAATGTTTCACAATCAAAATTGCTCAACGCCCATTCATACGCATCTAAAACCCAAAGAGTAGTTGAGTCATCTAGGCAGGGTTGTTGTTTGAATAGAGATAACAGCATAAATCGAATCTAGTCTTATTAATCGCACGGCTTTGTTGCTAGCTAAAGTAACATTTTATATGCGTTACTGAAAACAATTTTAACTGACGTATCTGCTTTATGTTCGTTTAATAGACGCAATTACTTAGTCCATTTTTCTACGATTTTTTCTAAGCTGCCATTTTGTTTCATTTGTTCTAAAGCTTGCCTAAATTCATTAACTACACTGTCAGGCGTTTGTTTGTTAAACGCTATATTTAACGAATTGTCTTGACTATGTGGCATGAGTTTATTGAATTGACTTTTATCGATTTTCAAATCTCGAAGGAAGAGCCCCGCAAGGAAGTCACTACCTAAAAAGAAGTCTGCTCTTTGATTTAGCACCATCTTAATGCCTTGCCCGTATGTTGTCGTGAGATACAGATTCTTTTGTTCTTGGAAGCCGTGATTCTTTAGTTTAATTGATTGCGCACCGTAACGTTGGGCTACTGCATTGTACTTTATGGCATCTTGCCAATTCTCAATGTGTATGTCTGTGCGCGATTTTAGCGTCCAAATGTAATTGACACCAATAGGAGAGATAGAACCAACCCATTTAAAATGAGGATCTCGTTCTTCAGTGCGGATGATAGTGAATATCAAAGTGTTTGGGCGGACTAATGCTAACTCGTAGGCGCGCGCCCAAGGAATCACTTCTATTTCAGGGCTATATTGCGTGTGTGTTAATAATTCTCGCATGACATCTACTGCCATTCCTTCGAGTTTATTGTTCTTTTTGTCTGAGATTTGAAGCGGTGGAAAATGCTCTGTCACTATACGTAATTCGTTATCGGTAGCAGCAATCAACGAGGCGCTGAACAAATAACAACTTAGCATGGCAAAGAAAAATTTAATCAAGGTAGTAATCTCTATTACTGCAACTATATGATTATAGTTCAATTTTATGAAAGGATATCAAAGTTTTCTCAATAGATAATATAGCGCTAACCGAGAAAAATAGTGCTTAGTAGATTATAGTTAAGTTGGTGTGATCACTTAATTCACTACGTATGAAAAATCGATATTGTGTTGTTGGTTTATTTTTTTTATTCCTTACTATAAGGCATGTTTCTGCTGAGAAAGTACTTTTTGAGCATTACCTACCAGTACAAATTTACTCTGAAATTTGGCCACCGTTTCAAGTTAGAAACGAGCAGGGGCAATTAACAGGTCCTGCAACAGATCAAGTTAAAGCTGCCTTTGACGAAGCCAAAATAGCGTACGATATCCAGCCAATGCGCTGGGCAAGGGCGCTAAACCTGATTAGATTAAAGCCAAATGCATTGATATATTCGATTTCTCGTACTCCAGACAGAGAGAAACACTTTTATTGGATTGCGCGCCTAGGCCGAGTGAATACTAAATTACTCGGTTTGAGTGAAAACAACGATATTATTAGCCACCCTAGTGAGCTAATAAACTATGTGATTGCGTTGAAAAGGGCTGAAGCAAGTCTGGACTATTTTTTGGATTTGGGATTAATACCCGATAAGAATATTATTTTTGTAAATGATACAGAGCAGGCACTGCGCTTGCTTGATATTGGCAGGGTCGATTTTTATCCAATATCTGCTGCTGGATTGAAGCCATCGCTAGAAAGTACTGGTTATCCTTCATCGAAATTTAAGTATGTCTATTATTTTGAAGAACTATCTTTTGATTTCTATATAGCGGCGAACAAAGAAAGTGATAGGGGATTTATTGAGTATATTTCAAATGTATTTAGAAAATGCGTGCAATGCCCAACGTCGATTGAACCCTACAATTGAAGTTGCAATATTGTCGTTGTTTATTTTAGGTCGCTTGATTCAATGATTTTCGATATTGTCTTTTGCAATGACGGCACAGCCTCTTGTTCAAACCAGATATTATTCTTAAGCCAACGGTTGTTTCTTGGGCTTGGGTGTGGCAATACCATATAATTGCCGGCTAAATTCTGTTTCCAGTTGCTTGCTAATGCTGATATTGATGAATTTGTGTGTAGGTGCCAGTTGGCGGCGTATTTTCCTAGAATTAATGTCAGTTCAATATTAGGGAGTTGTGCGAGTAACTTTTTCCGCCAAGTTTGCGCGCAAATTGCGGGTGGTGGCAGATCGCCGGAATTTCCTTTACCCGGATAACAGAAGGCCATAGGGACTATGGCGAATAGTTCAGCATCATAGAATTGATTTCTATCGACGCCCAACCAGCCTCGTAAACGTTCGCCGCTCTTATCATCAAAAGGGATACCTTTTTCGTGGGTCACTATGCCGGGAGCCTGGCCTGCGATGAGTATCTTGCTATGAAAGGAGGCTTGCAGAATAGGGCGTGGCGCCATAGGCAAACTTGTCTTACATAACTGACATTTTCTTATTCGATCGAGCAATTCCATAAGGAGTCAAATGAACAATATTTTTTAACAGCTCTGGGGATTGTATCTGATCGCACTAGGAATAGCTCTCGTTAGCGAATAAGAATATGCGACGTAAAGCGCAACAAACTTTACGTCTGCCTTAAATTAGAATGTCTGAGCAAGTAGTTTTTTTTCTTCGTCTCTAGGTAAACCGCTAACTAGCGGCTTCTCTTTGAAATATCTACGCTTAGATTCTACATTTTGCGTAATAGTTCTTGTCGCGTCGCTGAAAACCAACCACTGCCGATGTATAGTCGCAGCCACAATGGGTAATCTTTGTATTCAGAGATGATTTTGTCCATTGAATAGAGCTCCTGTTCAAGTTGATCTACATCCATTTTAAAGAACTTAGCTAAAGCTCTTAAAGAAGCAAACCCTACTCGATGGCCACTTTCTACTCGGATAAATAAACTAAGAGTCTATCGTTAGATTTGTAGTGTCGGTGACGTAAAAATACCGTCAAATTGCCGCCACTTCAATTAAGAGGCTGTTTTTGATTATCATTGAATAACCTAAGAGATAATCACAGCAAAAGAGCGGTTGCCCGCCCTTGATTGAACTAAAACCATGCCTAATTGTGATAAGTAAAATAACACTTACACTTATGCTAGCGGAACATATGTCCCATTTTCTTCTGTTTTGTCGCCAAATACGCGTGGTTATGTTCGTTCTGGCCTAACTCAATTTGTATCCTGTTGACTACTTCTATGCCTAAATCTTGCACTGCTGATATTTTCGCCGGGTTATTGGTCATCAGTTCAACACGAGAAATATTTAGAAACTCGAAGATTCCTCGGCAAAATGAGTACCGACGTTGGTCTGGAGCGAATCCTAGCATAGTATTGGCTTCTACGGTGTCGGCACCACAGTCTTGAAGGTGATACGCTTTTATTTTGTTCAGCAACCCGATTCCGCGACCTTCCTGACGTAAGTAAAACAAAACGCCAGAACCGTTGTTGGCTATATTCTCTAGTGCCTGGCTTAGTTGAGGGCCGCAGTCACAGCGTAGGCTGCCAAATGCATCTCCTGTTAAACACTCTGAATGTAACCTCAAAAGTACTGGCTCGTTTCGTTCCCATTTTCCCAATGTTAATGCAACATGTTCTTGTCCGCTTTGAGGCTCAATAAACCCGTGCATGACAAATTCACCATATTGGGTTGGCAATTTAGTTGATTCAACGTACTGCAAGTCGGTAAATGGCACGGTTTGAAGTAATGACTCTCTAATAGTCATTAGGATTTTACCTAGCATATTTTGGCCATTACCATCACCACCGTCACCCCAGTAGCTATCTTTATGCGAATGCTCTTTGATCACACAGTCTTTAGTGGATACTAAATAGTAAGCGAGTGTTTTGTGTTGCTCGAATTTTGCTTTGACTATCTCAAACATTCTATCGTATCGAATATCTTTCCAGTCAGGGCGTTCTTGTGCCGCATATTTTCGGCTAATCGCGAAAGCTAGTTCAGGGCTTGCGGCGTTTCTGATTTCTTCAATGATTTTTGGATCTTTATATTTGCTCGCTTGATAGCAATGTTCTGTGGTTAACCAATGGCTGTTCTCAAATGAAATGGGGTAAGGAGCAAAATTTGAAAGGTAGCCATATTTATCGTTGGGTTCGTAAAACAACACATCTTTGTTCATGTCCTTGTCCTATGTCCAGTAGACTCTTCATTAAGTGTAGAGTTTATTAGTCTGTTGTCCAATGTAGTTAGTGCTTGTTTGATTAGCCACAGCTGATTAAACTGACACATTCGAGAGAATTTTCACTATCGTATTAATTTTTAAGAGGTTACTTTGAACAAAAAATCATGGATGTCGCCCGAAATGGTAATTGGGCTTAGCGCGCTAGTCGTTAGCTTAGTGGCAGTAATCGTTGGCGTGTACTCTGCTTACACAGATAGAACGTACGCCAGAGCTTCTGTTTGGCCTAGAATCGAATTGAACTTTCATTTATCCAATAATGATGATGGTTCAGCCTTTAGTATAAACATGAGCAATTCTGGTATTGGCCCTGCCATTGTTAAAAGCGTACAATTTGAATTGAACGGTAAGCACCTTAAGACATGGGAAGAATTGATCGCTGTTACTAAGCTAAAGCGAGAGTCCATTAATGTTTCAACTAACAGTATCTCACAAATCGTGTTACCTGCTGACAAAAAAATAATAGCATTGGAAATCCGTAATGGTTCATCAAAAATGAGCGGTGAAGTAATGGAAATTTTACATCCTATAAACATTTCTGTGTGTTACTGCTCTGTGTATGAAGAGTGTTGGCTCAAAGAACGAAAGTCACCGCCAAAGCCGATTGAACAGTGCGCTTTGAACACAGAACAAGATTTTTTACAATAAGCCAAATGCTGGTGAGCGAGATATGATGAACAAAACTCAAAACGTTATGTATCGAGAGGCAACGCCTAGCGATATTGAAGCTTTGTTGGGGTTAGAGCAAAAAGTGGTTGAAGCAGAGAGACCGTTCAATCAGCAGATTAGTGAGAGTGGTGTAACGTATTACGATCTCTCTGAGTTAATTGCCAATGTAAGCTCTTTGTTACTGGTTGGTGAATGCCAATCCCAGATTGTTGCAACTGGCTATGTTGATATTAGACAATCCAAGTCATCGTTAAAGCATGCAAAGCACGGTTATTTAGGCTTTATGTATGTAGAGCCTGAATTTAGAGGGCAAGGCATTAATAAAAAGATCTTGGATAAGCTTATTGATTGGGCAAAGGAACGAAACATTCGTGATTTCTACCTTGATGTTTATGCAGAAAATTCTGCTGCGATTAAAGCTTACGAAAAAGCAGGGTTCAAATCTTCACTAATAGAAATGCAACTTACGATATAGAATAATAAACTCTTGCGAATTTGCGTGTTAAAATGGCCGTTAATTAAATTTAATGTGTCATTTGTTTAGAATTTAAGGATATTTCAATGAAAAAAACAACAGCGTCCATTATTACTGGCCTTACTTTAGCTATTGTTGGCTGCTCTTATACGCCACCAGAAACTGTGGTTGAACGAAAGTGGAAAGTTGACCCTGAAACCGGTAACTATGAAGAAAAAGAAACGCATACCACGACAATTTATACTAACAAAGAGAAGGACCAGCCGGAACTAAACCTTCCTAAGCCGCGCAATTCAAATAAAAAATAAACGTATAGACGCGGTATTATTCAAATTTTAGCCTTGTAAAAATTGCACATATCTTTTACTTGTCATTTTCACCGCATTTGTTTGTGGAGGAGCAAAGTAAAAATTTGTTCTGCAACCGAATATACCGCTGTATGTTAAACTAATCTTTTGTCATAATACCGAAGATTTTAAGAACCAAACTCTCGAGGAAAGACTCTCCATGTCGGAAGCTGAAAACCGTCCAACTAATTTTATTCGTCAAATTATCGATGCAGATTTAGATAGCGGTAAACATAGCAGTGTACAGACGCGATTTCCGCCTGAACCAAATGGCTATTTACACATTGGTCATGCCAAATCCATCTGCCTTAATTTTGGCTTAGCACAGGATTATAAAGGCCTGTGTAATTTAAGATTTGATGATACTAACCCTGAAAAGGAAGATATCGATTATGTGCACTCAATTCAAAAAGACGTGCAATGGTTAGGTTATCAATGGGCAGGAGACATTCGCTATTCGTCAGATTATTTTGAACAGCTATTTGGTTATGCAGTTGAATTGATCGAGAAAGGCTTGGCGTATGTTTGTTTTCTTAATGCCGAACAAATGCGCGAATACCGCGGAACGTTGAAAGAGCCAGGTAAAAACAGCCCTTATCGTGATACGCCAGTTGAAGAAAATTTAGCGCTATTTCAGAAAATGAAGAATGGCGAGTTTAAAGAAGGCGAGTGTTCATTACGCTTAAAAATTGACATGAGCTCTAGCTTCATGTGTATGCGTGATCCGGTAATTTACCGCGTTAAATTTGCACATCACCACCAAACGGGTGATAAGTGGTGTATTTATCCAATGTACGATTTTACCCATTGTATTTCGGATGCCATTGAAAATATTACTCACTCGCTTTGTACATTAGAATTTCAAGATAATCGTCGATTATATGATTGGGTAATTGACAATATCTCAATTAAATCTCAACCACGTCAGTATGAGTTTTCTCGTCTAAATCTTGAATACACGGTAATGAGCAAACGTAAATTAAATGCGTTAGTAGAAGAAAAGCTCGTTACTGGTTGGGACGATCCTCGTATGCCTACAATTGCGGCATTTAGACGACGTGGCTATACCCCAGCGTCTATTCGAGAATTTGCTAAGCGTATCGGTGTGACTAAAATGGATAACACCGTTGAAATGGGCGTATTAGAAGCTTGTATTCGCGAAGATTTAAACGATAACGCACCTCGTGCAATGGCTGTGCTTGATCCAATTAAATTGGTCATAGAAAACTACCCTGAAGGGCAAGTAGAAGAGTTAACGGTAAAGAATCACCCAAGTGATGAAAGCCAAGGCTCGCGAATTGTGCCATTTAGTAAAGAGCTTTATATCGAAGCTGAAGACTTCAGAGAAGAAGCAAACAAAAAATATAAGCGTTTAGTGTTGGATAAAGCGGTTCGTTTACGTGGTGCTTATGTTGTTACGGCAACACGCTGCGATAAAGACGAAAACGGTAAAGTAACTACCGTCTATTGTACATATGATGCTGATACGCTTGGTAAGAATCCTGCTGACGGTACAAAGCCAAAAGGTGTAATTCATTGGGTTTCTGCAGAGCAAGCATTAAGTGCAACGGTTCGTTTATACGATCGTTTGTTTACGGTGCCAAATCCTGCAGCCGCTGATGATTTCCATTCGGTCATTAATCCAGACTCTTTGGTTATTATTGAAAACGCCAAAGTAGAGCCGGCGCTTGCTAACGCGAAGCCTGAACAGGCCTACCAGTTTGAACGTCAAGGTTACTTCTGTTTAGATAATAAAGATGCCACTCAAGATCATTTGGTATTTAACCGTACCGTAGGATTACGTGATACTTGGGCAAAAATCGGCGATTAGTCTCGTTAAACAACTGTAGCAAATACTGCGAAAAGTAAAAAAAACCAATGACAAATGTCATTGGTTTTTTTTATAACTAAGACTTTCTAGTTAAGGTGCGTTTCTAAAAAGTCGAGTACTTTATTCATGTATTCTTTTTGATTCTTAGGGTCAAAGAAACCGTGAGCTTCGTTTCTGACTGCATACCACTCATATTTTTTATTTGCCTTATCAAGTGCTTCACGCAGTCGCTCAGCGTGCGTGAATGGCGCGCGTTCGTCCTTTTTTCCGTGCGCCAAGAATAGTGGCGTATTAATTTTATCTGCATGATAATTAGGCGAGTTGGCAATTAGTGCGTCAGTATTTGTACCAAGCGTCATTTCTAAATAACTTTCACCCCATGAGTTCTTAGGGATATCACCTTCTTCAAATAGTAAAGGTAAATCATAAACACCGGCATTGGCTATAGAACATTTATAAGTGTCAGGATATTTAATAATGCTCTGCAACGCAGAGTAAGCACCAAAACTTGTGCCCATGATACATAATTTGTCAGCACTCGCTAATTTGTTGTTTATCGCCCACTGTACTCCATCGTAGATATCCTGTTGGATAGCGGTCCCCCAGTTTTCAAAACCAGCTTCTTGATAAGCCAATCCATAACCTGTTGATCCTCTAAAGTTGACTTGTAACACTGAGTAGCCATTTTCTGCCAAGAATAATCTTTCTGGGTAGTACTCCCAATTGTCTCTGGCATGAGGGCCACCATGAACTAATACAATTAGTGGTGCTGGTTCATCGGCTTGTTTGGATTTAGCTTCAGTAAAATATCCGTTAATTGTAAGGCCATCACTTGCAGTAAATTGGATCGGTACTTGCCTTGCTAGTTGGTTGCTATCAATGTTTGGGAAAAACTTAAACAGTGCACGTATACTATTTTGTGATTTATCAAATAAATAGAACGTTCCCGCATCTGCATCTGAAGAAACTTGTAGTACATATTTACTGCCATCTTCAGAGTGATTTCTGATGCTTATTGCGTAATTCGGAAATGTCGCGATTAACGATCGAAAAATTTGTGCTTCTTCGTTGTCTTTATTAATCAGATAATAAACAGGCTTACCTTCATCTACTCTTACCGCATAAATACTGCGTTGATCGGTTGTTCTTTCAACACCACTAATATCGCGAACTTTATCAGAAAATACGTGTTCGTAACTTGTGTTCGATAAATTAAACTTGAATAAGCCAAGCTTGTCCTGATTATAGTTGTCTAGTGCAAATAGATATTGTCCTGTTTCGTCTATAGTAAGCGGGATGAATTGGCGACCAAATTTTTCAGATGCTATTTTCTTCCAACCTGATTCTTGTTTCAAAAAGACTTGGGTTCGATTGTCGCTGTCGGTTCCTGTTGCTAGCGCTAAATTACCTTTAGTGTCTGTAATAAAATTCGCATAGGGAACTGGCGCTGTCGATATTTTTCGTGAAGTTCTACCTGTGTACACATTTAGTTTATAAACTTCAGATAGCTTGTCGCCGTTGTCACTCCATGGAGTCGACTTGATTAGAATGTGTTTGTTATCCTCTGGTAGTGTATCGATGATGCTTCCCACTGCATAAGTAGCCGTGGCTCTTTTGATACGGCCTCCTTGTACTGCTTTACCGGCACGAGCACCATAAATAACTTTAGGATCACTACCGTCGTAGTTAACAGCGTAAAGTTCACCATAGGATATTGGCTGTGCAAATCCAGGCTTGCGACGGTTAATTCTTATTACTACTCTCTCATTATTTATCCACTCGTATGTGCCTGCTTCATCTTTACCATTCATAATTGCGCCACCAACTAGTTTCATGGTGTCGGTTTCCATAAATGCAAGACTGCGTTTACCTTGACTGATCACTGCTATTGCTAGGTGTTTACCATCGGGTGATATTTTAACGTCTTGATATTGTGCATGATCAAATAAATGATCCCACTTATTTGCATGTAGTGAAAATGTGACAATTAATGTCAACAATATACTGAATCTTATCATTCTTTCATTTTCCATTCGGCTTGAAAATCTTATAGTTAATCTCCGACATGATAGGCGAATTTGTTTCAAAGTGTCAAAAATGTGTTAATTTATGTTTCGGCTTTGAAACATAATAGATACACATCTTCGGGTTTTGATAGACTTTGTAAAGCTTTGATAGCGTAAAGAAATGGTGTATTTGAAAAGCTATCTTTATAGAAGTGGGTTAGCTTTCTTAGAGGGAATTCTCAATGCGAGCGTGTTAAATTTACACGTTCGCATTGAGGGGCAATTGCTCGTACTCAGCACAGACACAATAAATTAATCGTTCGCGCTGAGTAGGAGGTACGACGTATCGAAGCGTGATTAGCCGTTTTTCGTTGCAGCTTTCATTGAAGTAACAAATTCTGATAGCTTCGCCAACATGTTGTCAGGTGATGCTAAGTTCTCCTCAATTATCTTAACCACGGCAGAGCCGCTAATTGCCCCCGCAGCGCCCGAAGATAGTGCTGCTTTGACATGTTCAGGCGTTGAAATTCCAAACCCAATTACCGGTGGCGGTGCCTGAAAGCTATTTAATTTTTCCAATAGCGCATGTGCTGGCACTTGTGCTTGCGTGTCAGTACCTGTTACGCCGGCGCGGCTAAGTACATAACTATAACCACTGCTATATTGCGCCACTTTTTTCAACGTTTCATCGCTAGCATTAGGTGGTGCAATGAAAATAGGGCATACACCATGTGCTTTTGCAGAATTTCTAAAAGGCTCACATTCTCTTATCGGCAAATCTGCGATTAACACTGAATCAACGCCAGCGGCCGCAACATCTTGATAGAATTTGTCAATGCCACGCGCAAATACCAGATTACCGTACAGTAACAATCCAATTGGGATATCAGGCGCATAGGCGCGTATTTCGCTTAGAATTTCAATGCAGGTATCTGTATTCACATTAGCTTCAAGTGCACGAATGCCTGCTTTTTGAATAGTGATGCCATCAGCACTTGGATCAGAGAACGGAATACCTAACTCTAATGCGTCGGCACCCGCATCAATTAATGTTTTGATTATTTTTAGTGACAAGGCAGGGTTAGGGTCGCCAATTGTTACAAAGGGAATAAACGCTCCTTGATTTGACTCAGCAAGCTGAGCAAAAGCACGTTGATAACGATTAGTCTGTAATTCACTCATTATTTTGACTCCTGCATTGATTGTGCTTCTGGATGCAATACGGTGTGAACATGGGCAAGATCTTTGTCGCCTCGGCCTGACAAATTCACTAGAAAAACGGTGTCTTCTGTTACGCTTTCTGCCATTTTCAATGCTTGTGCTAGTGCGTGTGATGATTCAAGTGCAGGGATGATACCTTCGTTGCGCGATAGCGCTTGAAACGCTTCGAGTGCTTCGTCATCGTTAATTGGCACATACTCAGCGCGACCTGTTTCTTTAAGAAATGCATGTTGAGGACCAACCGCAGGGTAGTCCAAACCTGCGGATACTGAGTAAGATTCTTCGATTTGGCCATAACTGTCTTGCATGATGTAGGTATAATTGCCGTGTAGCATGCCTTTAGTTCCAGCTGCCAACGTAGCGCCGTGTTGATGTGTTTCAATACCTTTGCCGCCAGCCTCTACGCCAATGAGCTTAACACCTTCTTCTTTTATGAAATCGTGGAACATACCGATAGCGTTTGAACCGCCACCGACACACGCAATAACGTAATCAGGTAGTTTGCCTTCTTGTTTAAGGATTTGCGCTTTGGCTTCTTCGCCGATCATTTTTTGAAAATCGCGGACAATTGTCGGGAATGGGTGAGGACCCGCAGCCGTACCCAACAAGTAGTGGGCATTTTCATAATTGGCAGACCAATCTCTTAAAGCCTCATTTACCGCGTCTTTCAACGTGCCGCTACCAGCCGTAACTGGAATAACTTCAGCGCCCATCAACTTCATTCGAAACACATTAGGTTGTTGACGCGCACAGTCAACTGCCCCCATGTATACGCGACATTTGAGGCCTAATAACGAACAGGCAATAGCCGTTGCAACACCATGTTGGCCTGCGCCTGTTTCAGCGATGATTTCAGTTTTGCCCATGCGCTTTGCTAACAATGCCTGACCCAATACCTGATTAGTTTTATGGGCACCACCGTGCAATAAGTCTTCACGTTTCAAATAGATTTTGGCATGTGGATTTTTAACTATGTTTCTACATAAAGTGAGTGGTGTCGGGCGCCCAGCATACTCTTCTAACAAACGGTTAAATTCAGCGATAAATTCAGGATCGCTTTGTGAATCAATGTATGCCTGTTCAAGTTGTTCGAGCGCTGGTACTAATAATTCGCCAACGAACATGCCGCCAAATTCACCGAAGTAGGCGGGTAGTGATGTGTTTGTATTCGGATTACTCATGATAATTCCTACTAATAATTTCTGATTTGTGCGAAAACGGTATTAAGTTTTTCGCGACACTTAACGCCTGGCTGAGATTCAACGCCAGAGTTTAGATCAAGTCCAAAAAGCTGTTGTTCAGACACCAGCAATAATGCAGATTCAATATTGTCTGAATTCAGGCCGCCAGCTAAAAAACAACGGCTTAAGTCTTGCTCGCTCTCGGCTAACGCTCGCCAGCCGAAGGTTTCACCGCTACCCGCATTTTTACCGTCTAATACGATGTGCTCAGCAGTTGGCATTAATTCAGGCACTTGGTTAACGACCGCTTGCGCTTTCCAAATTTGGCATTCACTGTTGGTGTTTTCTAATGTTGACTTAAGTTCTTTGAGGTAATCCTCACTTTCTTCACCATGTAATTGCACTGCGTATAAGTTAAGTGTGTTTAAATATTCGACCACTTGACTAATAGGCGCGTTCACAAAAACACCAACGAAGTTGAGGGCTTGTGTTGAAATTATTTCTTGTGCTTTCTCTAAAGTCACATATCGTGGTGATTTTTCGGCGAATATCAATCCACCATATACAGCGCCAGCGTTTTTGGCATCTAGTGCTGCTTGGGCTGATGTTAAGCCGCATACTTTGTTATGACCGAAAATTAAGCTACGGCAGGCAAGATCAATGTCCTTTTGTGCCATTATCGAACTACCTACCAAAAAGCCGTCTACAGCAGGTGCTAATTCACGTACTTGTTCGTTGGTATAAATACCCGATTCCGAAATTATAATCACATCATCAGGTAAGCTTGGAGCAAAATCTAATGTGCGGGATATGTCGGTTGAAAGGTCACGTAAATTACGGTTGTTAATGCCGATCATTTTGGCGCCTAATTTAACGGCGCGTGCTTTTTCTTCTTCATTTGAAATTTCTGTGAGTATAGCCAAATTAAGTGATTCAGCTATTTCAGCCAATGCTAGATATTCATTGTCAGTCAGTACACTTAACATCAACAAAATAGCATCTGCACCGTAATATCTGGCTAAATACACCTGATAAGGATCGATAAAGAAATCCTTATTTAACACGGGGCAGTCAACTTCACTGGTGACTTGCTGAAGATATTCATAAGTGCCCTGAAAGTACTTTTCGTCAGTAAGCACCGAAATAGCCGCGGCATACTGGTTATAGATCTGACAAATTGCGACAGGATCAAAATCTTCACGTATCAAACCTTTTGAGGGTGATGCCTTTTTACATTCTAAAATAAATCCAGCGTAAGGCTTGTCAATTGTACGTGTTAGCGCGGCGTACATATCCTTAGTCGAAGGCGTCAATTCATCTCTAAATTCCGCTAAAGGGAAGGCCTTTTTAAGTGCTGCAACTTCGACTCTTTTGTCTTCAACAATTTTGGCGAGTACATTGGTCATGTTAGTTTGCTCCTTCATTTGATAAAGACGCCATTAATTGCAATGTTTCTATTCCTTTACCTGAGGCCAACACTTCTGCAGCAAGCTGGGCGGCAGCGGTTAAACTTTCAGCACGTTTGTGCAAATATAGCAGCGCTGCGCAGTTAATAATGACTGCAGCGTTATGTGCAGGTTTTCCCTTGCCAGCCAAAATGGCCTTGATGATATTGGCGTTTTCCTCTGGTGTGCCGCCTTTAATATCATCTAAAGAATATCGCGATAAACCAAAATCTTCAGGTGATATCGAATGTTCAAACATGTCGTCGCCATTAATTTCGGTAACAGTCGTGGCACCATGTAAGGCAATTTCATCTAAGCCACTACCATGAACCACCCAAGCGCGTGTGACACCTGTAAGCATTAAGCTTTGGGCCAATACTGGGATTAATGTTGGCGTGTAAACACCCAATAACATCGTGCTAGGTTTTGCTGGATTTACCAGTGGACCAAGAATGTTAAACAAGGTTCGAATACCCATGGCTTTGCGCACTGGGGCTGCATGTTTAAATCCCGGATGATAGGCAGGGGCATACAGGAAACATAAATTAGACTTTGTTAAACAATGAGCTGCTGTTTCTGGTGACATCGTTAAGTTGACGCCTAGTGCTTCAAGTAGATCGGCTGAACCAGACATACTCGAAACGCTGCGATTACCATGTTTGGCCATTTTAAGGCCACAGGCTGCGGCTAGAATTGCAGCGGTGGTTGAAATATTAATTGTATTGGCGCCGTCACCACCTGTGCCAACACAGTCAGTTACTTCAAATGGCAAAGTAGGGAACGATGTTGAATAGTTTCGTATTGCAATAGCGGCACCAGCGATTTCTTCAGGTGACTCGCCTTTAATTTTCAATGCGGTCAAAACGGATGATAAAAGTACAGGTTCGACATTGCCTTTGATCATGTCCGTAAAAAATGCTTCTGACTGGGACTGTGCCAGACTTTGACCTTCAACTAGCTGAGAAAGAATTGTGCTCATTAGATCATCTCCTTGGTCTGTTGCTGTGCATTTTCATGTGCTGCTAAATACTTAACGCTTTGCGCTAATAAATTACTGCCATAAGTCGTTAAAATTGATTCAGGGTGAAATTGAAACCCGAGAATGTTATCCCGATTATGCACTACCGCCATCGGAAGTGTGGTGTGCTCGTCAATTTCATATGCAGCGATAACATTGATATCATCTGGCACCATTGTAGCAACCAACGAATGGTATCGAGCAATGGGTAATGGATTGGCAATGCCTTCAAATGCTCCTGTTTGGCAATGGGTAATATTAGATGCTTTACCATGAACGATCTCGGGCGCACGACCGATGGTGCCGCCGTAATGCGCAATAAGCGCCTGATGGCCTAAACAAATGCCTAATATTGGATATTTGCCTGCCGCTCTGGCGATAACTTCCATTAAACTACCAGCGCTTTGCGGCGTTCCTGGACCCGGTGAAAGTACTATAAGTACTGGTGTGTCACATGACTCAATTTGTGACATGATAAAGTCAGCAGATAACGTATTTCGATAAATCACTAACTCATAGCCAAGGACTTGAAACTCATCAACTAAGTTATAGGTAAACGAATCCAGATTATCAATCATGTAAATTTTGGGTTTAGCTGCCGAACTGGGCATATTTGATGTGGAGTTCATCACTTTGCTCCTTCTCGTTTCTCAGCAATTATTGATTCAGACAATTGAATGGCGCTGATAACCGCTTGCGCTTTTTGTCTGGTCTCATTGGCCTCAGCCTGTGGATTCGAGTCATATACAACCCCAGCGCCAGCCTGAATAAATGCAGTTCGATTTTTAACAAACGCAGAGCGAATTACGATACAAGTATCCATATCTCCTGAACCGGTTAAGTATCCCACTGCACCACCATAGCTTCCACGGCGTTTACCTTCGAACTGACGAATTAGCTCAGTCGCTCTTACTTTGGGCGCTCCGGACAATGTGCCCATATTCATACACGCTTGATAGGCGTGCAGGGCATCCAATTCATCTGCCAACGTACCGCAGACGCGTGATACTAAATGCATGACATGGGAATAGCGGTCGACCTTAAGTAAGTCTGCCACATGTCGAGTTCCTGCTTTTGATACCCGTGCAATATCATTCCGTGCGAGATCCACTAACATAATATGTTCAGCGAGCTCTTTTTGATCTTGTCGCAAGTCTAGCTCTAAACGGCTGTCTAAATCTGGTGAAAACTCGCCATTTGCGGTAAAGCCACGTGGGCGAGTGCCTGCGATAGGATACACTTCTACCTGACGATTAGTGTGCTGGAATTTAAGTGCAGATTCTGGTGATGCTCCAAACATACAGAATTCACGATCTTGTAAATAGAACATATACGGACTAGGGTTGCTGCGTTTTAATGCCGCATAGGCCGCGAACGTATCTGTGCAGGGTAACGAAAACGTGCGAGAGGGCACGACTTGAAAAATGTCACCGGCTTTGATGTGCTCTTTTAATTGTTCTACTGTTTGGCAAAAGTCTTCGTCACTCACATCCACCGACACGGTTAAATTATCATGATTGTGTTTGGCATTGATTAAAGCGTCAGCTGAGTTTTTGTCTACGTCAGCTGAAAAGTTTGCCATGAACGTTTTAATCTCCGACAATCGACGACTAATTTCAAAGTAACACTTTTGTTGTTCTGAGCCGCTAAATACGTTACCAACGATCTCGGATGAGCGCTTTTCATGATCGATAATTACTAAGGTTTCGGCGAGGTAATAGACATAGTCAGGACAGGTGTTTTCGCCATTGCTAACAGCAGGTAGGACTTCACTCATTGACATCATGTCAAACGCAAAAGTGCCACCTAGGAATATACCAAAGTCATGCTGGTCGTCATTTTGAAGTTGTAAAAAAGTGCGCAGTGCCGAAAATTGATTAGTAGCTAACAAACGTGAACGTTCGTCCAGTTCATTGTTCACAGGATGAAATGTCGCAGTAAATCCTTTTTGCAAAATCGTAATTTCAGCGTGCTGCGTTATTTTATCTTTCACAAATTCAAGTGCAGCTTCACCGTTTGTGGTCAAAGGTTCAAAAGTAACTTTGTTCCCATTACATTCGATGCGCGCGGCGGCATCAACAAGTAGCAGACTCTTGAGTTCATGCTTTTTGTCGATTTCCGCAGACTCTAGCAAAAGAGCATTAGCTTGTCCTTTGGTTAAGTGTTGGAATACAGCCAGTGGATCACTTTGATATTTGGCGCTTCCTGATAGCGTGTTCACCGCACCAGGCGTCAAATTACTTTGGGCAAACATTGATTTCATAGCGTTTTTCCTGCTGCCTTAACAAATGGCGTGATATCGGCCATTAATTGAGTGAAATCTTCTTCAGTTAATGCTTGGTGACCGTCTGATAATGCTTCTTTAGGATTCAAGTGTGATTCAACAATAATACCATCGGCACCTACAGCAGCCGCTGCTCTTGATAATGGGTTAATCAACGATTTAACGCCTGTACCGTGAGAAGGGTCAACAAGCACAGGTAAGTGAGTCTTTTGCTTGAGCAGTGCGACAGCGTTCAGATCAAGCGTATTACGCGTTGCTGTTTCAAAGGTTCTAATACCACGTTCACATAAAATGACGTTGGGGTTGCCTGCGTTGATAATATATTCAGCGGCAAGCAATAACTCTTCAATTGTTGCGCTCATGCCGCGCTTTAGTAATACGGGCTTATCTTGAGCACCTACAGCTTCAAGCAAACGAAAGTTTTGCATATTGCGCGCGCCAATTTGATAACAGTCGATATAATCATACATCAGCTGCGCATCACTAGGATCGATGATTTCTGAAACAACAGGCATTTTGAATTCTTGTTTAGCCGCTTTAAGTAAAGCCAATCCTTCTTCGCCGAGTCCTTGAAAGCTATATGGTGAAGTACGTGGTTTGAATGCGCCACCACGAAGAAGCGGGACGTTGTGCTCTGACAGCATTTTTGACACGCCAAAAAGCTGCTCCTGTGATTCAACAGAGCAAGGACCAGCAATAACGGTAAATTTGTTTCCGCCAACTTTTACTCCATCTATAGACACGATAGTGTCGTGAGATTGTAGCTCTCGGCTAACTAATTTGTATGGGCTAAGAATGGGTTTGACATTATCTACCATGGGGTAGCTGTCGAGATGGAGTTTTCGAAGCACACGTTCATCGCCTAATGCGCCAATTACGGTGCGCTCGATACCTGGCATGTACAGCGGTTTTAGGCCAAGTTCTGCAATTTTGTTTAGTATTTCTTGTGCGTCCTGCTCTGACGCCTGTGGTTTCAGTACTATGATCATTGTCGTTATCCTAAATTTGTTCGGTTATTGATTGTCATCCGGCATAAATTGGCTGAAGCCACCAGATGAACCAACTTTTCACTCTTGTTGTTAGCATCGTTTATCTCTTTACAATTAAGTTCTTATGAAAAAATAACAGCCACAAAACGCAAAAACCCGCTTGAAATAAGCGGGTTTTCTCGAAATTTTTTGCAGCTATAGCAAACCATCACAACCCACTTACGTAGAGTTATGCCACCACCAAATTAATGAATTAGTTGTAATTACTTGTATCATTCTGTCTGTTACCAAAGTAAAATTAGTTTGCTTTAAACTCGTATAGAAGACCTTATTATGCCTCGGATGTCAACCGCTAATTTAGACAACCTTTTAGAAAAGCGCGTTGATCTGCACAGTCATACAAATTGCTCTGACGGCGGCTTATCGCCTGAAACCTTGGTCGACAGGGCGGTGAACTTTCAACTTGATGTATTAGCAATTACCGATCACGATACAGTTTCTGCATTAGATATTGCACAAAGTTATATAGATGACAATCAGTTACCGCTTACCTTAGTACCGGGAATTGAGATTTCTACACTCTGGCAGAATTTTGAGATTCATGTTGTTGGATTAAATATTGATAGCAAAAATCAGGCGCTTAGTGAACTGATAGCAAGTCAACAGAACTCACGTGATGAACGTGCAAAAGAAATCGGCATTAAACTGGAAAAATGTGGATTAAGCGGTGTCTACGAGCAAGCGTTATTGCGGGCTGGAGAAGGATCAGTCACACGTGCGCATTTTGCCAAAGTTATGGTTGAACAAGGTCATGTTAGCAAAATGCAAGCAGCATTCGACAAATATATTGGCAAAGGAAAACGCGCTTATGTCAAACCTAAGTGGTGTTCGATAGCGGATGCTGTATCAACTATTCATAAAGCGGGAGGTGTCGCGGTACTGGCGCACCCTATTCGTTACGATTTGTCCGCTAAATGGCTAAGACGGCTGATTGTCGATTTTAGCGAAGCCTCAGGCGATGGCTTGGAAATAGTATTACCACAAATGAACAACGAACAACGTCAACGCATGCTAAACTATTGTCAAGAGTATCAATTATTAGCATCACTTGGTTCAGACTTTCATTATCCCAGCAAGTGGAGTGATCTTGGCAGAAATTTAAAACTGCCCAACAATTGTGAACCAATTTGGTCTGCTTGGCATTAATTTCAAATATTTAGGAATACTCAATGAGTCAGTTTTTTTACGTTCACCCAGATAACCCTCAGGGACGATTGATGAAGCAAGCCGCTGAAATGGTGCATCAAGGGGGCGTTATCGTTTATCCAACTGAATCTGGCTATGCTTTAGGTTGCCATATTGGTGACAAAAAGGCGCTAGAGCGAATATGTGGTATTCGTAATATCGACAAAGATCATAATTTCACTTTAGTATGCAGAGATCTATCTGAGCTGTCTGTTTATGCCAGTGTCGACAATACGGCCTTTCGTGCAATCAAAAACAACACACCAGGGCCATACACCTTTATTTTTAAAGGGACAAAAGAAGTGCCCAAGCGTCTGCTAAATGCGAAAAAGCGTACCATAGGCATTCGTATTCCTGAAAATACGATTGCGCAGGCTTTGTTGGAAGCGATTGAAGAGCCGCTTATGTCTACAACCTTGATTATGCCGGGCGAAGAACACGCCGAATACGACCCAGAACACATTCGAGACATTTTGGAGCATCAGGTCGACTTAATTATTCATGGTGGTCACTTAGGCGAGAAGCCAACCACTGTAGTTGACTATTCTGATGGTGAAGCCAGTATTATTCGCATTGGGCAAGGCGATCCAACACCATTTGAATAAGACCAAATTTGATGGATAAAAGTATTAAAAGTGCAAATGTCATGCAAGGGGAAATGCAACAGCAACCCCTACCGCTTGCTTTTATCCATGGCGAAGCTGTTGTTGAAAAACCTCAAGACTTATTTATTCCGCCAGACGCACTTGAAGTCATACTTGAATCGTTCGAAGGACCTCTCGATTTACTGCTGTATTTAATTCGTAAACAAAAGTTCGATATTCTCAATCTGCCGATTGCGCCGATCACTGAGCAATACATGACATACGTAGAATTAATGAAGGAATCTAAATTAGATCTAGCCACTGAGTATTTAGTAATGGCGGCAATTTTAGCAGAGATAAAATCGCGTTTGTTATTACCTAAACAAACGGTGGAAGAGGACGAAGAAGATCCGCGCGCCGAGCTTGTGAAGCGCCTTCAGGAATATGAAATAATAAAAGCGGCGGCAGAAGGATTAGATGAATTGCCGCGCATGGAGCGAGATATATATTTGGCTAGTGCTGAGTTACCTGAGAATTTTCAAGCGCGGGTAATTGATACGCAAGTTGATTTAGTTGAGTTAGTTACCGCCTTTCAGGCGGTACTAAAACGGGCGCAGGCGTATGAACACCACCATATTGCGCGAGAGGTGTTGTCTACTCGTGAGCGAATGTCACAGATTATCACGTATTTGTCTGGGCGAAATGATGAAAATTTTAGCTCGTTTGAGTCTCTGTTTAGTGTCGATGAGGGCAAGCAAGGTGTGGTGGTGTCATTTTTAGCCATTTTAGAATTGTTAAAAGAATCAATAATAGAAGTCGTGCAAGCCGAAGTTTTTGGTAGAATACACGTACGTTTGGCCAAAGACGCATCACTGTAATGAAAACTTTGCCTTATGAACAATTAAAACAACTGTTGGAAGCGGCTATTTTTACCGCGGGCAAGCCGATGTCAGTTGCTCGATTGAAATCTACAGTATTGGCTAATTACCGTGTGAATTATCGAGTGATTAATCAAGCGCTTGATGAGTTGGTTGAAGAATACAAACCGCGTGGTGTTAATCTGATGCAGGTAGGTTCTGGCTTTCGCTTTCAGGCGATTAGTGCGTTTGCTGAAGACATTGCTATGATGTTTGAAGAAAAAGCACCGAGATACTCTAGAGCGCTGTTAGAAACGTTAGCGTTAATCGCCTATCGCCAACCGATAACACGTGGTGAAATAGAAGATATTCGTGGCGTTGCGGTTAGCAGCCATATAACGAAAACACTATTAGAACGTGATTGGATTCACGTTGTAGGTCACAAGGAAGTGCCCGGTCGTCCGGCTATGTATGCGACGACTACGGCTTTTTTAGATTACTTTTCTTTAAAGTCACTGGCACAGTTACCAGAACTGTTGCCTATTATTGAGTCTTCATCCGAAAATGAAGACATAACTCAACAAAATGAGACAGAGACTAGCGATGTTAATGCGTGATGTTACTGACGTAAGAGAGTTTAAGACCTATGTCTGAAAAATTACAAAAAGTCCTTGCCCGAGCAGGCAAAGGCTCACGCCGCGAAATGGAAGCGGTAATAAGTGAAGGAAGAGTGAGTGTTGACGGCAAAACGGCCTACTTAGGCGATCGTGTTGAAGGTACTGAGCAAATTCGAATTGACGGTCATATAGTGTCGCTGCAATCACAAGCGGATGAAGTTTGTCGTGTGCTGATGTACAACAAGCCTGAAGGCGAAATGTGTACGCGAAAAGACCCAGAAGGACGACCAACGGTATTTGATCGCTTGCCAAAGCTCGAATCTGGCCGTTGGATTGCAGTAGGTCGACTAGACATTAATACCTCTGGTATGTTGCTGTTCACAACAGATGGTGAGTTGGCGAATAGATTGATGCATCCATCACGTAAAGTGGAACGTGAATATGCGGTACGTGTTTTTGGTGAAGTTGATGAAGCAATGCTTCAACGTTTGCGTCATGGTGTAAAGCTTGAAGATGGGCCTGCAAAGTTCCAGAAGATCATGTATCGTGGTGGAGAAGGGCGTAACCATTGGTTCCATGTGGTGCTTTCCGAAGGGCGAAACCGAGAAGTACGTCGACTTTGGGAAAGTCAGGAAGTACAGGTTAGCCGTTTGATCCGTGTTCGTTATGGTGATTTAGAGCTAAAACGCCAGTTGCCTGTAGGTGGCTGGGTTGAGTTAGGTTTGAAAGATGTAAACTACTATCGTAAATTAGTAGAGCTTAAGCCTGAAACGAACAGTAAGGTGAAAGTTGATGAGAAGGCAATTGATAATGCCAAGAGCCGACGTATCAGACGGTCCGTAAAAAAACATCAGCATCGCCAGAAGCAAACTACACGTAGAAGACGCTCGTAGAGAGCACCCAGTTATCAAGCAGTTCCCATGGGAGTACCATTGCAGTTTATTTATATTCAAGACTATGAAGCACTAAAGGATATATGTGCAAAGTTGTCGCAAGCGGAGGTCATCGCTGTTGACACTGAATTTGTGCGAACCAGAACTTTGTATCCCAAACTTGGCTTGATACAGGTTTGTGATGGTCAGCATGTGATATTAATTGACCCGTTGGCGTTGCTTGATTTATCACCATTTTGGCGATTAATTGAAGATCCTTCTATTGTCAAAGTCTTGCATGCGTGTTCTGAAGATCTCGAAGTATTTTTAACGGTCGCTAATTGCCGACCGCAAAATCTAATCGATAGCCAAATTATGATGGCGTTTTTAGGGCATGGTTTATCTGTAGGCTATGCAGCGATGGTCAAACACTTTTTGGATATTGATCTCGATAAATCAGACTCTAGAACAGATTGGACAAAGCGCCCACTGACTGACAGCCAGCTAATATATGCACAAGCTGATGTCATTCACCTTATTCAAATTTATCCGAAATTACTGGCTGAAATTGAACAAACGCCTTGGTTGCAAGCAGTAAAGCAAGAGTCCGCTTTGATGATCGAGAAAAAGTTTACTCCACTTGATGAATCAACCTTATATTACAACGTGAAAATGAGTTGGCGTTTAAATCCCAAACAACTTAATGCGTTGAAACATTTGGCCATATGGCGCTATGAGCAAGCGAAGAAAAAAAATCTCCCAATTGGATTTATTGCCAAAGATAATACCTTAATTGGTGTTGCACAACGTTTACCTACGAACATGGCTGCGATGTTTTCTATAGAAGGTGCTGAACAACTAGACATTAAGCATAAAGGCAAGATAATGTTGTCGGTACTGCAAAAGGCCAGTAAAGTGCCTGAGGAAGAATATCCAAGCCGTATAACGCGTTTGGATGAATATCCTGGATACAAGCAAGTATTTAAACGGATAAAAAGTTTCGTTCAGAAAGCGGCAAAACAACATGACTTGCTGCCTGAAAATATGGCGTCTAAAAAGCAAATTAATCAGTTTTTGACTTGGCACTATAAACTTAACGGTCAAACTGATAATCAAGAACAGATTGATTTGCTAAGAGATTGGCGCTTCGAGCTTGTAGGGGAGCGATTGCTGCTTTCAGCGCAAAATAATTTTTCAACACTCTAGCCTTAGTGAGGTCGTAGCGTTTCATCCGTTACGACCCACAGCCATCCTAAGTTGTCACTTACAAAACGTTACGAATTTGCATAACAAAAGGTGGTCAACAATTTCAAATGGTCGTGTTATATTGTTGGCAGAACTTATTCTTCTAATTTCATAGGTCTCCATTATGCTATGTTCCGTATATAAAAGTAGTCGAAAAGCCGACACTTACCTTTTTATTAATAAACGTGATGATTTTTCACAAGTACCTGAAGCATTACTCAAGATGTTTGGTACACCGATTTTGGTGACGATCATTAATCTTGCCAACAAGACTAAGCTTGGAATGGCAGATTTAGAAAAAGTGAAAGCAAGTTTGAGTGACGAGGGCTTTTACTTGCAGTTGCCACCACCAAAAGAAGATTTACTCAAAACTCACAGAACACAACTAGCAAATAATAACGAATTAAGTGATTAGGTGATAAGTCGTATGTTGAATATCAAACGTAGTATTGTCTGTTTATTATCGGCTTCATTGTTAACAAGTGCAGCATGGGCGGAATCTCCAAGTAAACACGTAGAAAAACCCACCTTTGAAGAGTATGTGGCAACACTTAAGAGTGAAGCGGCTGAGAAAGGCTATGAGCAGACATTTATTGAGAATAGCTTCAAGAACGTCACTTTTCACAAACGCGCAGTAAAAGCAGATCGCAATCAACCTGAGTTTGTCGAAACCCTTGATACATATCTACCTAAACGCGTTCCTGAGTGGAAGGTGAAACGTGCAAGGGCTATGTACAAAGAACATTTTGAATTATTAAACCAAGTGGGCGAAGCGTATGGCGTGCAGCCAAGATTCATCGTTGCATTGTGGGGATTAGAAACCAATTTCGGTAAAATCATGGGCAATTATAATGTGATTTCTGCATTAACCACATTGGCTTATGAAGGGCGTCGTGAAGCATTCTTTAAGAAGCAACTTTGGGCTGCGTTACAAATTCTTGACGAAGGCCATATTGCTATTGAAGACATGAAAGGGTCATGGGCTGGCGCTATGGGACAAAATCAATTTATGCCAACCTCATTCCTTAGTTATGCCGTAGATGGTAACAATGATGGTAAAAAGGATATCTGGACAGATCAAGCTGATGTATTCGCATCTATGGCTAATTATCTGAAAAAAGAAGGTTGGAACGATGCACTAACATGGGGCCGTCAGGTGAAGCTGCCAGAAGGGTTTGATACATCTCTTGCTATCCCTAAAAATACTGGTGGTCGGTCTAATTGGTTGAAAGCTTGGGAAAAAACTGAAAAGTCCTTGGCTGAGTGGCAAGAACTCGGTATTAGGCGTATGGATGGTCGCGATTTGCCAAGTGTAGATATAAAAGCAGCATTAGTATTTCCGGATGACGCCAATGGTAGGGTTTACTTAGCTTACAATAACTACAAAAGCTTAATGCATTGGAATTTGTCGTATTACTTTGTTAGCTCTGTTGGACACTTGTCTGATAGAATTAAGTATCCGGCAGTAAAATAGGCAAAGCAGTACCATGGTTGAACAAGCCCAACCTTTTTGGCAATCAAAAACACTTGAACAAATGACTCGCAGTGAATGGGAGTCATTGTGCGATGGATGCGCCAAATGTTGCTTACACAAGTTTATCGACGATGAACAGGTGTCAGATGAGGACGAGCTAAAACCTACTGATGTTATGCATGATGGCGAGCAAATGGTGTATTCTAATATTGCCTGTCATCTGCTCAACGATAAAACCTGTGCCTGTACGCAATACAGTCAACGCACCAAGTTGGTACCAGATTGCGTACAGTTAACACAAGATAACCTTGATGACGTATTTTTTATGCCTCCTAGCTGCACATATCGTCGGCTAAGAGAAGGCAGAGGGCTACCATCTTGGCATCCATTGCTCCACAAAGGCAAGAAATCAGCGATGCACCGCGCTGGCATGTCAGTCCGTGGTAAAGTAGTTAAAGATAATGAAGTGGACTTAGAGTTTTTCGAAGACTATATCGTTGTTTGGCCACTTGATGATATCGATTAACCCTGCTAAATAAGCTCGATTACCCTTCTAAATAAGCAATTCCTGAATTTTGCTGGTTTGCTTGTCTGCTACTTTGTGATAAAAGTATCTCTATAACAATAATTTGTGCTGATGTACTCACCTTGAGGTAGCGCAAAAACGATAATTAGCTATGGCTCCCTATATTTCATGGGAAGTCCATTTGCTGTGTCGTTTTTACATTACAGGGGGTTAAATGATAATTGGCATACCGAAAGAATCCTTACGCAGCGAACGTCGTGTCGCTTGTTCACCATCATCTGTTAAACAACTCATTTCTTTAGGGTTTGAAATTCAAATTCAAAAAGGCGCGGGCGAAAGTGCCAGCTTTCATGACGAAGCTTATCAAAAAGCAGGAGCTAGTATTGTCACCAAGAAAAAGTGCCTAGCGAGCGATATAGTCATTAAGGTTAATGCGCCTACTGAAGCAGAAATAGAGCAAATGAGCGAAGGCGCGTATTTGATTTCTTTTATCGCGCCAGCACAAAATGAAGTGTTATTAAACTTACTCAAAGATAAATCGATTACCACGCTGGCGATGGATATGGTTCCGCGTATGACGCGCTCTCAATCGCTTGATGCACTAAGTTCAATGGCAAATATTGCGGGCTATCGAGCAGTAGTAGAGGCGTCAAATGTGTTTGGTCGTTTCTTTACTGGGCAGATGACGGCAGCAGGTAACGTGCCTCCCGCTAAAGTCTTAATAATTGGTGCAGGTGTAGCTGGTCTCTCGGCTATCGGCACTGCAAGTAGCATGGGGGCGATTGTCAGGGCATTTGATACTAGGCCCGAAGTTCAGGAACAAATTGAGAGCATGGGCGCTGAATTTTTGGTGCTAGATTATCAGGAGCCTGAAAACCAGGCATCAAACGATGGTTATGCGAAAGAAATGAGTCAGGCATTTATTGATGCAGAAATGGCGCTATTTCTTGAGCAAGCAAAGGATGTCGATATTATTGTTACAACCGCGATGATCCCGGGCAAACCAGCACCTAAGTTAATTACTGCCGAAATGGTAGAAGCGATGAAACCTGGTAGTGTCATTGTCGATTTAGCCGCTGCTGGTGGAGGAAATTGCGAACTTACGGTGGCGGGTAAGAGCCACCAGCATCAGGGAGTAACAATCATTGGTTATACCGATTTAGTGTCTCGTTTGCCAAATCAGTCTTCTCAACTGTATGGCAACAACTTAGCTAACTTATTCAAGCTAATTTGTCCCGAGAAAAATGGTGAGATAGTGCTAGATCTTGACGATGACGTAATTCGCCACATGACCGTGGTCGACAAAGCGGACATCGTTTTTCCACCACCTCCTATCACGGTGTCTGCGCAGGCACCAGCTCAACCTGCACCAAACGTTAAAGCACACGAAGAAATAGAAACTCCAAAAGTGGAATCTTCACCGATTTTTAATTTGAAAAATTTGTTGTGGGCCCTAGCAGCGGTGTTTTACTTTTGGCTGGCCAGTGTCGCGCCAGAAGAATTTTTCGAACACATTACGGTATTCGTGCTTGCATGTGTGGTGGGCTATCACGTGGTTTGGAACGTATCACATTCTTTGCATACGCCACTCATGAGTGTGACGAATGCCATTTCGGGCATCATCATCGTTGGCGCATTATTGCAAGTGGGTAATGGTAGTTTTGTTGTGCAGTTGTTTGCGGCTATCGCGATTTTAATTGCGTCGATTAATATATTTGGTGGCTTTTATGTCACTAAACGTATGTTAACAATGTTTAGGAAGTAGGAGCGTCTATGGAAACTTATTCTGGCGTGTTAAACGGCGCTTATTTAGTTGCTGCATTATTATTCGTTTTCAGTTTGTCTGGGTTAAGTAAGCAAGAAAGTGCACAGCGAGGAAACTGGTTTGGCATTATAGGTATGACGATCGCACTGGTTGCCACTTTGCTCGATCATAGAATTGCAAACGTTCCATTGATAATGGCGATGATGGTCATAGGTGGTTTTGTTGGCATCCGATTGGCCAAGCGCGTTGAAATGACGCAAATGCCAGAACTTGTTGCTATTTTGCACAGCTTTGTTGGCTTGGCCGCGGTTTTCGTCGGTTACAATAGTTTACTTGAAATGAATGCCCATTCTCTCGGTGGATTTCATCCCGTTAGTGATACGCTTGTAGCTATTCATTTGACAGAGATCTTTCTTGGCGTATTTATCGGCGCCGTCACGTTTACGGGGTCTGTCGTTGCATTTGGTAAATTAAGTGGAAAGCTAAATTCCGCAGCATTAATGCTGCCCCACCGTCATCAACTCAATGCCAGTGTGTGCCTGATTTCAATTTTGTTAATGATCTATTTTGTGCAATCTAACGGTGTGATGTTTGCCATCGTGATTATGACTGTACTAGCATTACTATTTGGCTGGCATTTAGTGGCCTCTATCGGTGGTGCTGATATGCCGGTGGTGGTTTCTATGCTTAACTCATATTCAGGTTGGGCTGCGGCTGCGGCGGGTTTTATGTTGAGTAATGATTTGTTGATTATCACAGGCGCATTGGTTGGCTCATCTGGTGCGATTTTATCTTATATCATGTGTAAAGCGATGAATCGTTCATTCATCAGTGTTATAGCTGGCGGCTTTGGTACAGAGGTCGAAGTAGATAACGATAAGGACTACGGAACACATGTAGAGGTACATGCTGCTGACGTGGCTGACATGTTGAAAAACGCTAAGAACGTCATTATAACACCGGGTTATGGTATGGCTGTCGCGCAGGCTCAGTATCCTGTTCGAGAATTAACCGAGAAGTTAAAATCACTGGGCGTTAATGTACGTTTTGGTATTCACCCTGTAGCCGGGCGTTTGCCTGGGCATATGAACGTGCTGCTTGCCGAAGCAAAAGTGCCATATGACATTGTATTGGGGATGGAAGAAATCAACGATGATTTCTCAGACACTGATGTTGTGTTAGTTATCGGTGCAAATGACACGGTAAACCCAGCAGCAAGCGAAGACCCTAAGAGTCCAATTGCAGGCATGCCTGTGCTTGAAGTTTGGAATGCCAAACAGGTTGTTGTATTCAAACGTTCGATGAGCACTGGCTATGCTGGTGTGCAAAATCCTCTATTTTTCAAAGACAATAGTTGCATGCTATTTGGTGATGCAAAATCTTCAATTGAAGCAGTGCTAGTTGAATTAGTGCACGATGAATAGCGTTAACTAGTTGGTGTTAACTAGTTGGTGTTAACTAGTTGGTGTTAACTAGTTGGTGTTAACTAGTTAGTGTTATCTATATTAATAACCAATTGCTCAGTATGTGAGTAATTGGTTATTTTCATATTGAGTAATCAATAGGTTAGTATTTCGTAAAGCGTTTCAGATTTTAAATTCCTTAGAGGTGTATGTTGATAGAACAATGGGTTGGCCTAATTAACGGCTATTTATGGGGCGATATACTCATTTACTTGCTTACGGGATGTGGTATCTGGTTTACCTTTCGTTTAAGAGCGCTTCAACTATTTAAATTTGGGCATATGTTTGCTTTGCTCCGAAATAGTCGCCAAGAAAGTAGCCAAGGCATTTCATCATTTCAGGCGCTATGTACATCGCTAGCAGCAAGGGTAGGAACTGGAAACCTGATGGGGGTTGCAGTAGCCATCTCGCTAGGTGGAGCCGGTGCGGTATTTTGGATGTGGGTAATTGCTTTTGTTGGTATGGCGACAGCTTTTGCGGAAAGTGCGCTAGGGCAGTTATACAAAGAGCGAGATGAGCAAGGGCAGTTTAGAGGCGGGCCCGCTTATTATATGCGTAAAGGGCTGAACAGTAAGTTTCTCGCGGTTACATTCTCGCTTTGTTTGTTCTTTGGTTATGGCTTTGTCTTTAGTTCTGTTCAGGCTAATTCTATCACCGACGCGTTTCATGGCTCATTTGGTATTGCGCCGATATACACGGGGGTGATTATTACTATACTGGCAGGTATCATTATTTTTGGCGGACTGCGCAAAATTGCACGCTTTGCCGAACTTACCGTTCCTTTTATGGGGATCTCGTATTTCGTTGTTTGTCTAATTGTTATTGCTATGAATATTCAGGCGATTCCCGCGATCGTTCAAGATATCGTATTTTCAGCGCTAGGCCTTAAAGAGGCTGCAGGAGGCGTAGTCGGTGCAGCGATTGTACAAGGCGTTAAGCGGGGACTGTATTCTAATGAAGCTGGCATGGGAAGTGCGCCAAATGTTGCAGCTGCGGCAACACCAAATCCAAATCACCCAGCATCACAGGGATTTATTCAGATGATAGCGGTATTTTTCGATACTATTGTCATTTGTTCTTGTACAGCATTCTTAATACTGCTTTCTCCACAATTAACGGGCGAAATTCAAGGGATTCAACTGACGCAACAAGCGATGGTTGCACAAGTGGGGGATTGGGGAAGTATTTTCGTTTCATTGGCGATCATGTTATTTGCTTTCACGTCAATTGTTGCCAATTTTGCTTATGCAGACACGAACCTAAAATATCTGAATTTAGATGGAAAGGCTGGGCATTTGTTTTTACGTGTAGGCTTTTTAGTGGCCTTACTGTTTGGTTCAGTGGCGACTTTGCCTCAAGTTATTGCATTAGCAGATCTGTCGACAGGATTAATGACAGTCGTGAATGTCACAGCGTTGTTTTTGCTCAGCAAGGTCGTTGTCAACATTGCGCGAGACTATCAAACTCAGCAAGTCGCTGGAAAAATTCCGGAGTATAGCGTGAGTAACGTTGAGCGAGAAAAATTGGGATTAACCCCAGGTATTTGGGATAAATAGTCAAAAAAAGCGTTATTTTGTGTGTTTGTTCGCTCATATCGCTAAATTTTGATTTAGTGCGAATGTAATTCTCGCTATAATCGCGCCCAAATAAATTAAAGGGTCTCAACATGAGTGTAGATGCGGCAGGATTATCTCAGCCACTATTAGAAGCAGTAAAATCGATGGGCTACAAGCAGCTGACGCCTATCCAGCAGCGAGCAATGCCAATCATTAAGAAAGGGGAAGACCTACTTGCAAGCGCACAAACAGGGACGGGGAAAACTGCTGCGTTCATGTTGCCTTTAATTGATAAGTTACTGAGAAAAAATGATAGCAATCTATTTAGTACGTTAATTTTAACTCCCACCCGTGAGCTGGCGCAGCAAGTTGCAGAAAACATAACACAATTTACTCAGTTTACGTCATTAACAAGCGGGGTTATTTACGGTGGTGTGAATATGCCAGGCCAAACTAAAATGTTGCGCCAAGGCGTCAATATTCTAGTTGCTACCCCTGGTAGGTTGTTAGAGCATATGACGTTACAACATGTGAACCTTTCTCAAGTAAGAACTGTGGTGTTAGATGAAGCTGATCGTATGTTGGATATGGGCTTTCTCAATGATATTGAACGTATTTTTTCTACGATTAAACACCAACACCAAACCCTGATGTTTTCGGCGACATATTCAAACAAAGTGAAAGGATTGGCCAAACAAGTATTGCATACCCCTAGAACAGTTGAAGTTGCAAAACAAAACGCGACCTCTGGGAAGGTAAAACAGCTTGTCTATCGTGTAAGTGAATCACGCAAACGTGAACTTTTGTCAGAGCTTATAGGCGTAAATAATTGGCAGCAAGTGTTGGTTTTTGCAGGCACCAAAGAGAGCGCTAATATTCTCGCTAAGGAATTAAAATTAGATGGTATAAAAGCGGCACTTTGTCACGGTGATAAATCACAAGGTGCTAGAAATAAAGCGTTAGCTGATTTTGCTGAAGGTAAAGTGCGTGTCCTGGTAGCCACTGATGTAGCGGCACGAGGTTTAGATATTGAAGATTTGCAATACGTTGTAAATTTCCATTTACCTTTTTTAGCCGAAGATTACGTGCACCGTATCGGGAGAACGGGGCGTGCTGGTAAATCTGGTACCGCAGTGTCTTTAGTTAGCCCTAAAGATGAAAAGTTCTTAGGTAATATTGAAGCATTGATTGGTCGACGTTTTGATTATGTTACTGTGCCTGGGTATGAGTTTGATCCGCAGGCGGATGCCAAACAGAATGCCGAAACAACAAAAACATCCAAGAATCGTTATCGAACTATACAAGAGAAAAATCAAGCTTTAGCGAAGAAGCGAGCTGCTGGTAATAAGTCTAGCAGCGCGAAATCGGGGCAAGTTAAAAAGACCAAAAAAGTAAAAGCAAAAGGAAAGCGTAAATAGATGCGTGATGGAACAATTACTTTTAAATACTAAGGAAATTGTAGCTAGTGGCTTACCAGTTAATTGAAAGCCCATTTAACTATCGCAATCTTTGTTGGTTTTGCGGCGAACCAAAGTCTACAGAATTTTGTATGCCTCATGACCAACATTTAATTGTCCAATGCGTTCACGGCGAGCTTGCCGTACCTAGTTGTCGAGAATGTCATACGTTTGCATATAAAGCAGAAGCTGATGATATCTGGGGTGTGGCGCAATATGTTAAACAGCAATTGCTCAGAGTGTATCGCAAGGATTTAGCTATTGGCGTCAATTGGACGCCTGAAGAATTGGCAAATAGTCAATTCGAAGGCGGGAATTTTGAATCATTTCAGCGTAGTGCGTGGTTCATGTACGAAGTTGCTCGAGATAGAGTAAACTTTCGCGGTTGGTCAGTTGTTATTGCAGGGATCACCTTGTCACCGCCAGACACCATGCCCAACTTCGTATTTGATGGTGTCGTTTATCCAACGATTAATGACGCTATTGAGCATTATGCAAATGCGTTTTATCTTTCAAAGCATTTCTTACGGCAAACAGTGGCAACCATTGGCGCCGAAAAGTTTTCACAAGCGGTCAGGTTTTGCCGTTTATTGATAGATGCTACGCCAGATGAGCGCACGTTGGCGCTCAAAGCGTTAAAGCAAGAAAGTTGAATATTGTCCAACACGCTCTAAACAATACTAAGCTGTCGGTTACGCTCTAGCTTTCTTTGGTAAAGTACCGTATCTGCTCGGTCAAATAATGTATGTTCCGAATCATCTCTTTTCATGAACGTAGCACCAATACTCGAAGATACATTATATTTTGCTAGTAATGGATCTTGTGCAATTGCTAATTTTAAACGGTTTTCAATAATAACCAGGCTATTTTCGCTGGCATTTTCAACGATGATAGCAAATTCATCACCACCAAAGCGAAAACAACTGTCGGAATCACGAATACTTGACTGCAATGCTAGGGCGAAATGCGTTAGCACTAAGTCGCCAATCTTATGTCCGTAGGTATCGTTAATCTCTTTGAATCTATCTAAATCGCATACCATTAGGCCAACTTTAGTTAAGTGACGATTTGCTGAATGAATAGCACGCTTGATTTGTTGATCAAATGATCTGCGATTACCCAGTTCAGTTAACCCGTCCTGTAGCGCTAATGTTAATGCCTCTTGGTAGCGCAAGGCGTTATTGATAGGGTGAAGCAAGTAGTCGTGCAGTGATTGTAATACCGCATGACTTTTTAAGCTCATCGGCTTGTTCAAGCTGTATGTTAGGGTACCTAAAAAACGATTGTTAAGCTTAAGTTCAAAAAGGCGTTCTTTTCGGCCTGATTTGAAATGGCTTGAAGAGGTAATTATTGTCCCTTTTTTAAATGTAATGCCTGACACGTCAATTAAATCAGCAATCTCCGTTGCAAAAGTATCCAAAATGCTTTCTAGCGTTAGGCATGATTGCAAGCGCTCCATAAGCGATAACTTACGTTGCTCAACTTGCGTCGTACTTTTTTCATACAAACGAAATGCGTTAAATTCGCTTGAAGGAGTTTCGATTAAATTAAGTGTCTGCATATGTATACCTGTCTTGCTTGGCTCGGAGCTATTGATGCAATAGCTGTGCCGAAATTTGTGTTTTATAAAGGCTGTAGATAACTATTTGATTTGGTTAAATACTTGGCTATGCCCGATAAATGCGGGCGTAGCCAAAAAAATGACAGGCAAAGAAATTCATAATTCTTCATGAATATTTTAGACAAGAGTGGGATTAGCAGGCATAGTTATTAGTGTGATATTTTTATCAAGATAATTAATGTATTAGGGATAAAGTGACTGCGCATATTGAAGTATTGGCCATATTATCGAGTGCGGTAATCATTGTTTGGCTATTTAGAAAACTAAACCTTCCGGCAATTCTTGCCTACTTAGTTGCCGGCATGTTTGTTGGCGAACATGGGCTCGCGCTTGCTCAAGAACATGTTGATTACGAGCATTTTGCTGAACTCGGTATTGTTTTCTTACTTTTCACGCTTGGATTAGAATTTTCACTGCCTAAGTTGCTAGCAATGCGGCACTTGGTGTTTGCCGTTGGTTGCTTGCAAGTGGTGCTGTCAATGGTGGTTTTTTCTGGTATTGCATTGCTATTGGGGCAGACATTGCAGGCGGCTATTGTTATTGGCGGAATTTTAGCGTTGTCATCGACTGCTATTGTAATAAGGCAGCTAAGCGAAAGTGGTGCGATGAAACGAAAATCGGGCCAGATATCCGTTGCGATTCTGCTGTTTCAAGATGTCGCCGTTGTTCCTTTACTGATTGTAATCCCTATGCTGGCGCAAGATTCAGAAACTTCAATGGCGACAGCGTTACTCATCGCCTTGGTAAAAGGTGTTCTTGTTGTTGGCTTACTGCTGTCTTTTGGCAAATGGCTATTGCCCAGATTATTCAACTTAGTAGCACAGGTGAGAACAGATGAATTGTTTGTTCTTACAACATTGCTTGTGACATTGGTCGCGTCTGCGTTAACTCAGTCTTTTGGTCTTTCAATGGCGTTGGGCGCTTTTCTTGCGGGAATGATGCTTGGAGAAAGTCAGTATAAGCATCAACTCGAGGCTGATATTAGACCTTATCGTGATATTTTACTGGGGTTATTTTTTGTCACTGTTGGCATGAAAATGGATGTGGGCGTATTGTTAAGTTCGCCATTTAAAATGTTGCTCCTATTGATTAGCTTTATGGCGGTCAAAGTTCTGTTGATCCAAATGTTGGCCGTTAGAGCAGGTGAACGCAAGAAAGATGCTTGGGCCTCTGGCTTCATGTTAGCGCAAATGGGGGAGTTTGGTTTCGTATTAATCGCTTTGGCGTCACAATCTAACATCTTGCCATCTGACGTGGCCTCGATGATCCTAGGCGCTGGGGTTTTAAGTATGGCTGTTACACCATTTATGGTTGATAGAGCTAGAGATTGGGGCCTTGCATTGAGCAAAGACCAGGTAATTGATACCTCATCACTTGAACAATTACCCCAGGAGCGGTCGTTTGAAAACCATGTCATTATTTGTGGTTTCGGACGTATTGGTCAAACAGTTAGTAGATTTCTTAAACAAGAAGCAATTGATTACATTGCGATAGATATTGATCCTTTAAGGGCTTCAAAAGCGAGAGAAGCGGGCGAAAATGTACTATTTGGCTCATCTCGGCAAGCAGAACTTTTGCATGCCGCTCATATCAATAAAGCGCGTTTAGTTGTTATTGCGTTTGGTGAAGATAAACAATCGATAGAAGTTATTCAGAAAGTGCGTTCGATGTCGCCTGATGTGCCTATTCTAGTAAGGACTCGTAACGATGACCAACTTGCAGCGTTACAAAAAGCGGGGGCTGACCAGGTTGTACCCGAAAGCTTAGAAGGAAGTTTAATGCTTGTGTCTCAAGTATTGTCATTAACTGGTGTACCTTTTTCACGCATATATAGAAGGGTGCAAAAGGAAAGAAAAAGTCACTACAGTCATTTGCATGGTTTTTTTCAGGGCGAGCATACCGATATGGGGCCTGAAGCTATAGAGCGAATAGAGTTTGCACATGCTATTTTACTAACGGATGATTCATTTGCTACAGGACGTTCTATTCGATCGTTGCAATTAGGCAATCGTCGTGTCTCTATCGTGAGTATTAAGCGTAATGGGGAAGAACATGAAGAACCGGATGAAAATACTATTTTGCGTGCTCAAGATACGCTAATTTTGCGTGGTAAGCCTCGTCGTGTAGAAAGAGCAGAGCGTTATATACACGAAGGAGATTAATAACGCGTCTTTTTGTTGCACTTAACGCTGCATTACTTGTTAGCTGTAGTCTACTTCCCTTCAAAAGTGAGATTAAGGAAGGTCATTTTAGGTTCGAAAATTTTAAGCGAGACAAGGGAATAGATCGAGAATACGTCTACCTGTTATGTTATCGCAAGAAGCCTACCGACTGGTTTGAACCTAGACAATATTTTGCCGGTGAACACGTTCTTTGGGTCAAAGCCCTCACTAATAAAACCTCCGTTAAAAATGGTACTAAAGAAGCATATGTGAAATTTGACATAAATCTCCTGCCTGATAAAAGTTATATGTTGAACAGAAAGATTGATAAAAATACGATATCGATATGGATTCAGGAAGTTGAGACGGGTGATGTTGTTTCAAAAGTTAAAGCGGTTGATTTAGAACGACCGTTGTTAATGACGGGACTTCGTAATAAAAAAATGTGTGAATCAAGTACAATTTAGCATCAATTAACAACAGAGAACCGAATTTCAGCTAGCGCTAATTGGACCAATGCAAAAATATCTGGTTTATTGCACCTGTTTGAATTAGCTGATTTTGGATCTCGTTGATTTGAGCGATCTTTTTAATAAGCGGCGACTTCTTTGAAACCGCTATATATGAGCCGACGGCTTTACTGTACTGGTATTCTGCTTTTTTAAACCGTTGGTTGTAAACGTCACTTTTTACCCAGGGAGTAATAGATTCTTCTCGCTCGATAAACGTGTCTATGCGTTTTCTCATTAATAGTTTAATTAATTGCTCATATGTAGTTACCGTTGTTTTTAGTAACTCGTTATCACGGTCAAATCGCTCAAAATACAAAGCGCCACGTATTGTTCCTATGCGTAAATTCTTTAAATCGTCATATTGTTTGATGTTGTGATTCGAGTCTTTAAGTAAATAAAAATTTAACGGGAAATATTGGACATTGTATGGTTCGTCCAAATAACTTACATATTTTGCGCGTTCCTTGTCTTTTTTAATACCAACAATTAGGTCTACCGTACCAGTGCGCATTAAGGACATGCAGCGAATGAAAGGACACTCTGTAAAATTAACCTGTCTGTTAAGCCTTTGCGCAATGAGCGTTACAATTTCAATGTTTACACCAACATATTGGCCATTTGACACATCAGCGTATGGTGGCTCTATGTAGACTGCCATATTTATCGGCGTGTTTGCTCGGACATTTACTGAAAACAATAACAATACTAAAAGGCAAAGCGGAATATTCTTAATCAATAGTGAGACCCGTTAGACTTTACTAGAAATTATAAGTGAACATAATAAATGGCGCGAAAATTTATTGAAGATCATTTGTCTGGTCAATGCACTTTGCTAGGAACATTCGCAAAAGTCTTGTGCATATCAGAATTTATCGTGTTCGATTTTGTATATACTGATGATTAGTGTAATAAAGGAGTGCTAATGCAAAGAAGCTACTTTAGTATAATACTGGTCATTGTTTTGATTTCTTCATGTTTGGCTGCAGATGAACTGAAGTTTTGCGGCGTAGAGTGGCCGCCTTTTACTTTTGCTAAGCAGGATACTATCGTTAGGGGCATTTCTTTCGACGTTTACCAAGAAGCTTTTGAGCGCATGGGATTAAAGTTTACTGCTAAAGTATTACCTTGGGAGCGATGCAAGGCCGCGGTGAAGCAAGGGACGCAGTTTGATGCGATGATTGATAATGCTGCTCTAAATCCATTCATCTTCGGAAAGTATCCTACCGGCGTATATCCATTGGTCATGTTTGTCCGTGAACACTATGAGGCAAGTCGGTTTAGTTGGCAAAACATAACGGGCAAAAGAGTGGGAATGGTTCGAGGTTACGATTATACCGAAAGAGTCTTGCAATTTGACGGTTGGATAAGGGACTTTGCAACGACAGATGAACAAATGATAAGCAAGTTACTCTTAAATCGATACGATTACATTTTGGGTGATATTTTTAGTACACCAATTATCGCCCAAAAGCTAGGTGTCAACCTTAAAATGCTGACCCCTTCCGTCGATGCAACATACACTTTTTTAGTCTTTCATGAGAGTAAATCGGCCGTACTTGAGCAGTATGATACGACAATAAAGCAAATGATCTTGGATGGAACCATGGAGTCAATTTATCAGAAATACGGGTATAGTTATGACATATTGATGAAACTTGGCCGTGCAAATTCCCATAACAGCAATTAAGGACAAAAAGACGTCATGAACATATAGGCGTCATGAATATAAAGTGCAGCACACTTTGTGTTATTAATTAACTAAAGCAATAAAATTAACAAAACAGGGAGTACATTATGAGGTTTGTTCAGTTCGTTTACTTCATCATAGCGTTTAACATGTCATCTTGGCCTTGCAGTGCTTACCAAGATAAACACGTTGAATTCTTGAATGATAATCACCACAAAAGTAGTAATCTGCCATTTTCTCAAGCTGTGAGAGTAGGGGAACTTGTTTTCTTGTCTGGAGAAATTGGTGTGGATAAGACTACAGGGAAATTGGTCACGGGTGGTATTCGAGCGGAAGCAAAGCAAACGATGAATAACATTAAATCAACACTCGCCGCGCACGGTATGTCAATGGGATATCTGGTAAAGTGCACCGTTATGCTTGCAGATATTAGCGAGTGGCAGGCGTTTAATGAAGTTTATATTAGTTATTTTGAACAACCTTACCCCGCGAGAAGTGCGTTTGGTGCGAATGGGTTAGCGCTAGGTGCTAAAGTTGAAGTGGAGTGTATTGCGAGTTCGGCGTAATCGAACTCGCCCAGTTGAACTTTACTAAAATTAAACGCAGTATTTTAATTTCAAGAAGCTCAATAAATGATTAATTGCCGTCTATTCATCAACGACCATCTGAAAGCCGCCGAAAATCATACGACTACCATCAAACGGCATAGGAACATCAGTGAGTCTAGGATCCTCCATCACTTTCTGCATACCAGCATCACGAATGTCACGACTAGGCCAGACTATCCAAGAAAACACAACAGTCTCATCATCTTTGCATTTTACGGCCATAGGAAACGAAGTGACTTTACCTTCGGGGACATCTTCGCCCCAGCATTCTATTAATCTTAATGCGCCATGATCCTTAAACACTTGCGCTGAATCTTTTGCATGTTGAATGTATTCAGATTTATTGGCTGTTGGCACTGCAAGTACAAATCCTTCTATAAATTCCATATATTTCCCCTTGTGTTTAAGTTCATTTAATCATAGCCCAAAACCAAAACGAGTGTAATTGAGGTAAGTTTGGTAATAACTCTTCTTAAAGCTCGATAAACTTTCTAATTGCTGATTCTCTTGCCATTGCATCTTCAAACCCGAGCTTAATGAGCTGTTTACAATAGTTTTTTTCAAATAGTAGGTAGCTAATAATACTACTTTCGGAATCGTTTGTTATTCCGAAAGTACGAAGTAAGACTTTAATCGGTATGGGAAGGTCATTAAAGTATTCTACCGCCATTGCATTGAAATCATGGCTAGGGTTAATCAAGAATGAATCTATCCTTTTGAGCCCTTCATGGCTTTTCTTATAATCGGTAGGCAGCTGCTCTAACGTTTGGTTAATGCGATGCATCCGTTCTAAATCACTTTGTAAAGTATCAGAAAATATACCATCAAGTAAGTGACCAGCTACTGTTGAAGCCGTCGGAGGGTGAGGGTTGTTTTCTCGCGCATGTAATGGCTCTTTTGGTTGTTCGACACCCACGATGAATAGCTTTCTACCACCAAGATGAATAGCCGGACTTAATGGCGACAGCTGGTGGATAGAACCATCACCTAAATGTTCCCGTTGGATTTTTACGGAAGGAAACACGAGCGGAATAGCTGCCGATGCTAACAGGTGTTCATTTGTCAGTTGGCTAGGCTGGCCGCGTCTTTTTGCGCGAAACCACGGAGAGATCGAGCTTTTGGACTGATAAAAGCTAATGGAATTCCCGCTACTATAACTTGATGCGGTAACTGAAACAGCGTCTAAATAGCCTTTAATAATATTGTTGTCAATTCGATTGTAATCTATGACGTCATTAAGTAGTCGTCGTAATGGCTCGTTGTTTAGGAGACTTCTCGATTTTCTATTCGCGTAATCTGCCTGAAAACTTGCCAACATACCACGGCCAATGTGACCGAAAACTCGCATAGTGTCGCTATGATATACATGATGGGTTTTAAGGTTTTTCCACACCCACTCTAGCTTTTTAACGCCTAAATGAAAACACGATGCATAACATGCCAAGGCAGTACTATTGATGGCACCAGCCGATGTACCGCAGATGATAGGAAACGGTGTAGCATGATGGCGAGGCATAAATTTAGCTATCGCCGATAATACCCCAACTTGATAAGCGGCACGTGCGCCCCCTCCAGTAAGTACTAGTGCATTGCTTGCATGAGTGTTATTACGTTTTCTTGTCATTCACTGGTGGGTTTTTATTAGATTTTATACTTAGTTACATTGTAATCAAAAAATGTAAGTTTCACTACTTGTGATTTTGTGGCAAAAAAAAACCAGCATAAATGCTGGTTTTTTAAAGACAGAAGAATTATTAACTTGTAAAACATTAATATTAACGTCTACCTGTTAATAATGTTTAGCTACTCACGCGTGCGTTGGCAGCTTCTATCAAAGGTTGCGATCCAGACTGGATTAGCGCAAGATTTTCTGAAACTACTTTCTTAGGTAATTTACCTATGATTAAAGTACCCGTTTCGTTTGAACCTCTTGCTGATGCAAACTCCAGTAAGTTCTGCCCATTACATTGAATACTCTTAAAAATCTTACGAATTTTCAGTTTATTCGTTTTCAAAAATGTACGCATACGTTTTTTATCGTCGGCAGCTACATATTCACATACGCTTTGCGCAATGTTACTTGCTTCTGCTTTCGGTGTATAAACGGATGACGTCAATGTCAAAACTGTAAGGGTAGATGCTAATAATAATTTTTTCATTTTAATAACCTTAAATCTTAAATTAGTTAAAAAAAGAAAAAACCACAGGACGTACCTATTAACTCGGTAACTCCGCTGTCATAGTCCAACATAATATGTTTAAACCTTAGACCGGTGGTTTTGCGTCGTACGTTTTCGCGTACTTTGCCTTTTCTTTGTCGAACTCTAGTATGCGAAATTACCATGTTAAATGCAAGGGTATGGACATTTTATCTATTTTCTATGAAGGCAGGTTATTTTATTTTACTTAAATATCAACAGAGTATGGTAGGTGGGTAAAATATTAAATTGCAGAAATTAGCGAGGAATTGTTGTTAACTTATCAATATTAACTAACTGATTTGTCAATACTTTGTAATTTTAACTGATTTCTGTCATTAGCATTTTTGCTAATGACAGAAGATTATTCACTAAAATTGCATTTCTGGTACAACATCAGGCACAACAAGCTCACCTTCAGTAAGCTTAACTATTTCTTCCACTGAAACGCCAGGAGCACGCTCTAGTAAATGGAATTTACCGTCTTTAATTTCGATAAAGGCTAGGTCAGTCAGTACTTTCTTAATACAACCTTTTCCTGTAAGTGGTAAAGTACAATTGCTGAGCAACTTTGATTCGCCATGTTTAGACGCATGCGTCATTGTCACAATAATATTGTCTGCACCAGCAACTAGGTCCATGGCGCCGCCCATACCTTTGATAAGCTTTCCCGGAATCATATAGGAAGCGATATTACCATGAACGTCTACTTCAAAAGCACCAAGTACTGTTAAGTCGACGTGTCCGCCTCTGATCATGGCAAATGATTCCGCGGAATCAAAAATAGAAGCGCCTGTGGCCATAGTAACTGTTTGTTTACCAGCGTTAATAAGATCTGCGTCTATGGTCTCTTCTGTTGGGAATTCTCCCATACCTAATAGGCCATTTTCAGACTGCAGCATAACTTCCATACCTTGTGGCACATAGTTAGCTACTAACGTCGGAATGCCAATGCCTAAGTTGACGTAATATCCGTCTTGTAGCTCTTGTGCTACACGCTGCGCAAGTTGTTCTCTTGATAAAGCCATTGGTAACCTCCTTACGAACGAATTGTTCTTTGTTCTATGCGTTTTTCGAAAGTGCCTTGGATAAGACGATCAACGTAAATACCTGGCGTATGAATTTGATCAGGATCTAGTTCTCCTGGTTCAACGATTTCTTCTACTTCAACTACCGTAATTTTACCAGCAGTGGCAGCCATCGGATTGAAGTTACGTGCGGTTTTACGATAAACGAGGTTACCAAAACGGTCGGCTTTCCACGCTTTTACAATAGCAAAATCGCCAGTAATTGATGGTTCTAGAATATATTTACGACCGTCAAACTCACGTTCTTCTTTGCCTTCGGCAACTAAAGTTCCGTATCCCGTTGCTGTAAAGAATGCTGGAATACCTGCACCACCAGCGCGCATTTTTTCGGCCAGTGTGCCTTGAGGTGTTAATTCAACTTCCAATTCACCGCTCATCATTTGACGCTCAAATTCAGCGTTTTCACCGACATAAGAAGCAATGATCTTTTTGATTTGACGATCAGGCAGTAAAATACCCAATCCAAAATCATCTACACCACAGTTGTTTGATACAACGGTTAATCCTTTAGTTTGTTTGCGCTTTATCTCTGCAATGAGGTTCTCTGGAATACCACACAAACCAAACCCGCCTGAAATAACTGTCATGTTATCTTCCAAACCGGCCATTGCTTCTTCATAACTCGATACAACTTTGTCGAATCCAGCCATTTTATTCTCCTACATTCTTCAATGTTTATAAGGCTATTCTTACTGCCTTCTTATGATAATTTTGCTCGAAATGCATTCGACACTTTTGATACTGGTGCGCGATTGAGTTTGTCGCTTATAAACCAACCTGCGTCTAGCAGTTTGTCTAGATCAACGCCCGTATGAATGCCTAAACCATTTAATAAATAGACAACATCTTCTGTTGCTACGTTACCAGAGGCGCCCTTAGCATAAGGGCATCCGCCTAAACCAGCAACGGCACTGTCGATCACAGAAATCCCGTGTTGAAGAGCACTGTAAATGTTCGTTAACGCCTGCCCGTAGGTATCGTGAAAATGTACGGCGAGATTTTCTTTAGGAACACGTGCGCTCACTGCATGTAACATCTTGTTTACGCTAGCAACTGTACCAACGCCAATTGTGTCACCCAGAGAAATTTCGTAACAACCCATCGCGAAGAGTTTTTCAGCGACTTCAGCAACTTTCTCAGGCGCGATATCACCGTCATAAGGGCAACCGACAACGCATGAGACATACCCCCTCACTTTGACACCAGCAGATTTTGCGGCATCCATTATCGGTGCGAACCTTGCTATGCTTTCATCGATAGAACAGTTAATGTTTTTCTGAGAAAAGGCTTCTGAAGCTGCACCGAAAATAGCTACCTCACTAACGTTGGCAGCAATTGCACCTTCAAATCCTTTCATATTTGGCGTCAGTGCCGCGTATGTGATTCCGGCCTTGCGATCTATACCTTCAAACACTTCGCCAGAGCTTGCCATTTGTGGCACCCACTTAGGCGATACAAAACTACCTGATTCAATGTAGTTTAAACCTGTAGAAGACAAGCGATTGATTAGCTCTATTTTCTCTTCAATGGTTAACGGTGTTTTTTCGTTTTGTAAGCCGTCACGTGGACCCACTTCAACGATTTTTACTTTGTCTGGTAATGCCATTTATTCGCTCTCCGTAAACGAAAGTAATTCGCTACCGCCATCAACCATGTCACCCGCTTGGTAGAATACTTCTTCAATCACACCGTCAGCAGGGGCCTTGATGGTATGTTCCATCTTCATTGCTTCCATGATAACCAAGGGTTGATCTTTAGTGACTGTATTGCCTTTGCTTACTAATACACTCACCATAGTGCCGTTCATTGGCGCCACTAGGCCATTGTCGTGCCCTTGGTCGTCAGAATCACCAAAATCAGGCAAAATATGAGTAAAGTTAAACACGCCATTTGCACGGTACAAACTAATTTGTTGACCGTTTTGTACAATAGTCGCACTACTGCGGTAACCATTAATATTGAAATAGAGTGTTTCGCCATCAATTCGGCCTTGGCAGTCAACACGCTCACCATTAACTTTAATCATGTAAAAGCTATCTGTTCCCTGACGTTTTTGTTCAACACTTACCTGATGCACTTCATCATTGTGTGACAAATTCAGAATTTGTACGTGTGGTTCATTTAAACGCCAAGCGTTGGTTGAGTGCCATGGCGAATAGGGGTCACTGCATAAAGCGGCATTTTCTTGTGATTTTCGCTCAAGTGCTAATACTAAATAGAGCGCGGCCATTGGCAACTCATCTTTTAGCGCAATGTCGTTTTCATGGAAAATCAAGTCACGATGTTTTTCGATAAAACCTGTATCTAAGTCAGCTTCTACAAAAGGTTGCGCAGTGGCTAGGTTGTACAGAAAGTCGATGTTAGTCGTTACGCCATTAATACGATATTCCGTTAATGCTTTAGCAAGTCGTTTTAACGCACGTTCACGGTTTTCATCCCAAACGATAAGTTTGGCAATCATTGGATCATAGAAAACACTGACTTCATCACCTTGTCGAACACCTGTATCTACACGAACATGCTCACTTTCAAGTGGTGGTTGAAGAAACGCGAGTTTGCCAGTTGCTGGTAAAAAGTCATTCGCGGTGTCTTCCGCATAGATGCGTGCTTCAAACGCGTGACCATTAATCTTCAATTCGTCTTGGCGTTTTGGGAGCTTTTCGCCAGCGGCAACGCGTAACTGCCATTCAACGAGATCTTGTCCACTGATTAATTCCGTTACCGGGTGTTCTACTTGTAGGCGTGTATTCATTTCCATGAAGTAGAAGGAACCGTCAACATCAAGTAGGAACTCTACGGTACCTGCGCCTTGGTAGCCTATTGCCTGAGCAGATTTTATCGCAGCTTCACCCATTTTGGCGCGCAATTCATCGCTCATACCTGGAGCAGGGGCTTCTTCAATAACTTTTTGATGGCGGCGTTGAACCGAACAATCACGTTCAAACAAGTAAACAGCATTTTGATGGTTATCACAAAAAACTTGAATTTCTACGTGACGAGGTTGGGTAAGGTATTTCTCTACCAGCATCGTATCGTCACCGAATGAAGAAAGCGCTTCACGCTTTGCCGCCGCTAGCTCAGCACTAAATTCTTCACTTGACCATACTTGACGCATTCCTTTACCACCACCGCCAGCGGTGGCTTTTAACAACACTGGATAGCCCATGTCGTCAGCCGCTTTTTTAAGCGTTGACTCTTGCTGATCGTCACCATGGTAACCGGGTACCAACGGTACATTCGCTTTTTCCATGATTGTCTTAGCAGCTGACTTTGAGCCCATCGCTTCGATTGCGTTAACCGGAGGCCCAATAAAGACAATTTTTTCTTCTTTACAGCGACGGCAAAATTCGGCATTTTCCGAAAGAAAACCGTAGCCTGGATGAATTGCCTGCGCACCCGTTTTTATTGCAGCTTGAATGACTTTGTCAATAACAAGGTAACTTTCTTTTGAAGGGGAAGCGCCAATGTACACCGCCTCATCAGCCATGTGTACATGAAGGGAGTCTTTGTCTGCATCTGAATAAACAGCAACGGTAGAAATGCCCATTTCTCGGGCAGTTTTGATAACACGGCAAGCGATTTCGCCGCGGTTTGCAATGAGTATTTTTGTAAACATATTCTTATCCTACTCTTTATTCGTTGCTTGTTGCCAAGCTGGCTGACGTTTTTCAAAAAATGCGGTGAGACCTTCTTGGCCCTCATCGGAAACGCGAATTGATGCAATACGTTCACTAGTTATGCTTATTAGTTCTTCATCTACGTCTTGAAAAGCAACGTCGAGTGCGAGTTTTTTCGCTTGTTTAGTCGCTTCTGGTCCATTGGCTAACAAAATAGCGATCATTTGCTCGACTTGTTCGTCAAGTGCCTCAATTTCTACTACTTCATCGACTAAACCAAGAGAGGCTGCTTTTTCTGCAAAAAACCGTTCAGCCGTAATGAAGTAACGGCGTGCTGCTTTTTGCCCGATTGCATTGACAACGTATGGGCCAATTGTCGCAGGGATAAGCCCAAGCTTAACTTCACTCAAACAAAACGAAGCTTTGTTTGACGCAATAACTATGTCGCAGCATGCCGCTAGACCTACAGCACCACCAAAAGCAGCACCTTGAACTTTAGCAATGGTGGGTTGAGGAAGAAAATTAAGGGCTTTTAACATGTGTGCTAAACCATTAGCATCTTTTAAATTTTCTTCGTAGCTGTATTCAGCCATTCGCTTCATCCAACCGAGATCCGCGCCTGCTGAAAAGCTTTTGCCGTTTGAAGCCAGCACCATAACTTTAATGTCGTGGCGTTCCGCTATTTCGTGAAAGATATGTGTTAACTCGGCGATAACCTGATCGTCAAACGCATTATGTTTTTCAGGTTTGTTTAGTGTAACTGTTGCTACGCCACGCTCGTTGACGTCAAATAATACAGAATTAGTCTTTTCGCTCATCATTAATCCTTACATTCTGAATATGCCGAATTTGGTATCTTCAATTGGCTTATTTAGCGACGCAGAAATCGCCATGCCTAACACAGTTCGTGTTTCGGCAGGATCAATAACGCCGTCATCCCATAATCTTGCAGACGCATAATATGGATGACCCTGATGCTCATAAGTATCGATGATTGGTTGTTTAAAGGCTTGCTCTTCTTCTGCGGTCCATGACTCACCGCGCTTAGCCATTTGATCGGTTTTAACTTGTGCTAATACACCGGCTGCCTGTTCTCCGCCCATGACTGAAATACGTGCGTTAGGCCACATGAATAAAAAGCGTGGGTCGTATGCGCGACCACACATACCATAGTTACCGGCACCAAAACTGCCGCCAATCAATACGGTAAATTTAGGTACATTAGCAGTAGCTACAGCTGTTACCATTTTGGCGCCGTGCTTGGCGATACCACCAGCCTCATATTGCTGACCAACCATAAAGCCAGTAATGTTTTGTAAAAATACCAGTGGGATCTTTCGTTGAGCACATAGTTCGATAAAATGTGCACCTTTTTGCGCAGACTCACCGAAAAGTATGCCGTTATTGGCGACAATGCCAACTGGGTAGCCAAAGATGCGTGCGAAACCACACACGAGAGTGGTACCGTAAAGTGCCTTAAATTCATCAAATTCACTGCCGTCAACAATACGAGCAATTACTTCACGTATATCAAATGGTTGACGTGCGTCTTTTGGAATAACACCGTAAATCTCTCTGGTGTCATACGCTGGGGCTTCAACAGGTTCAATACTGACAGAGATTGGTTTTACACGGTTTAGATTTTTTACAGCGTTTCGTGCAATTTCAAGCGCGTGGTGATCATTTTGTGCATAATGGTCAGCAACGCCAGATGTGCGGCAATGTACATCTGCACCACCCAAATCTTCAGCACTTACCACTTCGCCAGTTGCTGCTTTAACTAGAGGAGGTCCGGCTAAGAAAATGGTTCCTTGCTCTTTAACAATGATTGACTCATCAGCCATCGCTGGTACGTATGCACCACCCGCGGTACATGAGCCCATTACAACCGCAATTTGCGGTATATTTCGAGCCGACATGTTCGCCTGATTAAAGAAAATACGACCAAAATGTTCTTTGTCGGGAAAAACGTCGTCTTGGTTTGGCAAGTTTGCGCCGCCAGAATCAACCAAATAAACACATGGCAAGTTATTTTCTTGTGCGATGGTTTGTGCACGCAAATGTTTTTTAACCGTTAGTGGATAATAAGTACCACCTTTTACTGTGGCATCGTTAGCTACAATGACACACTCTTGTCCACCAACGCGGCCAATACCGGTAATAATACCTGCGGCTGGTACATCGTCAGGGTAAACATCGTATGCAGCGAGTTGTGATAGTTCTAAAAACGGTGAGCCAGGGTCTAGTAGGGCATTAACACGGTCACGAGGGAGTAACTTGCCTCTGGATAAATGACGCTCTCGGCTCTTTTCACCGCCGCCTTGTTTGATAGTCAATAACTTTTCATTTAAATCATCGACTTGTTTCTGCATGTGTGCTGCATTTTCTATAAACTCTGGGCTGCGAGTATTTATTTTTGAAACTATTTTCGCCACGGGAGTACCTTAATAATTATGTGTGCTTCACAAAAACTAATTGCTTTATTATATAAACGCCTGACAAGGTGGACTTGTCAGGCGAGTAGATTGGTTCTGTTGATTATTTAGATTCGTTAAATAATTCACGACCAATTAGCATACGTCTGATTTCAGACGTACCTGCGCCAATTTCATATAATTTCGCATCTCTTAATAAACGGCCTGTTGGGAATTCGTTGATGTAACCATTGCCACCTAAGATTTGAATTGCATCTAGTGCCATTTTAGTCGCAAGCTCTGCGCTATAAAGAATGACACCGGCTGCATCTTTACGTGTTGTTTCTTTACGATCACATGCTTGAGCAACATTGTATACATACGAACGTGCTGCGTTCATTTGCGTATACATGTCTGCTACTTTACCTTGGATTAGTTGGAATTCACCAATGGATTGACCAAATTGCTTACGATCGTGGATATACGGTACAACATTGTCCATACAAGCCGTCATAATACCTAGAGGGCCACCTGAAAGTACTACTCGTTCATAGTCTAAGCCGCTCATTAATACGGCAACACCGCGACCGACTTCACCAAGCACGTTTTCTTCTGGTACTTCACAATCTTCAAATACCAATTCACAGGTGTTAGAACCACGCATGCCTAACTTGTCTAATTTTTGATGGCGGCTAAAGCCCGGGAAGTCGCGTTCAACGATAAATGCGGTAATACCTTTTGAACCTGCATTGATGTCTGTTTTAGCGTAGATCACATAGGTATTAGCGTCAGGACCATTGGTGATCCACATTTTGTTACCGTTAAGTACGTATTTGTCACCTTTCTTGTCAGCACGAATCTTCATACTAACAACATCAGAACCAGCATTTGGTTCACTCATTGCCAATGCGCCAATGTGTTCACCTGAACAAAGCTTCGGTAAGTATTTTTCTTTTTGTGCTTGATTACCATTTCGAGCAATTTGGTTGACACATAAGTTTGAGTGCGCGCCATAGCTTAGTCCAACAGAAGCTGATGCACGGCTGATCTCTTCCATTGCTATCACGTGTTCCATATAGCCTAAGCCGCTACCACCAAACTCTTCTGGTACTGTCATACCAAGTAGACCCATGTCGCCAAATTTGCGCCATAGATCATTTGGAAATTCGTTATCAATATCGATTTGTTCTGCGCGAGGTGCAATTTCGTCTCTGGCGAAAGCGTTAACCTGATCTCTGATCATGTCGACCGTTTCGCCTAAATTAAAGTTTAATGATGAAAAACGCGAAATCATAATGTGTCCTATTAAATGTTCGTATAACGCTTGTTAGTCGTTCTGTTTTTGTAAATTCGTTAAAATATCTCGACAGTTTTCTTCAAGGTTGTCGAGTTCAATCATGACGGCTTTGATGTCTTCCATCTGTTGTTGCAAATCTTCACGTTTTTGCGTCACTAAAGTCATGATTGTTTCAAGTTGAGTTGCGCTTGAATTATCAGCATCGTATAGCTCGAACAGCCGTCCAGTTTCTGCAAGGGAAAAGCCTAAGCGTTTACCTCGTAGAATTAACTTTAGTCGAACTCTGTCTCTTTGGTTATAAATTCGTGTTTGCCCATTTCGAGTAGGGAATATGAGCCCCTGATCTTCATAGAATCGAATACTACGTGTGGTAATATCGAATTCTTTCGCCAAGTCACCGATAGAGAAAGTGATGTTTTTTTCTGATTTCATTTACTACTCGCATCTTTATATACTCTCCTAACAATAACGTAAGTTTACGTAAACGTAAAGTGTTGTGTTTATCGCTTTACAAAGTTCGTATTTGTGCCACTTTTAACTTGTTTGAATGTACTGCTACTTACAAAATTCCTTGAATTAATGCAATTCACCATTATCTAAGTAAAAGTAAATGCAACAGTAAAATAAGTTATATGGGTATATAGAATCGTTAAGGCTTGGCAATAATTACGTACAATTCTGCCAAAGGTGATTTATATTCTAAGAAGGTTTACGTTGGCGTAAACGTCAATTTGGGGTAATCTGCTTATATTACTTGGTAAAAAATATATCAAATTTCAGGAGAAAAATTATGTCAGCAAACGATCCGATCGTCATTGTTTCAGCAATGCGTACGCCAATGGGCGGTTTTATGGGAAGCCTCTCTGATGTGCCTTCACCAACGCTAGGTGCTACAGCAATAGCTGCTGCGGTCCAAGCTGCTAATCTTGAAAAAGATCAAATCGACGAAGTTATCATGGGTTGTGTACTACCTGCAGGCTTAAAACAAGCGCCAGCGCGTCAGGCTTCCTTGGGTGCTGATTTGGCACTGTCAACAGTATGTACCACGATTAATAAAGTATGTGGTTCAGGTATGAAAGCAGCCATGATGGCGCATGATTCACTAGCGGTTGGTACAATTGATGTTGCTGTTGCTGGTGGTATGGAAAGCATGACCAATGCGCCTTATATGCTTCCTAAAGGACGTCAAGGGATGCGTATGGGTCATGGGCAAGTGCTTGACCACATGATGATGGACGGCCTTGAAAATGCTTATGATGGCAAAGCTATGGGATGTTTTGCGCAAGATACTGCAGATGCAAGTGGTTTTACTCGTGAAGATATGGATAAATTTGCACTAACTTCATTAGAGCGTGCTAATACGGCAATCGAAGCAGGTGCTTTTGTAAATGAAGTTGCACCAGTAACAGTAAAAACGCGTCGTGGTGATGTAGTTGTAGATACTGATGAGCAACCAGGTAACGCAAGACCAGACAAAATCCCTTCACTTCGCGCAGCATTCAAAAAAGACGGCACGATTACAGCCGCTAATTCAAGCTCAATTTCAGACGGTGCAGCTGCACTAGTCATGATGAAGCAATCAGAAGCAGAAAAGCGTGGTTTAACGCCTTTATGCAAAATCGTGGCGCATGCAACACACGCTCAAAAGCCTGAAGATTTTACTGTTGCGCCGGTAGGGGCAATGAGTAAGTTATTAGACAAAGCAGGTTGGGATGTTACTGACGTAGATTTATTCGAAATCAACGAAGCATTCGCTATGGTTACAATGCTAGCGATTAAGGAAATGTCTCTAGACAGCAACAAGGTAAACGTGAACGGTGGTGCTTGTGCGCTAGGTCATCCAATTGGTGCAAGTGGTGCTCGTATCATCGTTACTTTGATTCATGCACTTAAAAATCGTGGTTTAAGCAAAGGTGTCGCCTCGTTATGTATTGGCGGTGGTGAAGCAACTGCCATGGCACTCGAACTAATTTAATAAATTTTCAATAGGTATCAAGGCTGTCCTGCAATAATAATTTTAAATGGGTCAGCCTCTTGTTTGTTAAGGAACAAAATTAATGAATTTTGATCTGAATGAAGATCAGCAAATGTTTGCTGAAACAGCTAAGCAATTTGCTGATGCAGAATTTGCTCCCCATGCTGCTAAATGGGATCAAGAACATATATTCCCAAAAGATGTTATTGCTAAAGCTGGTGAGCTTGGCTTCTGTGGCCTGTATTCACCTGAAGAAGCAGGCGGTTTAGGATTAAGTCGACTGGACTCTTCTATTATTTTCGAACAGTTAGCGATGGGTTGTACAGCAACTACTGCCATGATGACTATCCATAACATGGCAACTTGGATGATAGCGACTTGGGGAACTGACTCAGTTAAAGACGAGTGGTGTCCGTCTTTGGTTATGGGCGAAAAGCTTGCTTCTTACTGTTTAACTGAACCAGGTGCTGGCTCTGATGCTGCTTCACTTAGAACCACGGCAAAGAAAGATGGCGACCATTATATCGTTAATGGCTCCAAAATGTTCATATCTGGCGCTGGTGAAACTGATGTACTGGTCGTTATGGTGAGAACAGGTGAAGCTGGAGCCAAAGGTATTTCCGCACTTGCTATCCCTGCTGACAGTGACGGCGTTATCTACGGTAAAGCTGAAGAAAAACTTGGCTGGAATGCGCAACCAACCCGCCTAATAACCTTCGAAGACGTTAGAGTACCTGTTGCTAATTTATTAGGTGAAGAAGGTGAAGGTTTTAAAATTGCGATGAAAGGGCTAGACGGTGGCCGTATTAACATCGCAACCTGTTCAATAGGTACTGCGCAACAAGCATTGAATACTGCGATGGAGTATATGCAAGATCGCCAGCAGTTTGGAAAACCAATTGCTGCATTCCAAGGGTTACAGTTCAAGTTAGCTGATATGGCTACAGAGCTTGTTGCTGCAAGACAAATGGTGCGATTAGCCGCATACAAATTGGATAAAAATGATCCTGAAAAAACAGCTTATTGTGCGATGGCAAAACAGTTCGCGACAGATGTGGGCTTCAAAGTTTGTGATGCAGCACTGCAAATTCACGGTGGCTATGGTTATATCAAAGAATATCCATTAGAACGCCATTTCCGCGATGTACGTGTTCATCAAATCCTTGAAGGAACAAATGAGATTATGCGGGTAATTATTGCTCGCAGGCTATTAACTGAAGGCGCGGGTCAATTACTGTAGGAAACGATTATGTCAGATTACTTAAAATTAGAAATTCAGGGTCATACAGCGATTGTTACCTTTAACAATCCACCTGCACATACGTGGACAGCACAAAGCTTAGCGGATCTACGCGACTTAGTTATTAAACTTAATGGCGACGACAATGTATATGCGCTAGTTTTAACTGGCGACGGCGAAAAGTTCTTTTCTGCAGGCGCTGACTTGAAACTGTTTGCTGAGGGCAAAGTTGAAGTTGCGAGGGATATGGCCAACATTTTTGGTCAGGCATTTGAAACGCTATCAGAGTTTAGAGGTGTTTCAATCGCTGCTATTAATGGTTACTCAATGGGCGGCGGCCTTGAAGTGGCACTTGCTTGTGATATTCGCATTGCAGAAGAACATGCACAAATGGCGTTACCTGAAGCTACTGTTGGTCTGCTTCCTTGTGCTGGTGGTACGCAAAATTTAGCATTGTTGGTTGGTGAAGGTTGGGCTAAACGCATGATTTTATGCGGTGAGCGTTTAACTGCTGACAAAGCACTAGAAATCGGCCTTGTTGAAGAAGTGGTTGGTAAAGGTGAAGGGCTCGATGCAGCTATCGCATTAGCTGCTAAAGTGGCTAACCAAAGTCCCGTGGCAGTTGCAGCATGTAAGAAGTTGATTCAAAAAAATCGTCATATGCCAATTTCGCAAGCATTGAGTGAAGAGAGAGAATCATTCGTTTCATTGTTCTCTACACAAGATCAAAAAGAAGGCGTAAATGCATTTTTAGAAAAACGTAAGCCTACTTGGTCGAATAAATAGAAAGAAAAATAAGGAACACAAACATGTCAGATGTAGTGTTGTTTGATAAATTAATGTGTGGCAATGGCAAACAAATTGGCGTTGCGACACTCAATTCTGAAAAATCTCTTAATGCCCTGAGTGGGCAAATGATTGAATTACTATATCCGCAATTATTGGAATGGCAGCAAGATTCAAATGTCGCGTTGGTTATTCTGCAAGGAGCAGGAGAGAAAGCGTTTTGTGCAGGTGGTGACATTGTTAACTTATATAAGGCAATGTCTGCATATCCAAATGAATACTCACCTGAAGTAGAAAAGTATTTCACTGAAGAATACCGCTTAGATTACTTAATTCATACCTATAATAAGCCTTTATTGGTCTGGGGCAACGGAATTGTGATGGGCGGTGGCTTAGGCATGATGGTTGGCGCAAGTCATCGAGTGGTCACTGAAACTTCCAGAATCGCCATGCCAGAAATTAGTATTGGCTTGTATCCGGATGTTGGTGGTACGTGGTTTTTGAATCGTATGCCTAACAATTGTGGTCTTTTCTTAGGACTAACGGGTGCATCAATAAATGCTGCCGACGCTAAATACACGAAGATGGCGGATTATTTTGTTGAAAACAGCATGAAACAGTTACTCGTTGATAAATTGTTAGACGTTAACTGGGGAGACACAAACGCCCTGAACCATGAAAAACTGTCCATGGCCATCAAGGAACAGGAAGTACTTTCAATTGCAAAGATGCCGCATTCGAATGTTAAAGGGCATCAAGCGATGATAGACAATGTTGTAGAAGCTGATGATTTATCGGCAACTGTTGATAACATTCTTAGTGTTGAAGTAGACGACAAATGGTTTAATCGCGCACAAGCGTCTTTAAAAAATGGCTCAGCAGTGAGTGCACAAATTGTATTCAAACAACTACATTCTACTAAAGCGATGACTTTGGCTGATTGTTTTAGATTAGAACTAGGATTGTCAGTTAAATGTGGTCAATATGGGGAATTCGTTGAAGGGATTCGTGCGTTGCTCATTGACAAAGACAATCAGCCAAAATGGAAGTACTCAAATGTAAATGATGTACCCGAAAAGGAAATTGATTGGTTCTTTGAATCGTTATGGACTGCAGACAACCATCCGCTTAAGAACTTAAACTAATAATAAGAAGGAATACAATATGGCAACTATAGCGTTTATTGGATTGGGTAACATGGGTGGCCCAATGGCTATTAACCTGGTTAAGGCGGGACACGATGTTTGTGTATTTGATTTATCGCCTGAAGCTGTGGCAGGTGTTGTTGAGCATGGCGGACGAAAAGCCGATACAGCAGTAGCATGCGTAAACAATGCAGAGTTTATTGTATCGATGTTACCTGCTGGGAAGCATGTTGAAAGCGTATATCTGGGTACTGAGAGTAGTGAAGGATTGATTGAGCATATAGTAGAAGGCTCATTGGTGATAGATTCTTCAACTATCGATGCAGCGACTTCACAAAAAGTTGCATCACAGCTTGCTGAAAAAGGTATCGACTTTATCGACGCACCTGTATCAGGTGGTGTAGGTGGTGCGAAAGCTGGCACACTGAGTTTTATGGTTGGCGGTTCAAGTAATAGTTTTGAACGTGCCAAGCCGATTCTTGAATGTATGGGCAAAAACATATTTCATGCCGGTAACCATGGCGCAGGTCAAATTGCAAAGGTGTGTAATAACATGCTGCTTTCGGTATTAATGGTGGGAACTTCAGAAGCACTGCAATTAGGTGTTGATAATGGCTTAGATCCAAAAGTGCTTTCGGATATCATGAGTAAGAGTTCTGGTAGTAACTGGACACTTGATGTGTATAACCCATGTCCGAATGTGATGGAAAATGTACCATCATCAAATAACTATGAAGGTGGCTTCATGGTTGACTTAATGGCAAAAGACTTAGGTTTAGCTATGGATACCGCTATTGCAAGTCGATCTTCTACGCCTATGGGGGCGTTAGCAAGAAGCTTATATGCGATGCATTCTACTGCAGGCAATGGTGCCAAAGACTTTTCAAGTATCTATAACCTTTTCAAAAAATCTTAATTAATTGGTTTTAATATGAATTTACAAGACAAAATAATCGTTATTACAGGCGGCGGCCAAGGTTTGGGTCGTGCGATGGCGGTTAATTTAGCAGGGCATGGCGCCAAACTAGCACTCGTTGATTTAAACGAAGAACTATTGCAAGAAACTGTGTCAATGGTAGAGGAAGCCGGATCTGTAGCGAAAGCATACGTTGCTAATGTAACGAAAGAAGATGATGTTGAGTCTACATTTAAGCAGATCGTTGCTGATTTCGATGGAATTGATGGTTTAGTTAATAACGCTGGCATCCTACGTGATGGCATGTTTGTGAAAGCGAAAGACGGTGAAGTCGTTAAAAAAATGTCACTTGAACAGTTTCAATCTGTCATTGATGTTAATTTAACTGGCGTATTTTTATGTGGCCGTGAAGCAGCTGTTCATATGATTGAAGGCAAGCGTAAAGGCGTTATTGTTAATATGTCGTCTATTGCCCGTGGCGGCAACATGGGGCAAACCAATTACGCAGCATCAAAAGCAGGTGTAGTTGCGATGACCGTAACTTGGGCAAGAGAGCTAGGTCGTCATGGTATTCGAGTGGGCGCTATTGCACCGGGTGTAATTCGCACTGCCATGACAGACGCCATGAAACCAGAAATGCGCGATCGACTAGAAAAGATGAAGCCAATTGGTCGTTTGGGTGAGGCTGATGAAATTGCACATACTGTTAAATACATATTTGAAAATGAATTTTTTACAGGGCGCGTCGTCGAGATAGATGGCGGATTATGTATGTAAATGGCGTATAATCTTTAAAAAGCGAGTTTACTCGCTTTTTTTATGGGTGAATTTAATTCACTTGGTATTGAGCATTTAAAGATTGAAAGAAATGAATAAAGCACTTTTTTTAGATCGTGATGGCATTATAAACGTTGATCATGGCTATGTTTATCAACAAGAAAATTTTGAATTCGTAGAAGGAATTTTCGAACTTTGTACTAAGGCTAAAGCCAATGGTTTCCTAATTATCATTGTTACTAATCAATCAGGGATAGGTAGAGGAAAATACACAGAGAATGATTTTGAAAAACTGTGTAAATGGATGACGCTGGAATTTCAAAGTCGTAACATTGCCATTGATGACATATTTTATTGTCCTCATCACCCTACAAGTGCAAAAGGTGAATACCTCCAATCATGTTATTGTCGAAAGCCTGAACCAGGTATGATCATAGCTGCTCAGAAAAAGCATAAAATAGATGTATCCCAAAGTATTTTTATTGGCGATAAGAAATCAGACATGCTTGCTGCGAATAGTGCAGGAGTGAAACACCGATTGTTAGTTGGTGACAAAAACCAATGTGAAGGTGCACCTAAAACACTTTTTGCCGAAAATTTATACGAAATAGTCTTGCGATTTAATGGTTTTGAACAATAATTAATCACTCAGTCATTTATTTTGAAAAACTTTAAAATAGTGCTTGACCTTGTCGCATAAATCCCTAAAATGCGCATCCACTTCTCGGGGA
>NZ_JBQRUN010000021.1:0-55902 GCF_053485835.1 Thalassotalea fusca
CTCAGTTTTGATGTCAACCTTTTTTCTTAAAAAATTTTAAATTAAATTTTTAAGTGGTTGGCTTGTTAATCTTGGCCGTAGCGTTAACTAACTTTTCAAAACCGCCTCTTGGGTTGTCCCCGAGAAGATGAAGCGCATTTTAGAGATTTTTACGCAGGCGTCAACACTTATTTTAAACTTTTTACTTGTTTGCTTCATTTTTATGCAAACCAGTAAAAACAGGCGTTTTATAGTACAAAAGTAGTGTTTTTTGCGTTCAATTTACTATTTTGCTTTAAGCTAATGAAAACATCACTTTATCATTCGTTATTTTACATGAATTCTCAATACGTTTATTTCACGTATAATCAAGTTACTTAATAATACTTAGTAAATAGAAATGACACATTTAAATATTAGAAGCTTTCAAGGTAGCTCGCCAGTTATTGGCCTACGTACCTATATAGATGTCACTTCGGTTCTGGTGGGTGACATAACAATTGGTGACGATACTAGTATCTGGCCGCTTTGCGCAGCGAGAGGGGATGTAAACAAAATCACCATTGGCCAACGAACCAATGTTCAAGACGGTACAATTTTACATGTCACACGTAGATCAAAGAATAACCCTGAGGGATTTCCTCTTACGATAGGCGATGATGTAACCATTGGTCATCATTGTATGTTGCACGGCTGCACGCTCGGCAATCGTATTCTGGTAGGTATGGGGGCAATCATTATGGATGGTGCAGTTGTAGAAGATGATGTATTCATTGGCGCAGGCACTCTTGTACCACCAAACAAAACATTACGCTCTGGTTACTTATATGTAGGAAACCCTATGAAAGAAGCCAGACCCCTTAGAGATGAAGAAATTAGTTTTCTTAAGCAATCGGCAGTAAACTATGTCGAACTAAAAGACGATTACCTAGCAGAATTGTCATCAGAGGGTTAATCGAATGGTTGACGGCACTTCTTCTTGTTCTGTCAACCAATCTTCTATCGCTAATTCCCAATCAAACTTATCACTCGTCGAAATATTAGCTGGCAAGATATTGCTTATTATTTCAATAGTGATATTTTGCCCAGATACTAACCCGGAAAATCGCCATAGCTTTTGGTTGTTGTCGTATGCGAGGTCATCATTAAAAAGAATGGATTGATTCATGATTATTTCGCCAACATGTTTCTAACACAAATGAGTGTAGCCTGTACATCTGGCATACAGCCCGTCCAAATATTAAAGCTTTCTGCTGCTTGCCCTACTAACATACCCAAACCATCGAAAGTTTGACAAGCCCCTTTTTGTTCACAGTATTGCATAAATGCCGTTTTGTCAGAACCATAAACCATGTCATAACATATCGTGTGGTTGGCAATTATACCTTCAGGTAGTTCAACAGCAGTGTCAGTTAGGCTTGCTGAAGTAGCATTAATCACTATATCAAATGGCTGCGTTTCAGAAATATCTAAGCCATCAGCAACCAAACGAGTATCATTGAATTGCGCCACTAGTCCTTGTGCTTTGGCAACGGTTCGATTAATAATCGTAATACTTTCAGGCTGCTGCGCAAGTATAGGCAAGACGACGCCTCTCGCTGCACCGCCTGCTCCAATCAGCAGAATACGTGAATTTTCGAGTTTTACACCTTTACCTAGTAAATCACTAACCAAACCAATGCCATCGGTGTTGTCACCATGAATTTCACCATTAATAAAGCTGAGAGTATTCACTGCACCCGCCGCTCGTGCGCGATCGCTAAGATGAGAGCATAATGCCAATGCTTCTTCTTTGAATGGCACAGTAACATTGCCCCCCTTCCCGCCCGACGCGATAAATTGCCGAACTGTTGACTCAAATGCATCTAATGGAGCAAGACACTTTTCGTACGAAACATTTAAGCCGCAAAGCTGCGCAAAATGATGGTGGATATCAGGAGAACGCGATTGTTGAATAGGATTACCAAAGACACAAAGCTTCATTAGAAAGAATTCAAATAGATAAAATGCTTGAACGCATCTTAAGTTACTTTAACAAAAAAAGCAGCAAGGGTTTTGCTGCTTTTTGTACAAGTGATTATATGGTTTTGCTAAAACTTATAACCAATCATGAGTGAATAAACCATTGGGTCGATTGAAACATCGGCACTACCGTTTACTAAATTACCTACCTTAAATGTAGCCTCAGTATCAATATCAATATATCTAACCGAAGCATTAACGTGCCAATTGTTGTCGAGGTAATAATCTGCACCTACTTGTAACGCTAACCCAAAAGAGCTGTCTAGTGACAATTCATTGAAACCTAAGCTCTTAGGAGCGGCATCAAATTCTTCTTCAAAAAACACAGTATAGTTAATACCTGCCCCGATGTATGGTTTTAAATTACTATTGCTATCAAAATAATAGATTGCGCTTACCGTTGGTGGTAAATGCGTTACTTCGGCAAGTTTTGCGCCATCAACGCCTAATGCGGCATTTTTATCATGTACGGTAATATCGTGTGTAAAAGGCGTGGCAGCAAGAAGCTCTACCGCCCAATTTCGGTCGAAAAAGTAAAGACCATTTAAACCTAGTTGTGTGTTGTCATCTACTGATACTTGTAAACCTACAGAGTCATCGCCATTCAAAGCTACATTGGCTCTGTTGCTGTCAGGATTAACAAGTGTGGCTCCACCACGTACTACGATATCCCCAGCTTGGTAATCAACAGCATGAGATGAAACAGAAATTGAAGTTAAGACAGCCAAAGACAGTAGTGTTTTTTTCATGAGGGCTTTCCCTTAAATTATGAACAATGTGAAATTGCTCGCATTCTAAGCCTTCAAAAACAGGACTTTCTTGACCTAGGGCAATAAAGCAGTCATCAGTAATAAAAAATAAAACAATAGGCTTCGATGTTTAAATCATTGTGTACAATTTGTACGCCCACACCAATAGGAAATAGCAAATAGCCACAAATACAGCAGCAGATCCTAAGTCTTTCGCTCTGCCGCTTAGCTCATGATGTTCAGTACCGACACGATCAACAACCGCTTCAACCGCAGAATTAAGCAGTTCAGCGATCATAATGCCAACAATTGCCGAAATCAGCAGAACAAATTCCACAAAACCATTAGCTATCAAAGCAGCAACAGGGGTTAGCAATATAAAGAGAAATACTTCTTGTCGAAATGCTATTTCGTAACGGTATGCTGCCTTTAGGCCAAGCCAACTATGTTTAGCTGCTGGACCTAACCGAGCAATGTGACCATGTACATTTTTTTTCGTCATAACTTGCCTTTATGCACCTTAGCTAGAGAGCCAATCTCTTGGTGTCAGGTACGCATTGAGTTTAGCTTCTTCACTATTTTCTTTAGGTTGGTAATTATACTCCCAACGCGCCAGCGGTGGCATGGACATTAAAATAGATTCGGTGCGACCGCCAGACTGCAATCCAAACAATGTGCCACGGTCGAACACTAAATTGAATTCGACATAGCGCCCTCGGCGATAGAGTTGAAACTGACGATGTTTTTCATTGTACTGGTTGGTTTTTCTCGCCTGAATAATGGGCAAATAGGCATCTATGTACCCTCGACCAACCGCCTTTATATAGTCAAAACAGGTATCAAAGTCCCACTGATTTAAGTCATCAAAAAACAAGCCACCTACTCCGCGTGTTTCCTGACGATGCTTCAAATAAAAGTATTCATCACACCACTTCTTATGCTTAGCATAAACATCATCACCAAACGGCCTACATAAATCGTGCGCTGTTTGGTGCCAATGCTTAATATCATCGTCGTTTGGATAGAATGGCGTTAAGTCAAAGCCCCCACCAAACCACCATACAGGCTCCTCACCCGGCTTTTCCGCAATAAAAAAGCGAACATTTGCATGAGAGGTCGGAATAAACGGGTTGTGTGGGTGTATAACTAAAGAAACGCCACATGCCTTCCATGTACGACCCGCTAACTCTGGTCGATGTGCTGTAGCAGATGGTGGTAGTTTGTCGCCAGAAACCAATGAAAAATTAACGCCTCCTTGCTCTATAACGGCGCCATCAGTCAATACGCGAGTAAGCCCACCGCCGCCTTCAGCACGTTGCCAACTATCTTCAACAAATTTTCCTTTGCCATCTTCTTGCTCTAACGCATCACAAATATCGTTTTGTAGTGACTTTAGAAACTCTATAACTTGATCAATTTTTTCATGGCTCATGAGCGAAATGTTTCTCCTGTTAGCGCGTCGATGATAGTGGATGGCTGTTTAAAACCGAGTGTTTCTCCCTTTACTACAAAGTCAATTTGCGCAGTTAAAGCCGGATCTAGATCTTGCCAAGTTCGCGCAGGCTCCTTCCCCGTTAAGTTTGCACTCGTTGAAACAATGGGTTTATTCACTGCGTTGCACAAAGCGACAACGTCTGGCTGGCTAGTTACCCGAACTGCTATCGTGTCAAACTGTCCCGATAATAAAGGAGAAATATGACGATTTTTTGGCATCACTTGCGTTATGCCATCGGGCCAACGTGACAATACGGCAAATCGTTTATCTTGTGGGATCTGATTGTCGTCTATGTAAGGCAGCAACTGAGAATAATTAGCCGCTAGCAAAATCAACCCTTTTTCAGCAGGTCTTTGCTTTAGGGCTAGTAATTTTTGTACCGCCTCTTCATTATCAGGATCACAACCTAAACCAAAAACAGCTTCTGTCGGATAAGCAATTACTCCACCGCCGTGGAATACGTCTACTGCAGTCTGCATCACGTTTTCACCTTTATAAATAACTGCCGCGATTATACGCGCTTTCACTTATTTCTGTACATCCTTTCACTTATAGCACGATAAAACAGCCGATTTCTGCACAATAAGACGACAGATTTTACTTCACCGCATTCCGAAATGATGTAAAGGCAGTTATAATAAGCGATTAATTCTATGCTCCAAAATTAGGAGCGTTTTTTAATTTATTTGGTAAAAGGCGTTATATCATGACAGTGGGTATTATCATGGGGTCAAAATCTGATTGGCCAACTATGCAACATGCAGCAGATATGTTGAAACTTTTAAATGTTCCATATGAAACAAAAGTTGTTTCTGCGCATCGTACACCACATCTGCTTGCTGAATACGCCGAAAGTGCGAAAGAGCGTGGCATCAAAGTGATCATTGCGGGCGCTGGTGGTGCTGCCCATTTACCAGGAATGACTGCCGCTTATACTAGCCTACCTGTTCTAGGAGTTCCCGTTCAAAGTAAAGCATTAAGTGGACAAGACTCTTTGCTGTCTATCGTTCAAATGCCTAAAGGTATCGCAGTAGGCACCCTAGCAATTGGCACTGCCGGTGCTGCAAACGCAGGATTACTCGCTGCTCAAATCATTGGCACATATGACGCTGATGTTCAAAAGGCCATCGAAGATTTTAGAACTAATCAAACGGAATCGATTCTCAGTAACCCAAACCCTGAAGCATAGGTTATACAAATGAATCTACTAGTCCTTGGTGCTGGACAATTAGCACGTATGATGGCACTTGCTGCTAAGCCACTGAATATCGAAATTCGCGCATATGATGTCGGCTCTAACCAAGTGGTCGACCCATTGCGACCAACGGTAACATTTGGCGCGTTAGCTGACGGCATAGCGTTCGCAGATGCTATAACGGCCGAATTTGAACATATTAGTCATGATGTACTTGCCATATGCGAGCAATCAGGAAAGTTATACCCGTCAAGTCAGGCAATTAAGACTGGTGGCGATCGCCGAATAGAAAAGCAACAGCTTGAAGCCTCTGGCGCAGCAAATGCTAAGCACGCCATCATAGCATCAGAGCAAGATTATCGAGATGCGCTTGATACTCTATCCTTACCGCTGATTTTCAAGAGTGCACTTGAAGGTTACGATGGTAAAGGTCAATGGCGTTTAAAGTCTCAAGCAGACGCTGATGATACATGGCGAGACATTAGTTCATTTCTCTCTGCTGCCGATCCTCAGAAAAAACAAGGTATCATTGCAGAGCAAATGGTGCCATTTGACCGCGAGGTTTCGTTGGTTGGTGTTCGCGATAAATTGGGTAACACCAAAGTTTACCCACTTGCTGAAAACCACCATACCAATGGTGTATTGAGTGTTTCTACTGCATTAGTAAACGAAGACGCATTGCAAGCACAAGCCTCAGATATATTTGATCGCGTAGCTAGCCAATTAGATTATGTTGGCGTATTAGCAATTGAGTTCTTTCAGGTTGGTGAACAATTGCTGGTTAACGAAATTGCGCCTCGCGTACACAATTCTGGTCACTGGACGCAACAAGGTGCGGATACGTGTCAGTTTGAAAACCATGTACGCACTGTTTGCGGGCTACCCATAGGCAGTACTGCATTAGTGCGCCCTACCGCGATGATCAATATATTGGGCGAAGACACGTTACCTAATTCTTTGTTAGCGATTCCTGGCGTTGCCATTCATTGGTACGGCAAAGCAAAGCGAGCTGGCAGAAAGATGGGTCACATCAATGTATCGGCAGCTACATCAGAGCAGTTGCAGCATTCATTAACATTAGTGGCAAAAGCACTACCAGACAATACAACCTTTGCTGATATTAAAGCGTATATAAACAAGAATTAACGGTTAATCTATTCGACAACGATAAAGGGCACCATGAGGTGCCCTTTACGATTGAAAATGTCCGCATTTCTTTTGAGCACATTGTAGTTTCTCGCCAGCCGCCATATTCCGTTTAACTAACAACGGATAGTGGCACTTTTCACATTCCCCTGCCACTGGTTCATGATTGACAATGTATTTGCACTTAGGGTAACGATCACAGCTATAAAAAGTCTTGCCATAACGACTCGTTTTACTCTGTAAGCTACCTTTGCTACAACTTGGACAAGCTACTGTGGCCGCCTGCGCATTCTGCTCATGTTCAATATAATGGCAATCAGGAAAATTGCTGCACCCAATGAACATACCATATCGCCCCTGTTTTACCGCCAGTTCACTGCCGCATTGAGGACATTCACTTCCGGTTAAAATACGGTCTTCTACTTTCTCATGCTCTACAACGGGGCGAGTATATTGACAATTTGGGTAGGACGAACAGCCAAGAAATGCACCTGATTTACCGTTTTTAATATGTAATTCACCACCACATTCTGGGCAAAGCTCATAGGCTTTTTCCAGCGCATGCTCGTGGCGACTAAACAAGGAATCGTCCGACTTAGACATAATATAATTTACCAAGTGATAATGATGGGTATTATGCCACAAGTCGTCTGGTCAACAATAGGCTAATTTTTTCTACGGACACTATAGCGTGTCGATCAAAAAGAGCAGGTATAAAGCCTGCTCTTTACTAGTATGGACTGAATTGATTAATGAAGTGGACCTTCTTGTTCATCAAATATTAAGTCTTCCATTTGTGAATAGGCGTTTTCTTTCCCTGGTACATTGAATAACACCATAAGCACCACCCATTTAAGGTCTTCAATGGTAAACGTTTTAGTGTCCAGCTCCATCACTCGGTCAATCACCAGTTCCCGTGTGGTAAAGTCCAACACATTCACATGTTCTAAAAACATCAAGAATCCACGACACTCTATATCCATTAACTGCATTTCGTCTTGAGTGTAAATACGGAATGAGCTATTTCCCACTCGTGTTAGGTATGGGTACGCGTCTGTGTCTTGTAATGCCGCTAATTTTTCCAACCAAGACAGCGCTTTGTATATTTCGTCTTGGTGAAATCCGGCGCGAGTTAATTCATCAGTTAGAATATCATGGTCAACCATAACTTCAGCTTCACTGTGAATATAGTTTTCAAAAAGGTACATCAAGATATCAAACATAACTAGCCCCTATTCAATTTAAGGTAGCCACCTGGCACCGCAGATACCAGACCTCTGAGCTCAAGCATCGTTAATCGGGTTAACACTACATCTATGGGTAGTTTGCTCCGAGAAACCACTTTGTCTACGGGAGTGATTTCATAACCCACACTAGCTAACAATGGATCATTGCACAACCCTTTATTATTGCTTTTTTTGTGATCCTCTTGTTTTTGTTGATCTTTATTTAAGTGTAGACCATCAAATGTATTTATTGCTAACTCTTCTTCAATATCGGCAGGATCGTCTACAAGTTTAGCGCCTTGTTTAATTAACCAATGACAGCCTTGTGCATTCGGATTTTGAATGACACCTGGCACTGCGTACACATCTCGGTTGTGCTCTAAGGCGCATTTGGCCGTAATCAATGAGCCACTTTTCATCGCTGCTTCAACAACGAGTACGCCTTGTGACATACCACTTATGAGTCGATTTCGTTTAGGAAAATGCCCTGCTCTTGCTGGCGTTCGTGGCACGAACTCACTCACGATCAATCCACCTTTCTCCAGAATCTTTGCCACCAATGGTTTATGCCTAGTTGGATAGACGACATCAATTCCCGTTGCAATAACCGCAATCGTTGCACCGGTTTCATCCAATGCACCTTGGTGAGCGCTTGCATCAACGCCTATTGCTAGGCCACTGGTTATTACCAAAGATGCACAAGCTAATTTTTTGGCAAAACGATAGGCCGTGTCCTTGCCATAATAGCTAACATTTCGACTGCCGATCACTGCCAGTTGAGGTTGATTAAGAAGCTCAAGCCGCCCTTTAGCAAACAATACTAGTGGCGGATCGAAGATCTCTCTCAGCAGCTGGGGGTAATGGTTACACGAATAGCCAATGACGATGCCCCCACATGCCCTAGTCTGAGCAAGTACAGCTTCAACTCTGTTCCAATCAGGTGATAATAAGTAATTATGCTGTGCTTGCGACAGAGTACAGTCTTGTTGTGCTGGCGGCGCTTGAAATAGTTGACGTAATCCAAACGAGTCAACCAGCGCTAGCTTCTTCCGTACCGAGAGGCGTGGAAGAAATTTTAGCGCTAACCAATATTTGATGTCTGAATCTTCGTTTTGAATGTTGTTGCCAGTTCCTTTTGGCACTAAGTAACCTCCATGTTATTTAGGTGATTTTACAATATCCTCTAGGCGCAATGGTTTTTCTGAATGCAATATCAACGCTTTACTCATTTTGTTGTACACCTGGAAAACCATCATTTTTCCTAATGCTTCACTCGGCATTTGATAGTCAGAATTAGACTCAGTTGCCATGCGATTCCATCTAGATGCATCTGCAGTGTAAACTGGCCCATCATTAGTTTCTACGACACCTGGGCTTTCACGTTCAACCGATAAAATATCACCTTGCATCACACCATCTTCACTACCACGGTTTATCAATACCACTTCTAATTTGCCAAACTCACGTGCATCAGAGGCCGCTTTGATGATTTCACCTACGATGGTTTCAGTTGCTGGCTGCATAGTAAAAAATGCGGGTAACAACTGACTCTCATTCACTTCTTTGACAACATTACCAGAGCGAATTTCTCTCATTGCACTTTGGCTCACTACAGTCGCGGGCACTTTTTCTGCGATATTGCCTGTTCTAATTGCTTTGCCAGTACCAACCATGTTGGCATAATAGCCAATGACTTCCTGAGTTTCTGGATCTAGTATTGCGTCAGCCTTTTCATAGAACGCATATGATTGACCAACCTTTAAATCACCATGTACATATAACTTAAAGTGATCCATGCCAGACTTATACCCTTCATCATTGCCAAGAATATAAGGCAACTCATTGACTTCTTCTGGCGATAAGACGGTATCGTATTTGAGATATGGCGCAATTGTCTCAAGTGAAATGGTTTCAATGGGTGTCAATTCTTTTCGTTGAGTACGAACTTTAGGTGACCATTTTAATGTTGGCTTGCCTTTTACCAACATTGGTTGGCCAGTTTCATCATAAACTAGCCGCAATTCATCTCCTGGATAGATCAAATGAGGATTTTCTATGTCAGGATTTAACCGCCAGATTTTTGGCCATAACCATGGCTGCTTTAAAAACACCGCCGAGATATCCCAAAGGGTATCTCCTTTCTTAACAACATAAGATGAAGGTGCATCAGGCGCTAATGTAATTTTCTCCGCCGCTGAAATAAACGGCAATAATAAGAAAATCAGCGATAAATTTATGATTTTTAGCATACTCACCAGCCTATTCTTAACCCATTTGACTTAAACCACTATGATTAATTTTATTTAATGGCTAAAATTGAAACATAACACTGTATGCGAAATTTCGCGAATTCTTTTAGAAAAATTATGGCTATATTACCTGTATTACGATTTCCAGATGAACGACTGAGAACCAAAGCACAACCCGTTGACGAAGTGAATGATGACATTCGAAAAATCGTTAGCGACATGTTCGACACGATGTACGCAGAAAACGGTGTCGGCTTAGCTGCCACACAAGTCAACATTCATAAGCGCATTGTGGTTATCGATGTTTCAGAAAACAAAGAGCAATCTTACGTTTTAATTAACCCTGAAATTATCGAAAAAAGCCCACAAACCGTTATTAACGAAGAAGGGTGTTTATCAGTGCCGGGCTGTTATGCGAAAGTTGACCGCGCTGTTAACGTGAAAGTTCGTGCGCAAAATGAACATGGCGAATTTTATGAGATAGAAGGTGATGAACTCCTTGGTATTTGCATCCAACATGAACTCGACCACCTTAATGGCGTATTGTTTGTCGATTATTTATCACCATTAAAACGCAAACGCATTCAAACAAAATTAGAAAAAGAAGCGCGCTTAGAACAAGCTCGCGCTTAATTTACTGGCTGTAATAAGAAACATTCATGTCTAAACCGTTAAAAATAATTTTTGCTGGCACCCCAGATTTTGCTGCTCAACACTTGTTGGCACTTATTCAATCAGAACATCAAGTGATTGCCACCTACTGCCCACCAGATAAACCTGCTGGACGAGGGAAAAAACTAACCCCTTGTGCCACTAAATCTCTGGCGCTTGAACACGGCATTCCTGTGTATCAGCCAATCAACTTCAAAGATGAGGCTGATCAGAATCAACTAGCTGACTTAGGCGCCGATGTGATGGTAGTGGTGGCCTATGGTTTACTACTGCCCGAAGCTATCTTACAAGCACCTAGATTGGGTTGTATCAATGTGCATGGTTCGTTATTACCTGAATGGCGTGGCGCAGCTCCAATTCAACGAGCTGTAGAGCGCGGTGACCAGGAAACCGGCGTAACCATTATGCAAATGGACAAAGGCCTCGATACCGGTGACATGATCTTAAAAGCCTCCTGCCCTATCCAAACCAACGATACAAGTGCCAGTATCTATGAGAAATTAGCAGAATTAGGTCCCAAGGCGTTATTAGAAACCTTAGCGCAAATGTCTGCGGGTGACTACATACGTACGCCTCAAGACAACGCGCTCGCGACTTATGCCGCTAAGCTGGACAAAGCAGAAGCAGAGCTTGATTGGTCAATGCCTGCGAAACTGTTAGACCAAAAAGTACGAGCTTACATTCCATGGCCAGTTGCGCAGTTTTCATTTACCGATGAAAAAGCACAAACACACCGAATTCGCATTTGGCAAACTCAAGTTGTCGAGCAAAATAGTGATGTAGCACCGGGGACGATAATCGAAGCCAATAAGAGTGGTATTACTGTCGCGACTGGTGAACAGGCTTTGCGTTTACAGTCGTTACAACTACCCGGTAAGAAAGCATTGCCTGCACAGGATATTTTAAATGCCCGAGCGCAATGGTTCACCGTAGGCCAATCAATTAAAGGTTTCACCAGTTAGTATGGCTAAGAACATTCGCGCATTAGCAGCAAAATGTGTTTTTCAAGTAGTAGATAATGGCCGCAGCCTTTCTGACGAACTTCCACAAGCGCAATCTCGGGCAGAAGGCAAAGACAAAGGATTATTGCAAGAACTCTGTTATGGCGTATTGCGATTTTTGCCTGAATTAGAACACAGCATTCGACCTTTAGTGAAAAAGCCACTCAAAGGAAAACAACGTGTTGTGCACTTCCTGATGTTAGTGGGTGTTTACCAACTCAAATATACTCGTATTCCTGATCACGCGGCACTAAGTGAAACAGTCAACGGTGTAGTTGCACTAAAAAGCCCTCACCTCAAAGGCATGGTTAACGGCATCCTGCGAAATTACCAACGCAGTCATCAAAATACAGAAGCTAATGAAGATCAAACAATTTCTGATGCCGTCCAGTATAATCACCCAAGTTGGTTCATCAAGAAAGTACAAGCAGGATATCCTCAGCAATGGTCGTCTATATTGGAGAAAAACCAAGAGAAGCCGCCTATGTGGCTGCGAGTAAATCAGCAAAAACTTGCAGTAAACGACTATATTAAACTGTTAGAACAAGCTGAGATCGACTTCGACTATGTAGACCCCAGCAGCCAGGCAATAAAGTTGACACACCCTATCGATGTCAGTTTATTACCCCAATTTGAACAAGGCTGGGTATCAATTCAAGACGGTGCAGCGCAACAAGCCGCAAAATTACTGGATACACAAGCTAGCGACAACGTATTAGATTGTTGTGCAGCCCCCGGCGGGAAAACCTGTCACATCATGGAAAGCCAGCCTCAGTTGGCTTCAATGACAGCTATCGACGTAGAGCCGGAAAGGCTAACACGCGTTCAAGAAAACCTTACCCGTCTAGGGTTAAATGCGAAAGTAATTGCTGCAGACGCAGCCAACCCACAATCATGGTGGGACGGTGAGCAGTTTGACAGAATTTTACTCGATGCGCCCTGCTCCGGCACAGGTGTTATTCGACGTCACCCGGACATCAAATGGCTACGAAAAGCGAGTGATATTAACGAGTTAACCCTACTACAAGCAAAAATTCTACGTGCGATTTGGCAGCTATTAAAGCCCGGAGGTACTCTGGTCTATGCAACTTGCAGCATCTTACCTGAAGAAAATCACCAGCAAATCAAGGCCTTCTTGGATGACGAGCCAGATGCCGTTCATGTTGCAATTACCGATAAAAGCGAGGATATTGGTTGGCAGATATTACCGGGCGACCATTCTATGGATGGTTTTTATTATGCAAAACTCACAAAGAAAAACTAAAACAGAGCGATGAAAATAGTCATAATTGGCGCTGGTCAAGTGGGTGGTACACTTGCTGAAAACCTAGTCGGTGAAAATAACGAAATCACCTTGATAGACACCAACAGCGAAACTTTGAGAGAACTGCAGGACAAAATGGACTTGCAAGTAGTTGTTGGCCACGGTTCACATCCCGACGTGCTAAAACAAGCTGGCGCTGAAGATGCCGAAATGGTGATTGCAGTGACCAGTGATGATTCAACCAACATGATCGCTTGTCAGATTTGCTATTCGCTCTTCAATACCGCGACCAAAATAGCGCGAATTCGCTCCGCTAAAATATTGAAATATCAACAAGAATTATTCCAAAACAAGAATATTCCCGTTGATCATGTAATTGCACCTGAGCAGCTAGTTACCCGTGACATAGCCCGTTTGATTGATTATCCGGGCGCTCTACAAGTGTTAGAGTTTGCTGGCGGTAAAGTAAGTCTTGTTGCGGTTAAGGCGTACTATGGTGGCTTGTTAGTGGGACATGCTTTGTCGACATTAAGAGAGCATATTCCCAATGTGGATACCCGAGTTGCTGCTATCTATCGCAACGGCAAACCTATCCGTCCACTGGGCACAACGGTCATTGAAGCTGATGACGAAGTATTTTTCATTGCGGCAACGATTCATATCCGTGCGGTTATGAACGAATTACAAAAATTGGAGCCAGCCTACAAACGCATCATGATTGCGGGAGGTGGTAACATTGGTGCTGGACTCGCCAAATTACTGGAGAAAAACCATCAGGTTAAATTGGTCGAACATTCTCCCAAACGCGCTGCGTATTTGGCCTCAGAATTAAACGACACATTAGTATTTGTCGGTGACTCATCTGATCAAGAGTTGCTTACAGAAGAACACATTGACCAATTTGACGTGTTCATTGCTGTAACTAATGATGATGAAGCCAATATCATGTCATCACTATTGGCTAAACGACTAGGTGTACGTAAAGCGATGGTATTAATCCAACGCAGTGCTTATATCGACTTGGTTCATGGCAGCAATATCGATATCGCCGTTTCACCGCAACACGCGACAATTTCAGCACTCTTGACCCATGTAAGGCGTGGTAGCATTGATAATGTTTATAGCTTACGTGGTGGTGCTGCTGAAGCCATTGAAATAGTTGCTAAAGGAACCAAACAGTCATCGAAAGTCGTGGGTAGAGCTATCACTGAAATTAAGCTACCGCCGGGCACAACCATCGGCGCCATTGTCCGTAACGAAGAAGTAGTTATTGCTCACTCAGATACGGTCATTGAAGCAGAAGACCACGTCATTCTTTTCTTAGTAAACAAGAAATACATATCAGACGTTGAAAAGCTGTTTTATGTCGATCCACTGCAGTTTTACTAATCGTATCTGTAGTTTATTTCTGGCGTGTAAGTTAGCTGTATGGCTATTATGAGCGCCAGAATGCTGGCGTAAATAATACCAGCAAAGTGAATATCTCAAGCCGCCCAAATAACATAGCCACAACTAAGACCCATTTGCTGAAATCTCCCAAACTGGAAAAGTTTGCAGCGACCTCTCCTAACCCTGGACCCAGATTATTCAAACATGCAGCGACAGCGGTAAATGCCGTAATATTGTCTACGCCAGCCGATAACAGTAGCAACATACACAAAACAAAGACAGCGGCATACGCCGAGAAAAACCCCCAAATAGCTTCAACGACACGATTAGGTAGTGCTTTTTTCCCAAGCTTAATAGTAAAAATAGCCTTTGGATGCACCAACTTATTGAGCTCTCGAATGCCTTGCAAATAAAGCAGTAAGACACGAATAACTTTCATACCACCACCAGTGCTCCCAGCACAGCCACCAATGAAACTTGAAAAAATTAACAATAACGGCAGTAATGTTGGCCAATCAGCAAAAGACGTGGTCGCAAAGCCTGCCGTTGTACTGATAGAAACAGACTGAAACAATGCTTGATCAAATGCTTCAAAGCCATTCTGGTAAGTACCATGAATTAGCAAAACCACAAAACAAACAAGCGTTAACGCGAACTGAATACCAATGAACACCTTGAATTCGGGATCAAAGAAATAAGCACGAAGTGAGCGACTATGGACTACTGCAAAATGAAGCGCAAAGTTGACGCCAGCGACCAATAAGAAGAAGACACAAATAAAATTAATAAGTGGGCTGTTAAATGCCCCAATGCTAGCGTCGTGTGTAGAAAACCCACCAATGGCAATAGTTGAGAATGCGTGGCAAACAGCGTCAAATAACGACATTCCTGCCGCCCAATAACTTAAAGAACACGCAACCGTTAGCGCTAAATAGATATACCACAGGTGTTTAGCGGTATCGGCAATCCGAGGGGTCATCTTCGAGTCTTTAACAGGGCCCGGCGTTTCCGCCCGATACAGCTGCATGCCACCAATCCCTAACATAGGTAACACAGCTACTGCCAAAACGATGATTCCCATACCACCTAACCACTGTAACTGTTGGCGATACCATAGTACGGCGTGAGGTAGACCATCAATTTTGGTCAATATGGTCGCGCCCGTTGTTGTGAGCCCAGAAAAAGACTCAAAAAAAGCGTCAGTTACACTTAATGCGGGGTTTTCTAAAAGCAGTAAAGGAATTGCGGAGAAACTTGCCAAAACAGTCCAAAACAGTACCACGATAAGAAACCCTTCGCGCGCACGCAGTTCCTGTTTTTCGTTGCGATTCGGATACCAAGCGACCATGCCTGCGAATAAACACAAGACAAAAGATAATAAAAAGGAAACACCGCCACCATCACGATATACCAGCGAAACAAACGCAGGCGGTAGCATGGTGACACTTAGTAATGTAACCAATAACCCTAATATTCGTATGATGTTATTAAATTGCACGTTGTCTACTTTTATTATTAATTGATTTCTTTTAACGCAAGTTGTCCAGCTGACAAAGTTTTAAGAGCGTCAGCAAAGATGCCTACTTCAGCTACTGGTATAGCAATACATAGTTCCACGTCAGTTTGAAAGTCTTGTGAAAGCACTTTACCTTCAAATTGTTCAACAAGTCTTAAAATATCGTTTACTTGCGCATACTGGCATAAAACCTTGCGATTCGCCATAGGCACTTTAATACGCGTCTTCATTTTAGTTAGTGCTTCTCTTACGCTACCACCATAAGCACGTTGCAAGCCACCGGTCCCCAATTTGGTACCGCCAAAATATCTGACAACAATTGCACTTATCTCACCTACACCGCTCCCCTGTAATACCGCAAGCATGGGTCGTCCAGCAGTACCAGTTGGTTCGCCATCATCGGAAAATCCATAACTTTGGCTATCGTCGGGAAAGGAGCTAATGAAGGCATAACAATGATGGCTAGCATTCGGATGTAACTGGCGCACGTCATCGAGGTGCGCCTTGGCGGCTTGATTAGATTGACACGGTGCGAGATAACAAATGAATCGACTCTTATTAACGATCGTTTCATCAACTACCGTTGTATCGGCAACAAGGTATTGCTGTTTCACCTATGGCTAATCCAACAACTGATCACGAGTCATATTTTCATTGTGAGATTGGTGAACGATAATATTATCTTCAATTCGAATTCCACCAAATGGACGCATTTCATCGACATTTTGCCAATTGATCATATGGTTGTTTTTGGAACCCTTGATATCCGCCAACAATGAGTCGATAAAATAAAGCCCTGGCTCAATAGTAAATACTTGATTGGTTTCAACAACACGTGATGTTCTTAGGAAAGGATGCTCTTTGGGTGTGTTAATATGTGTGCCACGTTCGTCAGCCATGAATCCACCAACATCATGCGTTTGCAACCCTAAGTGATGACCAAGACCATGCGGGAAAAATGCCCCAACGATACCAGCTTCTATTGCCACATCTGGTGTTACGTTAATAAAATCAAACTCTTTCAAGACATTGGCAATATCAGCAAACGTCGCTATGTGTAAATCCACATAGCTCTTTCCTGGCTTTAAACCATCAACGGCTTTGAGCATTAATGTGTCCATGCGTTGTATTAATTCTGCAAACTTATCTCGTTTGAACGCATAGGTTCTCGTGATGTCAGAGGCGTAGCCATGAAAGTTTGCTCCCGCATCGATCAAAAAAGAACGGTGAGCTTGTGGCGCATTTCGTTCAAGCGCAGTGTAGTGCAAAATAGCCGCGTTTTCATTCAAAGCAACAATATTGCCATAAGGTGTTTCGCTTTCAACATGTTCAGTGGCCGTTAAATAAGCCTGTTGAATATTATACTCAGTTTCACCCGCTAAGAATGCTGCTTTGGCTGCTTTATGGCCTTTAACTGCACGCGCGTTGGATAAACGCATACATTCTTGCTCGTAGGCTGTTTTATAGGCTCTATGAAAGTGTAAGTAGTTAAGCAGTGGCTCTGGATTAAGCTGTTCAAAGCCTAACGCCTTAGCTACTTCAAGATGTTCACCAATGTAGGCATAATTCGCTTTGTCGTAAGGTAATATTTTATCGACTTCGGCCGCCTTTGAGAGCAACTTAATATCGAAGAATTCATTCCAATAGCCTTCTTCCAATTGAACGACTTTATGCCAAAAATCAACTGGTTGGTAATAAATTAGCGTTGGTTTAGCATTTGCCGTGATAATTAACCAAGAATTTGGTACATCGACTAACGGCAACCAATGTTTGAAATGAGGGTTCACCTTGAATGGATAACTCGTATCATCCAAAAACACTTTTAACTCTTGGCCTGAATGGATCACTATGCCTTCTAAGTTCTCACGGTGCAGCGCATTTCTAGCACGAGTTTGTAACTCTGCTATGTGGGCAGGATAAAGTGTCGATAGTTTGGTCATGCTCGCTCTTCTCGATATTAGTAAAATTAAAGGCCTGTTGATCTGCCAAGCTGCATATAAATTAGATTACGGCAGATATACACGTTTGTAGCTTTGTTTTTGGATGTGTCTGCGCGGTAATATCGCTCAACAGCCTTAATACCAAATTGGTAATATTCTAGTTAGTTTATCATAAGGCATTTTAGATACCACATCATTGACTTAAGTGAGCTTTCGCTCACTGTACGTCAGTGATTACAAACTAGATATATCAAGTGAAATTAGCTCATCAAATAAGCTCGCTTCTTGTCCAACCTTATAAAGATATATCTGTTGATAAGCCATTACACTCTTAACGTAATCTCGGGTTTCCTTAAATGGAATCGTTTCTATCCATATATCAGCAGGCATACCTTCATCCTTATTAAGTGACTTTAGCCATTGTTTTACGCGATGTGGCCCTGCATTGTAGGCAGCGGTAGCCAAGATCATGTTGCCATCATGTCGCTGCCATAGTTTGCTCAGATACTTAGTGCCAAGGTTGATATTGTTCGTTTCATTGGTCAAATATTTATTGGTAATACGCCTGTTTGTTAGCGTTTTTGCAGTACCAGGCATTATTTGCATCAGGCCTTTTGCGCCAGCCGACGAGTGTGCATCCGCCATAAATGAGCTTTCTCGACGTGAAATAGCAAACGCCCATGCCGGATTAATCTCATATTTCTTGGCATGCTTAGTAATTTCATCTTGGTAAGCGAGAGGAAAGCGTAAGTCGACATCATCCAAATAGCCCACCTGAGATAGACCAAAGATCGCGCGATCATACCACCCTTGTTCATTAGCCAGCTTTGCTGCCACTAAGCGCTCTCGAACGGTCAATGTTGTCATCCAGTAGTTCCATTCTTGTCTGGCATGATGAAGTCTGTCCAACGCAAACAACTCAAAAGCTCGTTGACCTGTAGTGGAATTGGAAACTAGCTGCCGCTCGTTGTCTAAAACCATTAAAGGCTTATTCTGTAAACTAATGGGCTGATTTAACTGACTCGCCGCTAAGAAGCCATAATAGTGTCGATTTTTGGCTAACTCAGCCATAACACGACGTCCTTCAAACGCTTCATCTGTTTCAATTAAGCTACGCGCGTACCAATAACGCCATTGATGCTTTTCTTTGTGGTGATCGGGCAACTTATTCAGTTCACTTTTGATGAACGGCCAATCTTGGCTGCGCAGCAAATCAGCGATACGCCATTGTACAACTAAGTCAGATAAACGTTGTTGTTCAACATTAGCTAGCCATTCAGTCGCCTTGGGATGATTTTTACTTGCCAGTGCCAAGGCAAAACGGGCGGCAATCTCTTGCTCAACATCGTTGTCAAAAGCAAAATGTTTTTTACCTAATCTAAAAACATAGAGCGCGCGATCAGGGTCTCGCCAGACAAATCGTTTAATACCGTAAGTGAAAATTTGAAGCTCCTTCGCGTTTTTATTCGGAAACCGCTTCATCTTGGCTATGTACGCAGGATCTTTCCTCACCTTATGCCATAACCGACCTAAATACTGCTCTTCTTTTGGTAACAAAGTAGTTAGGTATGGAATTAATGTATGTTTACCGCCGTCAGCAGCCTTCTCGAGTCGACGCCAAACAATTTCAGGGGTACGAAATCCAGCCTTTTGCCATTGTTCAAACAGAGAGTCACACACCTTTGGTTGAGATTTACCCACTAACCATAACCGAGTAACTTGTGGCAAGATATCTTTTGGATCTGCGCCCTGCTCGAGTTTATATCGATAGTAATGACACGTTAGCGCGTCATCAGATGTAGGCCGATAAAACTCAGTAAAAAGCGTCGCCTTTTTCCGCTTGGCTAGATACCTTAACCAACGTAGCCTCACGGGTGAATCTAACGGTGTGCCTTCGTGGGCGCTCAAGAATGCACGAATATCCTCAGCAGAAGAAAATCTAATGTTATTCAGCAGTCTTTTTTGCTCAATATAAGGCTGAAGTGCATAGCCATCAAGCGCTTGATATGCCTGTTTAAATTCGGATGATTTTGACTTCCACACAAGCTTTTCCGCTTGAATGAACTGATCTCTTAAAGAGATTTTTTCTGCTGCAGGCGCTAAAGGGATAACAAAAGAAACACAAGTAAATAGCAGCGCCTTAAAGCGGTAACGTCGCATAAGATTGCCATATTAATAAATTGTTGCTTTAGATTATTCACCCTACCCATGCAAAGCAAGCAGAAAAAGGTTTTAATTTAGTTACAAGGTCAATAAGGCATCACAATCGTTGATTTTATGATTTCATTTTAGCAACATTTTGCTTCCTACTTTTTGAGTTTGAGCTTTCGAATTAGCTCGCCGATACTCACTCCGACTAATAGGCCCACCAAAACAGCCCCAAAAGAAGAATAGGCTTGAGGAATAATATTATCTAAGTAGCTAAATAAGAGACTACCCAAGCCAATTACAACACTAAAGCAAATAATGAAAACGAAAACTCTAAAAACTAATGACAGGTTGTCTTTATCCACAATAGCTATTGCCCAGTATAAAAATTTAGCTAGAAAGTTAGATGCTCCTCCAATATAAATCCATAAGCAACTTATTGGGAAATTGTTGTTTTTATATTGCGCGAAACCAAATAATAGCGTGTTTGATCTATTTCTCTGATAAAAAAGGTTTTAATTTGGTGAAGTCCATAATATGGTTGGGCTAATACTAGAAATTCAAATAGCACGTACGATGAAGCTGACTACTATTTCACGGCACACTTGCGCCACTTTAATGCTCTTTAGTTCATTCGGTTGGAGCCAACAATCTATCGAAGTATCTACGGGCATCCATAGTAAACAGGCTTCGGGACAACAACCGGGTTTAGGTTATCGTTATCAATTAAATGACGTTTTAGCTATTAAGAGTCATTACTTTTACGCTGATCGGGTAGAAGTTGAACAAGATCGACAAACAAACTGGGTTGATTATCAACACTGGCTTGTTGGCGCTGAATTTTTGCATCAACAATCGGGCTGGCAGTTAACTATAGGTGGTGGTGTCGACTTTGTTACGCAATCGAGCAATGCGGTACTCATTAAAGAATCACAAGTCTCCCCGTATATTAGTTTTGGTGCCTCCTATCCGTTGTCACCGCGCTGGTCACTATCAGTTAACCAACTTCTTCATTTTAGTTCCGATGGCCTAGGCAATTACCAATCACTGCAACTGGGTATTCAGTATAATTTTGGCACGCTATCTAATAGACGCCCTATCGGGCAAAGTGAACAATCGAAGCAGTTAAGCGTCGATAATCAAATAGCCGCATCGCCAAGTGTTGAAGTAAAAGCCTCCCCCAATCTTGTGAAGTCAACACCAGTAGCAAGTATGTCAGCTGCTGAACCCGAAACCTGCTGGTTAATTCAATGGGGAGTCTTTGCATCAGGGGAAAATGCGATGACATTACGTGAACGTATTTCACAATCGTCAGTGAATGTATCGTTGCTGCAAGATAACGATAACATTCGTGTTGTCAGCCAATGCTTTCCGAGCAAGCAAACAGCTGTGAAAGAGAACTCATCATTGTTACAACAATATAAACTACGCGGGTTTGTGCGAGAGTACCCATAAATACCGATCAACAACTTTATCTCTGACCAAGGAAGCGATAAAATTCACACGTTTTAGTGTTTTAAAGTAAGAGATATGAGCCACTCTTTTGATAATTCAAATCATCAACTCGACACCATAGGTTTACGCTGTCCTGAGCCAGTAATGATGATCAGAAAGAAAATCCGTAGTATGAATGCTGGAGAAACCTTATTGGTTACGGCTGATGACCACTCGACGACGCGCGACGTGCCGAGTTTTTGCCAGTTTATGGAGCACGAATTGTTACTTAAAGAAATTGCGACAAAACCCTATCGCTATTTGATCTGCAAAGGCGCTTAACAACCTCTATTGGTATTAGGTGCTAGGGACAAAATGTCTAAAAAAATCCTCCATAAAAAAACCAGCGGTATTATCCGCTGGTTTTTTGTAGCAATCTAGCACGTATTCTTACGCGCATTCCTTACAATATTAACCTTGTAACAACGAAATATCCGCTACATTTAAGAAGGCACTACGTATGTTGCTGAGCAAAGTCAAACGATTAACCTTCACCGCTTCATCATCTGCCATAACCATAACGTTATCAAAAAATTCATCAATTACACTTTTCAATGTCGCGAGTTCTGTTAATACCGTCTGATAGTCACGCGAAGCAATAGCAGGAGCAATCGTGGCACTCACTTGATTAAAGTGCTGATTTAGCGCCTGTTCTTGGCTCTCAGTAGCAATTGAAGCATTGAACTCAGGTAATAATTCACCATTAAACTTAGCAAGAATATTACCAACACGTTTGTTAGCCGCAGCCAATGTTGCTGACGCTTCTAACGACTTAAAGTGTGCTACCGCTTTAATTCGCTGATCAAAATCAAGAGGTGCTGTTGACGGACTTGCTAATACCGCTTGAATCACATCAACGTCAATGCCTTGTTCCTGATAAAATGCACGATATCGACCAGAAACAAACTCAAGCACTTGCGCCTTTACGTCGTCATTTGACAACTTGTCTTGGTATGAAGCAATGCTTTGATCAACTAAGGTTGCCAAATCTAGTGCGAGTGACTTTTCAATAACAATACGAAGCAAGCCAATTGCCGCTCGACGCAATGCAAATGGGTCTTTATCCCCTTTAGGCGCCTGATTAATACCAAATATACCAACCAATGTATCTATTTTGTCAGCTATCGCGACCGCACAGCCAATATTTGCTAACGGCAGACTATCACCCGCAAAACGTGGACGGTATTGATCTTCCAATGCCTGTGCAACGGCTTCTACTTCACCATCATGTATGGCGTAGTATTTACCCATTGTCCCTTGCACTTGCGGGAATTCAAGTACCATGTCTGTCATTAAGTCTGTTTTACTTAATAGGCCAGCACGATACGCTGTACTTGCATCTTCGCCAATTTGTTTAGCGATGAATTCACTCAATGTTGCAATACGCTCTGACTTTTCTTTAAGTGTACCAAGCTGTTTTTGGAACAATACGTTTGCCAAGCTTGTTAAACGAGACTCCAAAGAGATTTTCTTGTCTGTTTTAAAGAAAAATTCGGCATCGGCTAAACGTGGACGAATTACTTTTTCATTACCAAAAATTACTTTTTCAGGATCTTTACTTTCTATATTGCTAATAAAGATAAATTTATTCAGTAATTGTCCATTGTTCGACTTCACAGGGAAGTATTTTTGATGATCTTTCATCGAATAAATCAACGGTTCTGCTGGTACTTCTAAAAATTCTTCGTCGAAACTACCAACTAAAGCGACAGGCCACTCTACTAGTGCCGTCACTTCATCCAACAACTCATCGTCGATTAGCGCCTCAGCATCAAGCGCTGTTGCCAAATTATTCGTTTGCGCAAGGATTACGTCTTTACGTTCTTGATAATTAACCATTACTTTGGCTTCACGTAACGCATCTTGATAATGATCGGCGTGCTTAAGTGTAATTAAGCCATGGCTATGGAATCGATGACCTTGAACCACGTTATTTGAGGAAATACCGAGTGCTTCACCAATAATGATTTTTTCGCCATACATCAACGTTAACGTGTGAACTGGGCGAATAAATTGCGTCCGAGAACTTCCCCAACGCATTGGCTTTGGAATAGGTAATTTGGCAATTGCTTGATTAACCATATCAGGCACTAATGCCTCAATCGCTTTGCCTTGTTGAACAGCACGATGTAAAAGCCATTCGCCTTTGTCTGTTTTTAGGCGCTCAGCTTGTTCTATTTCAATACCGTTAGAACGTGCCCAACCTAAAGCAGCTTTGCTGGCATTCCCCTCTTCGTCGAACGCTACATTTACAGCAGGTCCACGCTTTTCAATTTCTTTGTCTGCTTGCTTTTCGTCTAACGATTTAACCACAACGGCTAATCTGCGCGGCGTTGCAAACCATTCAATACTGTCAAATGCTAGCTCAGCATTTTCAAGCTGTAATTTAATTTGTTCGTAAAAAGTAACCGCTAATGTTTTTAACGACTTTGGTGGTAACTCTTCCGTTCCTAATTCAATAAGTAAAGTTTCTTTTAACATACTACTTTTCTCCCGCCGTGTTGTTTTGACACAAAGGGAAGCCTAATTCTTCACGTTTTGCATAATATGCTTCTGCACAAGCTTTAGATAACGCTCTTACTCGTAAAATATAACGTTGGCGCTCAGTAACCGATATCGCATGGCGAGCATCCAATAAGTTAAATGCATGAGATGCTTTCATTACTTGTTCATACGCCGGTAATGCAAGCCCTGCTTCAATCAGCTTTTCACTGTCTTTTTCACACTGGTCGAATTGTTTGAACAACGCGTCTACATCTGCATGCTCAAAGTTGTAGGCAGATTGCTCAACTTCATTTTGGTGGAAAACGTCACCATACAGCACTTTACCCATAGGGCCATCTGTCCAAACTAGGTCATATATGCTGTCGACGTTTTGAATATACATCGCAAGGCGTTCCAAACCATATGTGATTTCACCCGTTACTGGACTACATTCTAAACCACCTACTTGTTGGAAATAGGTAAACTGGGTAATTTCCATACCGTTTAACCAAACTTCCCAACCTAGACCCCATGCACCTAACGTAGGCGATTCCCAGTTGTCTTCGACAAAGCGAATGTCATGAACTAATGGATCAATACCTAACTCTTTCAACGAGTTTAAGTACAGCTCCTGAATATTGTCAGGAGACGGCTTTAACATAACTTGAAATTGATAATAGTGTTGTAAGCGATTGGGATTTTCACCGTAACGACCATCTGTCGGTCTACGACATGGTTGCACATAGGCACTACTTATTGGTTCAGGACCAATAGAGCGTAGAAATGTCATGGGATGAAAGGTACCTGCGCCAACTTCGAGATCAAGCGGTTGTACAATGACACAACCTTGTCTAGACCAATAATCTTGAAGTTGTAAGATCAGGCCTTGGAATGTATTTATGTTAAACGTACTCATGAATGTCGTATATTTTAGGGTTAGATTATCAATTATTGCCGTTAGTATACCTGTAGAGTCTTTATTCGACTAGGGCTGAATCATAAATTGACCAATCAGTAAGAAAGAAAGTGTAATAACGAGTTATTCTGATAGCCAAAGTAACAATTTTTCTAAATTCATTGCTTGTATTATGGCTTTGGCGTGGGTTCCCTATCCAAACGCGCTAATGTCACTGCTGGCGTGTTTTAAGGGCATTTCAAATCTAATGAACAATACTAAACCAAGAAGATAGACGAAAGGAAAGCTTATGTACGATTACCGCGTACATAAGCTTTTGTCATGCCATTTATGTTACTAACTAAAATAGTTACACCACTACGCGAATTTTTCTCAAATCTTGCTTGCCAGAAACCGCGATCAGCGAACGAACAAACCCTTCATGCTTCCCTGTTAGTTTGGCAAGAATGAGGTAAAAACAAAGTAAATTTTTATTCACGTCTTGGGTAAAGATGCCTTTTAACGTTCCTTGTACTTTAATCCAACGGGTAAGATTCTGTTCAATGGCTTTATTAATTGGCGCTAATTGCTGTGACAGTTGCTCAGCTTTTGATTTGGCATCACCTGACATATTTTCAACGTCATCAATGACCTGATCGATTTGGTGTATCGCATTAATAATACTTCGCATGCTATCGGCGGCTAGATGTGCGTTCTCTATCATGCCAAAGTACTTATCCCATCTACCGTTTATCAAGCTTTGTATACTTCTACCCAGCCTTCTATGCTTTTCTGCGACACTTCTTATTCTGCTCGAATCAAGTTGATGATTACCATCCATCGCCCGCAATACATCGGCTAGATACGGTTGTACATCCACTTGGTCTGCATAAGCTTCCATAATAACGTTAACAGTTTCTTTATCATTTCTTCTTACCATTAAGCCGAACCAGAATTGGGCAGTTACCCGGTATGCATAGTCTTCATTAACTGTGAGTAAAGTATCATAGAGTTCTTTGTCTGTTGGCACAGTAATTTCAAAACTACTCGATGTTACACGTGTATCTGAAATTTCTTGATTGTACCAAGCTATGTGCGATTGAATGTCACTTGAATTGATCAGATTTGGAACGGTAATGCCCTGTTCACGAAAATATGGATTATCCGATAGCTTTAGGCTATTGAGCATATCTGTCATTTCACTTTGTCTAAAAGCTTTCTTGTCGGAATTTATATAACTAACCCGTAAGCTACCAACTTCATCTTTGTAAAGTGCTTGTTGGGCTAATCCATAACAAAGCTGGACGGAAGCTTTTCGTGATTCATTAAAACTTTTCACCACGTGAACAGCACTTACCTCACTTTCAATATAGACGTCGCCGGTATTCGTAACTTTGATGTTGAGCTCAGAATTAACATTCTTAACAGCGCTTAAATTGATACCTGCTAAATCAAGTGAGAATGAAATCTGTGAATTATGTTTTTGTCCGAATGCTGCGAGGTCATTAGTTACATGGATTAAATTCTGTTTCGCCAAAGTATGAGCAAGCTTAGCCGCATTACGTGTGTCGCCAATCACAAGCTTTTTAAATAAAGTTCTAACTGTTGGATTATCTGAATGATTAAACTCAATAGTAATCTTCTGTGCTTCACTTGTTTGTCGAGATTTAGATACCTCGACGCCCAGTCCTAACTTAATATTAGCTGATAGCGTAAGTTCTTTGGTCAACTTTTCTTTGAACGCCTGATACTGGTCAATCCCATTTTTAACGGCTTGATATACTTTATCATCGGCTTGATTTGCTAAATCGGTAACGTTTTCGCCTAATAATGCTAATGGCTTTAAGAGATTGCTCCTTGCATCAATAGAAAGTCCGTCAAGCTTGTCTCTGATTTTGGTGTCGAGTTCGGCTTTCCAATCATTGATTCGCTCAGTCAACGCGGTTCTTGCTTTGACCGCTAAACTTGAATCACTATCAATCGAGAAAACATCCAATAGCTTTTCTACCGTACTGCGCGCAAGCTTTTCAGAATTAATGTTAGTTGATAACGCATGTTTGTCTAAAATTTCTGTTAGCTCGTCATCTATGAGCTCCTTAGTTACCGCGTCAACAGATTCGGTGCCCAATACTAGTTTTGCAAGTGGTGTATACCATTTGTCATCACTCAATCGAGAAGTACCTGTCCCGATGATTTTACTGGCAGGTTTACTCCATTCTTGCATAAATTCAACTAATTCATCGCTCTCATTGAATAATTGATTTACATAGCGCTCAGCCACTTTATCCAAGCCTTTTATTTCGGCATCAATGTCTAAGTTAACTGCACTTTTATCTAATGTTGATTTACCCAGTTCAACAGTTGCACATATAACGGGCTGGCCGGTTTGTTGTGATTGTACCTTCTCAAAGCTAAGGTAAACTTTACCTGTGTGTTGATATGCTTTGCTTATGCCAAGATTAGCACTAATGTCAGCGCTTAAATCTTTATTATTGCCTTCACCTGTTAATGCCCACGCTTTACCTAGTTTTAGGCCTCCGTTTAATTGAAAAGTCCCCTCTGTTTCAATAGTAAGTTTACGCAAGCCTTTAACGCTGGCTGCGTCACCCGACTGAAGTTTTTCTTCGATATCTTGCACATCCCAAATCTTTACCGGAGCAAAGAAGTAGTCAGCAAAAACATCTAAAACCTTTTCGTTCTGTGGATACTGAGAAAAAGCATCGACTTGGATTTCACCTGAATATTGTCCTCCTGCGCTAACATTTACAAAACCAAAATTAGTTGTGCCAGAGGCACCAGCACCTCCGCCTAATTTCACTTCATGATTGACAATAATATCTGACGCGTCGATTGAAATATGATGTTTCTCTAGCGCCTCTGTCGCGTTATCAACAAATAAACTAGTCGCGGCTGTCGCTGTAACATTAAAGCTAATCAAATCGTCTGCACCAATAGTTTTGGCAGTGTTCCAATCGATGTCCCATGTCTTATCTTGATATGCAGAGATCGGCTCATGTAAGGACGACCAAAATGCTTTAGCATCGGCTAAGTCCTCTTCTGTGACGCCTAGTTTATCAAGCACCCTATTTATCACATTGTCCTTGTGCACATCAAAATGCTTGTCAACGATAGCAAGCAATTCTGAAACTGATTTATCTAGATACTCAGGCTCCAAATTTATGGCTTTCAAGAGTGCGATTTCTGAAGGGACTGCATCTGACAACGAAATAATTTTTTTCATACTTATCTTCCTAATTAGTAATTGTGTGAATCTGTGCATTAGCACATTAAATTTACATTGGCATGCGATGAAGAAAAATCGCTTCATCAATTCTCTTAGTTGTAACGATACTAAGAGATTTTCACCTAGCAGTAGTAAGTAGATGAGGCTTAGATGTCTACATTAAGACACAGGTGTGAAATATTCTTATGGACACTTCCTTGGTGGTTAAGATTCCTTTTCGATATCTAAACTAGTATTAAAAGTACAAAAAGTAAACACTACATACTCCATTAATACACTTTATTCAGCGACCTCTTTGCGCGGCTCCCCAACACTACAACAATTACAATTAAAACAATGAGTTAGACAACAAAGGAACTAACTAAAATTAAAGCAATAAAAAAGCCGCTCTAGGAGCGGCTTTCTAATAAATATTACGACGTGAACTGGATGAACTACACGTCTAGGTTAGCAACTTTTAATGCGTTGGTTTCAATAAAGTTACGTCTTGGTTCAACATGGTCACCCATTAAGGTATTAAACAACTGATCTGCAGCAATAGCGTCTTCAATCGTCACCTGTAGCATACGACGGGTTTCAGGATCCATGGTAGTTTCCCAAAGTTGGTCAGGGTTCATCTCTCCTAGACCCTTATAGCGTTGTATGTATTGACCTCGTTTTGATTCAGCCATTAACCAATTTAACGCCTGTTCAAAAGAAGTAATGGCTTTCGTTTTCTCACCACGCTTAACATAAGCCCCTTCTTCCATTAGGCCGTTAATCGCTTCGTTCAATGCCATGATACGCTCAAACTCTTTTGAGTTAATGAAATCGTAGCCACAAACGTATTGTTTATCAATGCCGTGTTGACGAACGTTAAAGGTCACATAGAAGTTATGACGTTCTTTATCTTCATTCACTTCAGCTGAATAAATAGAGCCGTTGCCATCTTGGTTTTGTAGTTGCTCTAAAATGTCTGCACACCAAGCATCTACCTTCGCTTTATCTTTGAATTCATCTTTAGTGATCACTTTCCCGTATACCATTTTCTCTAAAATGTCTGCAGGAATGATGCGTGTTACACGTTGAATGGTATTCATAGTAGAACGATATTGATTAACTAACTGCTCTAGTGCAACACCAGAAATAGCTGGAGCTGATTCATTTACATGAATTTCAGCGTTTTCAAGTGCAAGTGTTGTTAAGTATTCCGTTAAGGCTTCGTCATCCTTAATGTAGCGTTCTTGTTTACCCTTTTTAACTTTATATAACGGTGGTTGTGCAATATATACGTATCCACGTTCCATGATCTCAGGCATTTGACGATAGAAGAATGTCAAAAGTAGTGTACGAATGTGAGAACCATCGACGTCAGCATCGGTCATGATAATGATGCTATGATAGCGAAGTTTTTCAGGATCATATTCATCTCTACCAATACCACAACCTAAGGCGGTGATAAGGGTTCCTACTTCTTGAGAAGAAATCATTTTATCAAAACGTGCTTTTTCAACGTTTAGAATTTTACCTTTCAATGGCAGGATTGCTTGATTCTTACGATTACGACCTTGTTTAGCTGAGCCACCCGCAGAATCACCCTCCACTATGTATAGTTCAGATAATGCAGGGTCTTTTTCCTGACAGTCGGCAAGCTTGCCCGGTAAGCCAGCGATGTCTAACGCGCCTTTACGACGAGTCATTTCACGCGCTTTACGTGCAGCTTCACGTGCTCTTGCAGCATCCAATATCTTCATGATAATGGTCTTAGCCGTTGAAGGGTGTTCAAGTAAGTAATCACTTAACTTCTCACCCATCGCTTGTTCTACAGCAGTTTTAACTTCCGAAGAAACCAACTTGTCTTTTGTTTGAGATGAGAATTTAGGATCAGGTACTTTAACTGAAATAACGGCAGTTAATCCTTCACGAGCATCGTCTCCTGAGGCACTTGTTTCGCCACCGCCTTTAGCTTTCTTGTTTAACCCTTCTTTAACCATATAAGAATTTAACGTACGCGTTAACGCTGTTCGGAAGCCACTCAAGTGAGTACCACCATCACGTTGTGGGATGTTATTTGTGAAGCAATAAATATTTTCTTGGAAACCGTCGTTCCACTGCATCGCAACTTCAACAACAATGCCATCTTCTCTTTCAAGATCGAAATAGAAAACTTCTTCGTTAACTGGTGTCTTGTTGGTATTTAGATAATTAACGAATGCTTGAATACCACCTTCATAGAAGAAGTGCTCGTCTCTACCTTCTTCTCTTTCATCTATAAGACGAATAGAGACACCGGAGTTCAAGAATGATAATTCACGAATACGCTTTACGAGGATGTCGTAGTGGAATTCGACATCAGAGAATATTTCAGGACTTGGCCAGAAGCGTACTTCAGTACCGTTATGATCACTATCACCTATTACTGCTAGAGGAGCTTCCGGTACACCTAAATGATAAAATTGTTCGTGGAGTTTTCCAGCACGACGAATAGTTAACTGAAGTTTGTCACTCAGCGCATTTACTACTGAAATACCTACGCCGTGTAAACCACCAGAGACTTTGTAGCCAGAATCTTCGCCACCAAATTTACCACCAGCATGGAGTACTGTCATAATAACTTCAGCAGCAGAAACTCCCTCTTCAGGGTGAATTTCGGTAGGAATACCACGCCCGTCATCTTTAACAGAGACAGAACCATCTAAGTGAATGGTAACGACAATATCGCTACAGTGGCCTGCTAAGGCTTCGTCAATGGAGTTATCGAGTACCTCAAAAACCATATGGTGCAAACCGGTACCATCATCTGTATCACCGATGTACATACCAGGTCTTTTTCGTACCGCATCAAGTCCTTTTAGAACTTTGATACTGGATGAGTCATATTCATTTTCAACTGTCATAGCATTTAGCCTATAAGTTCACTTCTGTAATTTTTCCATGTTCCACGTGGAACATTTTGTAATTATCGTTATCTGGAATAATCGGTTGTAACGCCGTTTTTTCGATTGCAGTAATGATAATCTGACAATCTAATTCTTTGATAGCACTTGTAAATGCAGCTCTAGATTTGTCATCTAGTTCTGCGCCAATGTCATCTATAAGTAAAATTGGCTTTACTCGTTTAACTTGTTCTATTAATGCTGTTTGCGAAAAAGTTAAAGCCAGTAAAAACAACTTTTGTTGACCTCGTGACAATGCAGACTCAACATCTAATCCGTTTAACTTGAAACGAATATCAAATTTGTGTGCTCCGTACAATGAAAATCCTTTCTCAAATTCACGGAATTGATTCTCCTCCAAAACCTCTGTCAGCGCTTTTTTACTAGACCAACCTCTTTGGTAACTAACAGCCAATTCCAAAGATTTTTCAGGTAATAAAAGCGCGGTCCATTTTTCTAGTTGCTCAGTGAGCTTAGCAATATAGTCTTCTCTTAATCGATCTAGCTCCGTAGACAACTCAACAAATTGAACGTCCCACTGGTGCAGCTGATTACTTCCAGCCCTCATTTTCAAGCAAGCATTACGTTGCTTCAAAACTTTTGAAAATTGACGCCATGTCTGTGAAAACGAATGTTTCACGTGAAACACTCCTAAATCGACAAAACGTCTCCTTTCTTTTGCGCCACCAGAAAATAAACGAAAACTTTCTGGCGTAATAATCTGAAGCGCTAAATGTTGCGCAAAGTCAGACATACGTTGACACTTCTGACCATTAATCTTCAACTGCGAATGCTGAGCCGCTATAGACTTTTTTACACCAAGCCTAACTTGTTCAAACGTTAGAACACTTACCACAAAACTTTCGCAATCTTTTTGTATTACACGCTCTGGAGAACTTGTTCTGAATGACTTGCCATGACCGATGAAAAACATCGACTCCAACAAGCTACTCTTACCGCTTCCATTTAATCCAGTAACAAAATTTAACGCTTGGTGAAATTTAATCGTATCCGATTGTAAATTTCGAAACTGATGAAATGAAAGTTCGGCAATACTCATTACAGTCGCATAGGCATAACAACGTATAAAGCTTCGCCAGACTCTTCACCTTCTATCATGACACTACTATTGGCATCGGCTAAGGTAAACTTAACGTCAGATTCTTTGATAGCATTTAATACGTCTAGCACATAGTTCACGTTAAAACCGATCTCAACACTTTCATAAGGAAAGTTTATTTCTAACACTTCTTCAGCTTGTTCTTGTTCAGGGTTATTCGCCGTAATCTTTAATTCTGTTTCAGCGAAATTTAACCTGACGCCTTTGAACTTTTCATTCGATAAGATTGAAGCTCGGGATAAGACCGTACGCAATTCTTCTTTATTCGTGTGTAAAAACTTATCACCATTACGCGGTAGCACTCGACGATAGTCTGGGAAACGGCCATCGACCAACTTACTGGTAAATGAAAACTCTTCGTCAATAATACGAATATGATTTGACCCTAAATAAATGTGTACTTCTTCTTCGACAGGATCTAACAAACGAATAATTTCCAAGATGCCCTTTCTCGGCACAATGACCTGACGATTAGGTAATTGCAAAGCTTCATTTGAAATCTTACAAATTGCCAAGCGATGTCCATCGGTGGCAACAGAACGAATTTCATGCCCTTCTGTTTCAATAGACATACCGTTCAAATAGTACCTAACATCTTGATTTGCCATAGAAAAATGCGTACTTTCTATTAATCGTAGGAAATCAGATTTATTAAGTTTGAATTCTACATCACCTTTCCATTCTTCAATATTTGGGAAATCTGTAGCGGGTAACGTTGACAATGAATAACGACTTCTACCAGAACGAACGATGACAGTGTTATCTGAAGCCTCGAATGTGATCATGGCATTCTCAGGCAAGCTCTTACATATATCGAGTAGCTTACGAGCAGGAATAGTTAATTTACCACTAACGCCTTCATTCTCTACTTGAGCGTAGGCAACCATTTCGAGCTCTAAATCCGTTGCGGTTAAAGTAAGTGACTGCTCATTTACATCGAGCAAAATATTACCCAAAATAGGTAATGTACTCTTACGTTCAACTGCGCCAGACACTAAAAGCAACGGCTTTAATAGTAATTCTCTATTTAATGAAAACTTCATCTGATACCCTATTTATTGTTATATCCATTGTATTAGGAAGAAAGCGTTCTAGTTAAATTTGAATAATCTTCTTTTATATCGTGTGATTCTTCACGCAAATCTTTCACTTTACGACAAGCATGCAGAACCGTTGTATGATCACGACCACCAAAAGCATCACCTATTTCAGGTAAACTATGATTAGTTAATTCTTTAGATAACGCCATTGCTATTTGTCTAGGACGAGCAACGGAGCGATTACGTCTTTTCGACAATAAGTCAGCGACTTTAATCTTATAATATTCAGCTACAGTACGTTGAATATTATCAATAGTCACGAGTTTATCTTGTAACGCGAGCAAATCACGCAACGCTTCTTTAACAAAATCGATTGTTATTGCTCGGCCCGTAAAGTTAGCATTAGCAATAACACGATTCAATGCACCTTCTAGCTCTCTCACATTTGAACGTAAACGTTTAGCAATGAAGAACGCAACTTCATCGGCGAGGTTAATTTGGCTTTCTTGTGCTTTAGTTTTTAATATTGCGACACGTGTTTCTAATTCTGGCGGCTCAATAGCGATGGTCAATCCCCAGCCAAAACGAGATTTTAAACGATCTTCAACACCGTCTATCTCTTTTGGATAACGATCACTGGTAAGGATTATTTGTTGGTTGCCTTCTAATAACGCATTAAAGGTATGGAAGAACTCTTCTTGTGTACGTTCTTTGTTGGCGAAAAACTGAATATCATCTATCAGCAATGCATCAACAGAGCGGTAATATTGCTTAAACTTTTCAATCGCGTTGTTTTGCAACGCTCTTACCATATCTTGTACAAAGCGCTCCGAATGCATATAAGCTATTTTGGCATCAGGCTTATTAAGCAAAATACCGTTACCAACCGCGTGCAATAAGTGAGTTTTACCTAAACCTGTACCACCGTATATGAATAAAGGGTTATAGGCACTACCTGGGTTGTCAGCTACTTGTGAAGCTGCCGCTCGTGCTAGTTGATTTGATTTACCTTCAACAAAATTATCAAACGTGTACTTTACTCTTACGTTAGTTGTCTTAGGTAAATTAGCTTCAACTTCAGAAGAACCCGACGTTTTGGTAATCGTTGAGGCTGTTGGCATACTTGTTACAGTACTCGCGATAGAAGGCGTATTTGGAATACTCCCGACATCAAAACGTAAAAGCGGCGGGTTACCACTTTCATCCATTGATACTAATTCGTTAATGCGGCTAACGTATTTGTCTCGTACCCAATCCAATACAAAACGATTGGGGGCGTACAGTGTCATGATGTTATCGTCAACGACACACTGTAGTGGACGTATCCACATGCTAAATTGTTGTGCCGGTAACTCTTCTTGTAGAACTGACAGGCATTTCTGCCAAAGTGCGTGATCCAACCAAGCGCTCCTAAATACGAAAACGAGGTCAGATACGTTGAGAAGTGAAGGACGCTCGTTCTATTTATTCTTATAAACTGCGCCCTATTATCTACGTAGTTATCCACAACTTCAATATTGACTTTTCATTATTCATCATTTTTTAGCAGATAATTCGCCAAGACCAGTAAAAATAAGGTCTGTTTACTTATAATTAGAAGTTTCTAAAAGACTATATCACTCAAAAAACGATATAAAACATTAGCACAAAGCTTGCTATATTTAACTGCAAATGGTCTCAGATGTTATCAAACTGTGGATATTCAAAGATCATTATTACGATCAATAGAAGGATCCTTGCGCGATCCCTCTATAATTGATGTAATTTTAGGCGTTGACATTGGCTTTAACTCCATATAAAATTCGCCCTCATTTTTAGACCTTGTGTGCTCAAAAACGGCGGTTTGCCAGGGCAACAACAACCGACGGATAAGCGTAATGAAAAGAACATTTCAACCTAGTGTATTAAAGCGTAAACGTAACCACGGATTCCGTGCACGTATGGCAACTAAAAACGGTCGTGCAGTAATCGCACGTCGTCGTGCTAAAGGTCGTGCAAGACTTAGCGCTTAATCTCTCAACTATATTCTACTTAGTTAAGAGAAGGTAGCCTTAATGGTTACAAACAAATTTACTAGGGAGTCACGTATACTGACTCCCAGTCAATTCCAAAACGTTTTCAATAAACCTGTCCGTTTTGGTTCTAAACACTTCACTATTTTAGTAACTCCCAATACTAACCAAAATAATCGATTAGGTTTGGCAATCGCTAAAAAACGCGTCAAGCTTGCTGTACAACGTAATCGCATAAAACGTTTAGTCAGAGAACGATTTCGACTTAATCAACACCAGTTACCAGATATCGATATGGTCGTAATGGTAAAATCAGGTATTGACCAACTTGAAAATCAAGACATTTGCCTACAGATTGATAAAATATGGCAAAAAATAATCAAACGCTTCGCATAATAGCAATTTCACCTATAAAAGGTTACCAATGCTTTATTAGTCCTCTGCTTGGGAACAATTGCCGATTCACACCAACCTGCTCAAATTACGCAATTGAAGCAATTAATCGCTTTGGAATTGTAAAAGGTGGTTGGTTAGCGAGCAAACGTATACTAAAATGCCACCCACTTAATTCGGGAGGTGAAGATCCCGTGCCACCACTAAAAAAAGAGAAATAGACTTTATGGAATCGCAACGTAGTATTCTGTTTATTGCGCTTATGGTTGTAACTTTTTTGTTATACCAGCAATGGCAAATTGATCACGCTCCTGCGCCACAAGTAACTCAACAAAACACCTCGAGCAATGACTCAGTACCGAGCGCTTCTGGTGACGACTTTGTGCCCGCTCCTAGCCAAACCACAGCTAAAGTTCCTACGGCCGCAACGACTGCTTCAGCTAGAATAGTTAATGTAAAAACTGATGTATTAGACGTTAAACTTAATACACGCGGTGGTGATATCGTTGAAGTAACGCTACTTGATTACGAAACACAACAAGGCAGTGGCATTCCGTTCACTATCATGCAAAACGGACAATTTAAGTATATCGCACAAAGTGGTTTAACTGGCGCTAATGGTATAGATCGCCTTGTTAAGGGGCGTCCTAACTACCAGGCCACCCGTGCTAATTATGCACTAGAAGACGCAGATAAAGTTGTTGTTGATTTAGCCTATACTACAGATAATTCATTAGAATTTACTAAGCGATTCACTTTCTATCGTTCATCGTACAAGGTAGATGTCGACTACATCATTAACAACAACAGCGCTGAGCCAATTAGCGTTCAACTATACGCACAACTAAAACAATCTTCATTAGTCGATAAATCAAGTGCTTTGATCCCAACATATCGTGGTGCAGCTTATTCAACAACAGAAGAGCGCTATGAAAAATACGATTTTGAAGATATTGCTGACGCAAACCTGAATAAAACCACACAAGGTGGTTGGGTTGCTATGCTACAACATTACTTTGTATCAGCTTGGATCCCTAATGCAAGTGACGTAAACAACCTTTATACCAGCTTTACAGGTAGCCAAGACGCAGTTATTGGTTTTAAAGCACCCACATTAACTATCGACGCCAATTCGCAAGGTACAACATCAGCACAATTTTATGTTGGTCCGAAAATTCAAGATTCTCTTGCTGAAATTGCAGATGGTTTAGATTTGACCGTTGATTTTGGATTTTTGTTTATGATCAGCGCCCCACTACATTGGCTGTTATTGCAAATTCAAGCACTTGTAGTGAACTGGGGCTTAGCGATTATCATTATTACTATTATCGTGAAAGGCGTAATGTACCCGTTAACTAAGGCGCAATATACCTCTATGGCCAAAATGCGTGAGTTACAACCTAAGCTTACCGCATTAAAAGAACGTTACGGTGATGATCGTCAAAAGATGTCACAAGGCATGATGGAGTTATACCGCAAGGAAAAAGTTAATCCTGCTGGCGGTTGTTTACCATTACTGATTCAAATGCCTATTTTCTTAGCATTATATTGGGTATTCCTAGAGAGTGTTGAATTACGCCATGCGTCATTTGGCCTTTGGCTACAAGATTTATCATCAAAAGATCCATACTACATCTTACCTATTTTGATGGGTGTTAGTATGTTCGTAATGCAAAAAATGCAGCCAATGACGATTCAAGATCCAATGCAGCAGAAGATAATGCAGTACATGCCAGTTATGTTTACTATCTTCTTTTTCTGGTTCCCTGCGGGTCTCGTACTTTACTGGTTCATCAGTAACGTGATTTCAATCATTCAGATGAAGATAATTTTCAGTAATTTAGAAAAACAAAAAGCTAAATAAGCAATACAAAAACCAAAAGGCCAGTTTAAAACTGGCCTTTTTCATACCATCCCAAAACCTATCCGTTTATAATATCGCCATTGCGTTATTAACAAATAAAATGGATAGTCCATGCCCAACAGCACTACAGTAATAGCCACTAAAGAAACTATCGCGGCACAAGCAACCCCACCCGGTCGTGGCGGTGTAGGGATCATCAGAGTTTCTGGACCAAAGGTCGCAGAAGTCGCCGAAGCGGTATTAGGTAAAGTTCCGGAATTAAGAAAAGCAGAATACTTGCCTTTTAAGGATGCGCAAGGTCAAGCCATCGATCAAGGCATTGCACTTTATTTTAAAGGCCCAAACTCATTTACTGGTGAAGATGTACTTGAATTACAAGGACATGGTGGACCTGTTATTCTCGATATGTTGCTAAAAGAGATTATTGCTCTCGACGGTATTCGAATGGCCAATCCCGGTGAATTTAGTGAACAAGCCTTCTTAAATGATAAGCTCGATTTAACCCAAGCCGAAGCGATAGCTGATCTTATTAACTCAAGCTCCGAGCAGGCTGCAAGATGCGCACTACATTCGTTACAAGGCGATTTTTCTAAACTTGTCCATCAACTTGTCGACGATACCATTCATTTACGAATGTATGTTGAAGCTGCGATTGACTTCCCTGAAGAAGAAATCGATTTTCTTGCCGATGAAAAAGTGGTTACCGACCTTAAAGCGCTTATAGATGCGATAGCGAGTGTACGCGCCCAAGCTCAACAAGGCAGCTTAATGCGTGAAGGCATGCGTGTAGTTATTGCCGGCAAGCCTAATGCGGGTAAATCAAGCTTACTTAATGCGCTTAGCGGCAAAGAAACTGCAATAGTAACAGATATTGAAGGCACCACGCGCGATGTATTATCAGAACAAATTCACCTTGATGGTATGCCGTTACATATTATTGATACCGCAGGGATCAGAGAAAGTGCCGATAAAGTCGAGCAAATAGGTATTGAACGCGCGTGGCAAGAAATAGCAAAAGCCGATCGTGTATTACTAATGATAGATACAGAAAAAGATCTGAACGTTAATATTAATACATTAATGCCCGACTTTATGGCAAAGCTTCCCGACAATATAGGCCTGACTTTAATCCAAAACAAAGCAGATCTCAGTGGTATCCCGATTGGTATAACAGTTGATAATGAATTAACCACTGTCGCTTTGTCAGCGAGAAACAATGAAGGTGTTGATCTACTCAAAGATCATTTAAAAACCATCATGGGATACCAAGGAGCCAGTGAAGGCAGTTTCATGGCCCGTAGAAGGCATTTAAGCGCACTCGAAACCGCTCACAATCACTTACTAATAGGCTTAGAACAATTAGAGGCATACGTGGCCGGTGAAATACTTGCTGAAGAACTGAGGCTTTGTCAGGAAGCATTAAATACGATCACTGGTGAATTTACCAATGACGATCTTCTTGGACAAATTTTTTCATCTTTCTGTATAGGTAAATAAGCAAATGGCTAATATCCAAATCATTGTTGGCAGCATGTTAGGCGGCACAGAATATGTTGCAGAAGCATGTGAAGAAACCTTAACTGAACTTGGCCATCAAGTAACGACTCATTTAACGCCAACGTTTAATGAAATTCCATTAAAAGATCAAATATGGCTCATCTGTACATCAACACATGGTGCAGGCGATTACCCTGACAATATTCAGCCTTTTTTGATCGCCTTAGAAAAAGATGATCGTGATCTATCCCCACTTAACTTCTTTGTGATCGGCACAGGTGATAGTAACTATGATACGTTCTGCCTTGCAGCAAAGAACATTAGAAACACATTAATTTCAAAGGGTTGCACTGAAATCTCTCCCTTATTCACAATCGATATGCAACAAGATATAGATCCAGAAGCTGTTGCACAAGAGTGGATCCTGTCCAAGAAAGATCAATTACACCCAAAGAGTTAATAGTTTATCCACAAAACAAACTATTTTTTTCACCCTCTGTGCATAAAGTCGGTATAAGTTAGTGGATTAACTATTATTATTCCGTAAATAAGATCTAAGCTAATTTTGATTGTGGATAAAACAGCGTTTTGATCAAAGGATATATCACAGTAGATCAAAGTTTGATCACAGGAAAGGATCAATCGAAAAGCTATGATATATAAAGGCTAAACAGAGTTATACACAAGATCGAGCGGATCTAATAAGAAATAATAATAAGATCTTTAAATAGATCTATATTATTTATTAATGATCCTCTTGAGATCTTTTCGTCAAATTGATCTTTCCATTCAAGTCAAAAAAAAGGTAAAATACGTGCCCTTTTTTAAGAATCTTTAATTTAGATAGGTCGTTATTCCATGTGGTATCAAGAGTCATTTGAAGTGATCGTCGTAGGCGGTGGTCATGCCGGTACAGAAGCAGCATTAGCCTCTGCACGTATGGGTTGCAAAACATTATTATTGACTCATAACATTGATACTTTAGGACAAATGTCTTGTAATCCTGCAATTGGCGGTATTGGTAAAGGACATTTAGTTAAAGAAATTGATGCTTTAGGTGGGATCATGGCTACGGCAACTGATCACGCAGCAATCCAATTTCGCACGTTGAATGCCAGCAAAGGACCTGCAGTAAGGGCTACAAGAGCTCAAGCAGATCGCGCGTTATACAAGGCTTTCGTACGTTCTGCTCTGGAAAACCAACCGAATTTAACGATCTTTCAACAACCGTGCGATGATCTAATTCTGGAAAATGATCGTGTGGTTGGTGTTTCTACCCAGATGGGTCTTAAATTCAAAGGGCAAGCAGTTGTTTTAACGGTAGGAACCTTCCTTGCGGGACAGATTCATATTGGCTTAAACAACTATCAAGGTGGTCGTGCTGGTGATCCTGCCAGTGTTAACTTAGCCGCTAGGTTACGTGATCTCCCATTTAGAATGGATCGCTTAAAAACTGGAACACCACCTCGATTAGACGCTAGAACCCTTGATTTTTCAGTAATGGAAGAACAACCAGGTGATACACCTCGACCTGTATTTTCATTCATGGGATCTGAAAACGATCATCCTCAGCAGATCTCTTGTTATATCACTCATACTAACAGTAAAACGCATGATATTATTCGCAACGGGCTAGATCGTTCGCCTATGTACACTGGCGTGATTGAAGGTGTAGGTCCGCGTTATTGTCCATCGATTGAAGATAAAATTACGCGATTTGCTGACAAAGAAACACATCAAATTTTTGTTGAACCTGAAGGTTTAACGACACATGAAATCTACCCTAATGGTATCTCGACCAGCCTACCTTTTGATGTCCAAATGGATTTAGTACGTTCAATTAAAGGGTTCGAAAACGCGCATATTACTCGCCCTGGTTATGCTATTGAATATGATTTCTTTGATCCCCGCGATCTTAAGCAGACGCTAGAAAGCAAGTTTATTAACAATCTTTACTTTGCTGGTCAAATCAATGGTACAACGGGTTATGAAGAAGCTGGTGCACAAGGACTAATTGCTGCTGCGAACGCTGCTGCTCGTGTGCAAGGAAAAGATGAATTGATCCTTGGTCGTGATCAGGCATACATGGGCGTATTAATCGATGATCTTGCAACTTTAGGAACAAAAGAACCTTATCGCATGTTCACATCTCGTGCTGAGTATCGTTTGTTATTGCGTGAAGATAACGCTGATATCCGTTTAACAGAACTAGGTCATAAACTTGGTTTAGTTGATGAGAAGCGTTGGCGTCGTTTCAACGAGAAAATGGACAACATAACGCAAGAGAAACAACGCTTGAAAACAACTTGGATCCATAAAGATCACCCAGAAGTTGAACAAGTCAATCAATTGCTTAAAACGCCAATCAGTCGTGAAAACAGTTTAGAAGATCTAGTGCGCCGTCCTGAAGTTAATTACAAAGACCTGGTGGCTATCAAAGGTTTAGGTTCTAATTTGAATGATATGCAAGCAGCTGAGCAAGTTGAAATTCAAATCAAGTATGCAGGTTATATTGATCGTCAACTTGATGATATAGCAAAGAAAAAGCGTCATGAAGATACATTAATTCCAGCCGACTTCGATTACAGCCAAATTTCTGGGTTATCGAATGAAGTGGTCGCAAAATTAACAGAAGCAAAGCCTGAAACGATAGGAAAAGCGTCAAGAATTTCAGGCATAACACCTGCTGCAATATCATTATTGCTTGTGTATTTGAAAAAACATGGTTTACTACGCAAAACTGCATAGCTGTAGAGAACAACATCATGTCCTTAGCCATTGAGCTAGAGCATCTTTTAACACAGACAGATATCGTGCTAACAGATGCTCAAAAAACACAACTCACAACCTATGTTGAATTACTCAACAAATGGAATAAAGCTTATAACCTAACCTCGGTAAGAGATCCGATGGAAATGCTGGTTAAGCATATTTTAGATAGTTTATCGGTTGGTAAATTTCTAAGTGGTCATTCGTTTATTGACGTTGGTACTGGACCTGGATTACCAGGTATCCCATTAGCCATATTGTATCCTGAACGAAATTTTGTATTATTGGATAGTCTTGGCAAGCGTATTACGTTTTTACGCCAAGTAGTATTTCAATTAAAACTTACAAATGTCACACCTATGCTCTCTCGTGTGGAAGAATTTCAGCCCGAGCAACCTTTTGATGGAGTATTAAGTCGTGCATTTGCATCACTTGATGATATGGTTTCTTGGTGTCATCATTTAATCGCGCCACAAACAGGCAGATTCTATGCACTAAAAGGACAATATCCGGAAAGTGAATTACAGCAGTTGCCAGATGGTATAGAATTAGTTACAAGTCACGAAGTGCATGTACCATCTCTAGTTGGTGAACGTCACTTAGTTGAATTGAAAAAAGTCTAACAAGAATAATACGACGACAGAGGTTTTTGTGGGAAAAATCATCGCGGTTGCGAACCAAAAAGGTGGTGTTGGCAAAACTACCACTGCAGTCAACTTGGCTGCCTCACTAGCTGCTACCAAGCGAAAAGTCTTATTGATCGATCTTGACCCTCAAGGTAATGCAACCATGGGGAGTGGTATCGACAAATATGAAGTCGCAGCCACGTGTTATGAATTATTAGTTGACGAAAAACCTTTCGATGAAGTGGTTTGTAAGAACACATCCGGTGTGTATGATCTTATCGCTGCCAATACTGACGTTACCGCCGCAGAAATCAAGTTGATGGAATTTTTTGCTCGTGAGCAACGCTTAAAAAATGCACTAGCGCCAGTTAAGTCTTCTTATGATTTTATCATTATTGATTGTCCACCATCGCTTAACATGCTAACAGTCAATGCTATGACGGCCGCAGATTCTGTCTTGGTACCAATGCAATGTGAGTATTATGCGTTGGAGGGATTAACAGCCTTAATGGACACCATTTCTCAACTAACGGCTGTAGTAAACGGAAGTCTTCATATTGAAGGTATACTCCGTACTATGTATGATCCTCGTAATAGATTAGCGAACGATGTTTCAGAACAACTTAAGCGCCATTTCGGTGATAAAGTGTATCGGACCGTTATTCCTAGAAACGTTAGATTAGCTGAAGCCCCCAGTTTTGGAGCTCCAGCAATGTATTACGATAAGTCATCGACAGGCGCTAAGGCTTACCTTGCACTTGCTGGGGAAGTACTTCGTCGCACTGAACAAGAGTTACAACACAAGTCGGGTGCAACCCCGTCGTTGCAAGGATAAATATGAGCCCTTCTAAACGTAGAGGTCTGGGTCGCGGCTTAGACGCACTTTTAACTAATTCCCCACGTAAATCGCAGGAATCCGAAGTAGATTCAAGCGAACGAGTCGTTGAAGTTTCAATTGACAATGAATTAAAGCAGCTACCGATTGAGCAATTACAGCCAGGCAAGTATCAGCCGAGAAAAGATATGTCAGCTGACGCCTTGGAAGAGCTTGCTAATTCAATTCGAGCGCAAGGCATAATTCAACCAATTGTGGTGAGAACAATTTCCCAAGATCACTATGAAATCATTGCTGGTGAACGCCGTTGGCGCGCTGCGCAGCTAGCGAATATTGATATTATTCCTTGTTTAGTCAAAGAAGTGCCTGACGAAGCCGCAGTGGCGATGGCGCTTATTGAAAATATTCAGCGTGAAGATTTAAATGCAATGGAAGAAGCCATAGCACTAGAGCGCTTACTGACAGAATTCGAACTTACGCATCAAGAAGTGGCCGATGCGGTAGGAAAGTCGCGTACGACTGTAACAAATTTGTTACGTTTGAATAACTTGAACGATGAAGTTAAAACGTTACTAGAACACGGTGACCTAGAAATGGGCCATGCGCGTGCTTTACTCGCGCTTGAGAATGACCTGCAAACCAATACAGCGCGAACTGTTGTTGCAAAAGAACTCACCGTTCGTGAAACCGAAGCGCTAATTAAGAAGCTACAGTCACCTGAAAAACCAAAACAAGTTAAAGAGAAAGATCCAGATACCAAAGCACTAGAATTAAGCCTTAGCGAAAAGCTAGGGTCTCAAGTTTCAATTGATCACAACAAGAAAGGCAAAGGTAAACTCGTCATTTCTTATACTAATCTAGAAGAATTAGACGGAATAATCGGACGATTTGGTTCTTTTTAGCCGCCGTTGTCATCATTTTTTCAAATATCATCGTTTTAATAAAATAATCGCACATTTAGAGGGCATCATATGCCCTCTTTTGTTGCAATAATGGCGTAATTCAGTATACTTGCGTCGGATTTTTAAAGTTCCAATTTATGCTTTAAAAATGTACAAATTTTACGAAGGTTTTCGTGGTTTAGTTAGTAGATTTAAGTGTGAAAAGAAACAATTTAGCGAAAACTGGTCGAAAACTAGCATTTTTACAAATCATATTGATGGTTTTTATCGTATTAGCTTGTACTTTTATTACTTATTTTACGTTAGGTTACCAAGCTGGAATGTCTGCTTTTTGGGGTGGATTAGCAGCAACTATACCTAACTGTGTTTTTGCATATAAAGCGTTCAAATATGCGGGAGCACAAGCGTCCAGGAAAGTTGTAGAGTCTTTCTATAGTGGCGTGAAATTAAAATTAGGATTAACGGCGTTTTTCGTTGCACTAGCCTTGAAATTTTTAGTGATTGTTCCGTTACCTTTTTTTGGCGCTTTAAGTTTAGTAGTGGTAGTTCCACTACTGACACCAATATTTTTTAAAAATTTTAACTTTAATCATTAGGACTAAAATATGGCTTCAGGTGCTGAAATTACCAGCCAAGAGTATATTGGACACCATTTGACTAATGCTAAAATGTGTATGGTAGACGGTAGCGTTGCATTCAACAAAAGTTGTGCTGACGCTGGCTTCTGGACATTACACGTTGATACATTAGGGTGGTCTGTATTCTTAGGTTTGGTTTTCTTACTTATCTTCCGTTCCGTTGCGAAGAAGGCTGATACCGGTGTTCCGGGCAAACTTCAGTGTGCGGTAGAAATGATCGTTGAATTCGTAGAAGACAGCGTAAAAAGTACATTTCACGGAAAAAACCCCGTAATAGCTCCGCTTTCATTGACCATCTTTGTTTGGGTGTTGTTGATGAATGCTATGGACTGGGTACCAGTTGATTTAATTCCTACCGTTGCTGGCTTAGTGGGTATTGATTACATTAAGTCTGTTCCAACAACAGATATCAATATGACATTAGCACTAGCACTTGGTGTTTTCTGGTTGATTCTTTATTACTCAGTGAAAGTTAAAGGTATTGGCGGCTTTATTAAAGAGCTTAGCACGCAACCTTTTGGTCACTGGACTCTTTATCCGCTTAACTTTGTGCTTGAAATTGTTACGCTTCTAGCACGTCCGTTATCATTAGCACTTCGTCTATTCGGTAACTTATATGCGGGTGAATTAATATTTATTCTTATTGCAACTATGGGTGTTTGGCAGATATTCGGGCCGCACTTTATGTGGGCAGCATTCCACTTACTAGTTATCCCATTGCAAGCATTTATTTTTATGACGCTAACGATAGTTTACTTGAGCTTAGCGCACGAAGATCACTAGTCTCTTGGTGATTAAATGGAGATGGCTTTATTTCTAGCCAAGAGACTGTGGGCAGGATGCCCCAACAAAAAATTTAATTTTTAATTTTTAATTTTACTTTTAAATATCGGAGATAAAAATGGAAAACTTAGGTTTACTATATGTAGCTGCTGCGTTACTAATCGGCTTAGGTGCACTTGGTACAGCGATTGGTTTCGGTTTATTAGGTGGTAAGTTCTTAGAATCTGCTGCTCGTCAGCCAGAACTAGCACCACAGTTACAAGTAAAAATGTTCATCGTTGCTGGTCTAATCGATGCGATCGCAATCATCGGTGTTGCAATGGGTCTATATATCCTATTCGTTAAAATTGGCTAATTAACTGAAAAGTCTTTTTTAACCGTTTAATTAATAGGAGGTACACAAATGGACGTAAATTTCACTTTTATAACTGAAATGATCGCATTTGTCGTATTCGTAGTTTTCTGTATGAAGTTCGTATGGCCACCAATTATCGGTGCTATCGAAACTCGCCAGAAGACCATTGCTGACGGCTTAGCCGCTTCAGATCGTGCTGCTAAAGATCTTGAGCTTGCTCAAGAAAAAGCAACAGCACAATTGAAAGAAGCTAAAGCGCAGGCTGCAGAAATTATCGAAGCAGCTAAGAAGCGTGAAGCTCAAATGATTGAAGAAGCTGCGGATAAAGCACAAGCGGAGAAAGAGAAAATCATCTCTGCTGGTCATGCCGAAATAGAGACTGAACGTAACCGTGCAAAAGAAGAACTACGCAAACAAGTAGCTGTTCTTGCTGTAACTGGTGCTGAGAAAATTCTCGAGCGTTCAATTGATGCCGCTGCTCATAGCGACATCTTAGATAAACTTGTAGCTGAACTTTAAGAGGGGAATAGAGCTATGTCTGAATTGACAACCGTCGCTCGTCCCTACGCTAAAGCAGCGTTCGATTATGCCGTCGAAACAAATTCTGTAGAGAACTGGTTAACTATGCTGGTTTTTGCTGCAGAAGTTGCACAAAACGAAACTATGATGGGCTACCTTTCAGGCGGTGCATCGGTAGAGCAAGCACAAGACTTGTTCTTAAAAGTTTGTGATGAGCAATTAGATGGTAATGCTCAGAACCTTGTAAAGGTGATGGCAGAAAACGATCGCTTATTGGTGCTACCACAAGTGGCTGAACAATTTAGTGAATTAAAAGCTGAATATGAAAAAGAAGCTACTGTGGATGTAACCTCTGCTGTTGAATTAACAGCAGATCAAGTAAATACATTAAGCGCCGCGCTTGAAAAGCGTCTGGCTCGTAAAGTAAAGCTCAATTGTAATGTAGATGAAAATGTTGTGTCAGGCCTTGTAATCAAATCAGGCGATACAGTAATTGATGGTTCAGTTCGTGGTAAATTGAATCGTTTAGCATCCGCACTACAATCTTAATTGGGGAACAGAGCATGCAACTGAATTCCACTGAAATCGCCGAACTGATCAAAAAACGAATTGAACAGTTCGACGTTGTCAGCGAAGCTCGTAACGAAGGTACTATCGTATCAGTAACTGATGGTATTATTCGCATCCACGGTCTTGCAGACGTAATGCAAGGCGAGATGATTGAACTTCCTGGTAACCGTTACGCAATCGCGTTAAACCTTGACCGTGATTCGGTAGGTGCGGTAGTTATGGGTCCATATGCGGACCTAGCTGAAGGCGTAAAAGTTAAAGGTACTGGCCGTATTTTGGAAGTACCAGTAGGACGTGGCCTTTTAGGTCGTGTTGTAAATACACTAGGTGAGCCTATTGATGGTAAAGGCCCGATTGAAAATGACGGTTTTGCTCCAGTAGAAGTGGTAGCACCAGGTGTAATCGACCGTAAATCAGTTGACCAGCCAGTACAAACTGGTATCAAGTCAATTGACTCTATGATTCCAATCGGTCGTGGTCAACGTGAACTTATCATCGGTGACCGTCAAATCGGTAAATCTGCAATTGCACTAGATGCAATTATCAACCAGAAAAACACAGGCATTAAGTGTGTATACGTAGCTATCGGTCAAAAAGCATCAACTGTTGCTAACCTAGTACGTAGCTTAGAAGAGCACGGCGCTCTTTCTAACACAATTGTTGTTGTTGCATCTGCTTCTGAAGCTGCTGCTCTTCAATACTTATCTGCTTACTCTGGTTGTACTATGGGTGAATACTTCCGTGATCGCGGTGAAGATGCACTAATCGTATATGATGATTTGTCTAAGCAAGCTGTTGCTTACCGTCAAATTTCATTGCTATTACGTCGTCCACCAGGACGTGAAGCATACCCAGGTGACGTTTTCTACTTGCATTCACGTTTACTAGAGCGTGCTGCTCGTGTAAGCGAAGAGTATGTTGAACGTTTCACTAACGGTGAAGTTAAAGGCAAAACAGGTTCTTTAACTGCTCTACCTATCATTGAAACACAAGCGGGTGACGTTTCTGCATTCGTACCTACCAACGTAATTTCAATTACTGATGGTCAGATCTTCCTTGAGTCAAACTTATTTAACTCAGGTATCCGTCCAGCGGTTAACGCAGGTATCTCGGTATCTCGTGTTGGTGGTGCAGCTCAAACTAAGATCATCAAGAAGCTTGGTGGTGGTATTCGTTTAGCATTGGCACAATATGCCGAGCTAGCGGCTTTCGCTCAATTCGCATCTGACTTAGATGAAGCAACACGTGCACAGCTTGAGCATGGTCAACGTGTTACTGAATTGATGAAGCAAAAACAATACAGCCCATTGTCTATTGCTGAAACAGCGGTATCGTTGTTCGCAGCTGAAAAAGGTTATTTAACTGACATCGAAATCAACAAAATTGTTGACTTCGAAGCAGCGTTACATAGCTATGTAAACAATGAGCACGCTGAATTGATGGCTACTATCAACGAAAGCGGTAACTACGATAAAGATATCGAATCAGGTTTAGCGAAAGCAATTGAGTCTTTCAAAGCTACGCAAACTTGGTAATTAGTTAACCTTTTCGGAGAGAATAGTCATGTCCGGCGCTAAAGAGATAAAATCGAAGATTGGAAGTGTACAAAATACACAGAAAATCACCAGCGCGATGGAAATGGTTGCAGCCAGTAAAATGCGTAAAGCGCAAGATGCTATGGCTGCCTCTCGTCCATACGCTGAAAATATGCGAAATGTGATCGGTCACATCGCGCTAGGTAACCTTGAATATCGCCATCCTTATTTGGATGAGCGCGAGGTTAAGCGTGTAGGCTATATTGTCGTCTCAACAGACCGTGGTCTGTGTGGTGGCTTAAATATTAACTTATTTAAGCAAGTTCTTGCTGATGCGGCTAAGCATCAGAATGAAGGCGTTGAAGTTGAATTTGCTGTTGTTGGTTCTAAAGCAACAGCATTCTTTAACAACATGGGCGCTAAAGTAACTGCACAAGTATCAGGTTTGGGTGATAGCCCTTCAGTAACTGACCTTATCGGTAGTGTTAAGGTTATGCTGAATGCCTATGACAGTGGTGAAATAGACAAGCTGTACGTCGTTTACAACAAGTTTGTAAATACTATGACGCAGCAGCCGACAATCGATCAACTTTTACCTTTGCCTAAGTCAGATGATGACGCAATTCAACATCGTTGGGATTACTTATACGAGCCAGATGCACAATCGTTGTTAGATCAGCTATTGGTTCGTTATACAGAATCTCAGGTATACCAAGGCGTGGTTGAAAACCTCGCATGTGAGCAAGCTGCTCGTATGGTTGCAATGAAAGCCGCTACAGATAACGCGGGCGACCTAATCGACAGCTTACAATTAGTATACAACAAAGCGCGTCAAGCAAGCATTACTCAAGAGTTGAGTGAAATTGTTGCTGGTGCGGCAGCGGTGTAGGCAAAGTTTAAACTTTAAGAGGAATAAACATGAGTGCAGGTAAAGTCGTCCAAATCATTGGCGCAGTTGTGGATGTAGAATTCCCACAAGATGCTGTACCTCAGGTATATGACGCATTAAATGTAACCGAAGGTGACCTAAGCGGCCTTGTACTAGAAGTACAACAGCAGCTTGGTGGTGGTGTAGTTCGTACTATCGCTATGGGTTCATCTGACGGTTTGCGTCGTGGTCTGAATGTAGTAAATACAGGTGATAACATCCAAGTACCAGTAGGTACTGCTACTTTGGGTCGAATCATGAACGTTTTAGGTGAACCCATTGACGAAGCTGGCCCAATCGGCGAGGAAGAAAAGTGGTCAATTCACCGTGAAGCGCCTTCTTATGAAGAGCAAGCAGCTTCAAACGAATTATTAGAAACTGGTATCAAAGTAATCGACTTGGTTTGTCCATTCGCTAAGGGTGGTAAAGTTGGTCTATTCGGTGGTGCTGGTGTTGGTAAAACCGTTAACATGATGGAGCTTATCCGTAACATCGCTATCGAGCACAGTGGTTACTCTGTATTCGCAGGTGTTGGTGAGCGTACTCGTGAAGGTAACGATTTCTACCACGAAATGAACGATTCAAACGTACTTGATAAAGTAGCGCTTGTTTACGGTCAGATGAACGAGCCACCGGGTAACCGTTTACGTGTTGCGATGACTGGTTTGACAATGGCTGAAAAGTTCCGTGACGAAGGTCGTGACGTTCTTTTCTTCGTTGATAACATCTATCGTTATACACTTGCAGGTACTGAGGTATCAGCACTACTTGGTCGTATGCCATCAGCAGTAGGTTACCAACCGACACTAGCTGAAGAAATGGGTGTACTTCAAGAGCGTATTACTTCAACTAAGACTGGTTCAATCACTTCAATCCAAGCGGTATACGTACCTGCGGATGACTTGACTGACCCGAGCCCAGCGACAACATTTGCTCACTTAGACGCGACAGTTGTACTTTCTCGTGACATCGCTGCACAAGGTATCTACCCTGCTATCGATCCACTAGATTCAACTTCTCGTCAGCTTGACCCATTAGTGGTTGGTGCAGAGCACTATGACGTTGCACGTGGTGTTCAGTCTACGCTTCAACGTTATAAAGAACTTAAAGACATCATCGCTATCTTAGGTATGGATGAATTGTCTGAAGAAGATAAGCAAACAGTTGACCGTGCTCGTAAGATCACGCGTTTCTTATCTCAGCCGTTCTTCGTTGCTGAAGTATTTACTGGTTCTCCAGGTAAGTACGTACCACTTAAAGACACTATTAGTGGCTTTAAAGCAATTCTTGCTGGTGAGTACGATCATTTACCAGAGCAAGCTTTCTACATGGTTGGTTCTATCGAAGAAGCAGCTGAAAAAGCGAAAAGCATGTAATGAAAGCGGGTGACCTGTTTAATGGTCACCTTATTTAGGAGGTCAATATGTCTTTAACAACTGTTAATCTTAATGTAGTTAGTGCGGAGGAAAGCTTATTTTCTGGCCGTATCGAATCATTACAGATCACAGGTAGTGAAGGTGAGCTTGGTATTATGCCAGGCCACGCGCCTTTACTGACCTCACTAAAACCTGGTATGGCTCGTATTGTTAAGTACGGTGGTGAAGAAGAAATCATCTACTTATCAGGTGGCATGTTAGAAGTTCAGCCTAACAACGTAACAGTATTGGCTGACGTTGCTGCCCGTGTTGACGATCTAGATGAACAAGCTGCACTAGAAGCGAAACAACGCGCAGAAGAGCATATGAATGCGCAAAGTGACGATGTAGATTACGCTGAAGTTGCTTCTGAATTAGCTCGCGCAGTAGCACAATTACGTGTTATTCAAGCGGCGAAGAAGAAAGTATAATATTGCATTAGCACACTAAGTTTTAGTGATTAAAAAAGCGACCTGATGGTCGCTTTTTTGTTTTTTGGCACTTCGTTAAATTCATAATTTCAACATATTCTTTTCGTAATGTACTTACACTAGCCAATTCGATGCGTTCAGCGTTACAATGGCGAATAATTATCCTTAACAATAATACGAATGGATTATCTATGTCTCTATCAGTTGTCATTTTAGCCGCGGGTAAAGGTACTCGCATGAAATCCTCACTTCCTAAAGTACTGCATCCTATTGCTGACAAGCCTATGGTAAGTCATGTAATTGAAGCCGCACGTTGTCTAAATGCTGAAAATATTTACGTAGTTTATGGTTTTGGAGGAGATGTACTTAAGGCGAATGTGACTGGAGATGATTTAACTTTTGTTGAGCAGAAAGAGCAATTAGGTACTGGTCATGCCGTCGATATGGCATCACCTTTTATCAAAGACAATGAAAATGTGCTTGTGTTATATGGTGACGTACCACTAACAAAGGTAGAAACATTGGATCGGTTAGTTTCTGCAAAGCCAGAAGATGGTATGGCATTATTAACCGTATATTTAGCAAACCCTACTGGTTATGGGCGCATTATTCGTGATAATGGTAACGTTGTTGGTATCATTGAACAAAAAGATGCCACGCCAGAACAGTTGCTCATTAACGAAGCGAATACTGGCATATTGTATGCCAATGGTGGTGATTTAAAGCGTTGGTTAAGCAACCTTTCAAATGATAACGCACAAGGCGAATATTATCTGACGGATATCATTGCGATGGCGCATAGCGAGGGAAAAACCATTGCTACGGCGCATCCTGAAACTGAAATCGAAGTTGAGGGGGCCAATAACCGCGTACAATTAGCTGCGTTAGAACGTGCTTTTCAATTAAGAGAAGCTGAAAACCTCATGTTAGCTGGAGCTAGCTTACGTGATCCTAGCCGCATCGACATTCGTGGTAAATTATTGATCGGACAGGAAGTTAAAATCGATGTTAACTGTGTGTTCGAAGGGGAAGTCGTGTTGGCTAATGGTGTAAAAATTGGCGCTAACTCAATATTGAAAGACTGCACAATAGGTGAATTTACTGAGGTTAAACCAAATTCTATCATCGAAGGTGCTGTGATCGGTGACTTTTGCTCGGTTGGTCCTTTTGCCCGTGTTCGTCCTGACACTACGATGAATAATCACTCTCAAATTGGCAACTTCGTCGAAATGAAAAAATCTACGTTAGGTGAAGGCAGTAAAGCTGGTCATTTGACGTATTTAGGTGATACTACGGTTGGGAAAAACGTGAATATCGGCGCGGGTACTATTACTTGTAACTATGACGGGGTAAACAAGTCACAAACTATGATCGATGACAACGCATTCATTGGCTCGAACAGTTCACTTGTTGCGCCGGTATTTGTCGGTGAAAAAGCAACCGTAGGCGCTGGCTCTGTAGTGACTAAAGATGTTGAAAAAGGTGAGTTAACCATCGCTCGCGGCAAGCAACGTAATATTCAAGGTTGGCAGCGTCCTGAAAAGAAAAAGTAATCTTTTCTTTCTACCGCTTAGCTAGCAGCATTAACAGGCTGCTAGCGGTAATCGTTTAATAGCCAATCTGCGCTAGTGTTACTCATCGATTATTCTGCAATTTTTGATTGTGTTTTAGTTGACGTTTTGGTTAAATAGCTAAGTTTTAAATCGAAACTTAGCTGGCCAAAACGAAACTTATGAGCAAACGCAATACCCAACAACGTAGACACATCATTATCACTGAACTCAATCAAATGGGTGAAGTGAGTGTTGACCAGCTAGCCCGAAAGTTTGACACTTCAGAAGTCACCATTCGAAAAGATTTAGCAGCCCTTGAAAATAGTGGCTTATTACTTCGCCGTTATGGTGGTGCTGTCCCCTTACCTAGCGAATTAATTGAACCAAGAAATGAAAAAGTTTCGAAACGAAAGATCAGGATTGCTAAAAAAGCCGCAAGCTTAATTCGTGAACATAATCGCATCATTATCGATAGCGGTAGCACAACATCAGCCTTAGTGAATGAACTAAGCCATAAGAATGGCTTAGTTGTTATGACTAACTCGCTGATTATTGCGAGTCAATTGCAGGCGTTAGAAAACGAACCCACTTTGTTAATGACTGGTGGCACCTGGGATCCACATTCAGAATCATTTCAAGGCAAGGTAGCAGAAAGCGTATTAAGGTCTTACGATTTTGATCAGTTATTTATCGGTGCTGATGGCATTGATATTAGCCGTGGTACCACAACATTCAACGAACTACTAGGACTTAGCCAAGTAATGGCTGACGTGGCAAGAGAAGTCATTGTTATGGTTGAGTCTGAGAAAATTAATCGAAAAATTCCGAATCTTGAGTTAGGTTGGGAAAAAATACACACCCTCATCACAGATGATGACATCGCATCAGACGTGAAAGAACAATTATTAGAGCAAGGCATAAATCTGGTATGTGCCAAATAAAGAGTATAAGGATTCATTTATGTGTGGAATCGTAGGTGCTGTTGCACAACGTGACGTAGCAGATATTTTAGTAGAAGGACTAAAGCGGCTAGAGTATCGCGGTTATGACTCGGCAGGTGTCGCCATTATTGATAACGATAAGCAGCTTCATCGCGCACGTCGTTTAGGCAAGGTACAAGAACTTGCTGATGCATTGGCTACAACGCCACTACTCGGTGGTACAGGTATCGCGCATACGCGTTGGGCGACGCATGGCGTACCAAGCGAGATCAATGCTCACCCTCATGTATCAGGTGACAATATTGCCGTGGTACACAATGGTATTATTGAAAACCATCAAGAACTGCGTGAGATGCTAACCCAAGCCGGCTACCAATTTGTTTCGGAAACAGATACTGAAGTTATTGCTCATCTTGTTCATCATGAACTGAAAAGTGCAGACTCCTTGCTCGCTGCGGTACAAAAAACAGTTAAACAGCTCGAAGGAGCTTACGGCACAGTGTTCATGGATAGCCAAGACAAAGAGCGCGTGGTTGTAGCTCGCTCTGGTTCGCCGCTAGTTATAGGTTACGGATTAGGTGAGAACTTTTTAGCGTCTGACATGCTAGCGCTACTTCCTGTAACGCGTAAATTCGCTTTCTTGGAAGAAGGCGATGTAGCAGAAATTACACGCCACGAAGTGAATATATTTGACAAAGATGGCAAGGCAGTAGAACGTGAAGTCAAAGAGCACGAAGTTAGTCAGGAAGCTGGCGACAAAGGCGAGTATCGTCATTACATGCTCAAAGAAACTTATGAGCAGCCAACGGCAATTCGTAACACACTAGAAGGTCGTTTAATTGGCAATAAGCTCGATATCAATGCTTTTGGTGAAGGTGCTGATGCGATTTTTAGAGACATCGAGCACGTACAAATCATCGCGTGCGGTACCAGCTATCATTCAGGTATGGTGGCACGCTATTGGTTGGAGAGCATGGCTGGCGTGTCGTGCAATGTAGAAATTGCGAGTGAGTTCAGATATCGTCGCTCTCACGTACCTAACAATGCGCTATTGGTTACTATTTCACAATCAGGTGAAACAGCTGATACGCTTGCGGCATTGCGATTAGCGAAAGAGCTAGGCTACCGTGCAAGCATGACAATATGTAACGTACCGGGTTCGTCGTTAGTACGTGAATCAGACTTAGCCTTTATGACTAAAGCGGGCGCAGAGATCGGTGTTGCTTCAACAAAAGCGTTTACGACACAGCTAGTGGGCTTATTGATGATGACACTAGCCATTGGTCAACATCACGGTATGGACGAAACGACGCAACAAGCGATTGCTACATCGTTGATGACATTACCAAACAAGCTTGATGAAGTGTTGGCACTGGCTGATTCAATCGAAGACTTAGCAGAAGACTTTGCTGATAAGCATCATGCCTTATTTCTTGGTCGCGGTGATCAATACCCTATCGCGATGGAAGGTGCATTGAAGCTTAAAGAGATTTCTTATATTCATGCAGAAGCGTACGCTGCCGGTGAACTTAAACATGGTCCGTTAGCGCTAATTGATGCGGAAATGCCAGTTATCGTAGTTGCACCGCAAAATGATTTAATTGAAAAGTTAAAATCGAACGTAGAAGAGGTACGTGCGCGTGGCGGCTTAATGTATGTATTCGCAGATAATAATGCTAAGTTTGAAAGCGATGAAACAATGACAGTTATCAACGTACCACACTGTGATGACATTATAGCGCCGATTGTTTATACATTACCGTTACAGCTACTTTCATACTATGTGGCGATTATCAAAGGTACGGATGTTGATCAACCGCGTAACTTAGCTAAATCGGTGACGGTTGAGTAAGCCCGAACATCAACATTCTTATTTATGGATACAGCAATAAAGTATCATAATAAGTAATAACGACGCATACGAAAACCGTCTTATCTATGCTTGAATATTGAGCATAAATAAGGCGGTTTTTTATACGAGCGAGAAAAGTAGGAAACTCGGACGCTAAGAACAATAAATGGAGTAATACCAATCCGCATTAAAGATTGCCCACCACTGCCCACTTCCTTGAACACATTTTGATGACACGTTTTGTGTCTTTTCTAAAGCTATTCCAAGCGTGACTACATGCGTTGACAATATCCTCATATCC
>NZ_JBQRUN010000022.1:0-50455 GCF_053485835.1 Thalassotalea fusca
GATATATTGTGGGTTACTATAATCAATTGCGACCGCATCAATACAACGGAGGCTTAACTCCAAACGAATCTGAAAAAAGATACTGGGAAAACTATAAAACCGTGGCCAATTTTACTTGACCACTACACCCCTAACCACATTCCACAGACGTATGCCAAATTCATATACGACCATACAGCCTAGAATGGTTAACATAGTTAATGAAATGAATTCTGTTCCTATCGGGAGACTTTGTCTCGTTAATCTGTAGTGATCAATCTTTTCTCACATAGATTAATGGTATTTATCTATGCATTAGTATTTGTTACTTCATTACTAAATAGTTTTAGTTCATTCAAAAAGCAGCAAAAGCAACATACCAAAAGCATTAGTCGTGATTCGCTTTAGTTGGTTATTTTTAGTTGCAAACACTGCAATAAAATTGTCAAACTAGCTCACACATTACTCAGGCTTTAACAAAAGGAGTCAACCCACATGTTTGATACTTTTCGAGATGAAAACTCTATTAAAGCGATTGCTACTTCATTACCTGAGAAGCTTTTGAATAAGTTCGGTAAAAAAGAGTTTTATTCTTCTAAAGAGGTAGAAAATATTTTTTTAGAAGTGTTCTCAAATAATGTGAATATTCAATATGCATACGCAATGTTCTGTTCACCTACAGACTATAAAAATTTAGCGCAAACAAAGGTGTATAGTTCTTCGTATTCTGAATTGCGTTTAAAAGTGGCAAGCGAATGTTTTGAAGGCTGGCCTCGCTTTAACTTTGAATCACTTATAAATCTAAAGCAAAGCCAATCAACAAGATCTGATCTTGTTAATGAAATTACCGATATAGGGCTTGATTTACTAGGCGGTAGTTAGCCATATTACTTCCGGTTTAAGGATACAGATGAAGTTTATAGCGTTAATGGTTCAGTTACTACTTTGGTTAGCTGTCGCAGCATCACCAACATTAGTTGGGGTAATAATTGGTTTTATCATAAGTATGCAGGCTGGTGATTTATATAATTTGGCTGTACCTTTGTGTGGATTAGCTGGCTTTGTTGTTGGTGCTCTTTGGGCTGAGCGAATCAGAAAAACAATGGGCTTACCGGCATTCTTCGGTAGGTTGTTTCGAATGAGCGAATTACAAGATAGCGATAAAAATAGCTAACAAAAGTATTTGGCCTTAAGCACATAGGAGAGTTCAGTGTATATTTCAGAAATTTCAGAACGCACTGGTTTGTCGATTCATACTTTAAGGTATTACGAAAAAGAAGGGTTGCTAACCAACATATCGAGGAATGTGTCGGGAAGAAGAGTTTATTCTGAAATTGATTTAATTTGGCTGACTTGGATTCAAAGGTTGAAGTCAACAGGAATGAGCCTAGAAGATATCAAACGATTTTCTGTCTTGAGATCAAAGGGAGATGCGAGTATATCTGATAGAAAGAATATGCTCATAGAGCATGCCAATAAATTGAAATCGGATATCCAGCGGCTTCAAGATGAACTAGATATTGTTGAGTATAAAGTTGAGGCTTACCAAGAAAAAGAGAATGAGCTCTTGACCTAGAGTTAACTCTAACTTGTAACATATTCCCTTCATTACGTTAAGGGAGTATTTAAGATGTTCGAAAAAGGCTATTTTATAACGGCTGAGTTAAAAGTTAAAAATACAGAAATGGTTGCTGAAGCAGAGTCAGCATTGAAAATATTGTGTGAAAAAACACTAAAGGAGCCGGGCTGCAGTTTATTTACCTTGCATCACTGTTCCGAGAACAAAGACCGTTTCATTTTATGGGAAAGGTTTGAAAACGAAGCTGCTTTCAAGCAGCATTTCCTAGAGCAGCACACAAAAGAATATGTAGATTTAGATCTGACTGAAATTGTCCAATACTTCCAGTCTGATGTAGTCTCCGTTTAACTTGAGCCATTTTAGCCCGCCGTTGCGGCGGGCGTTAAAATATAAGGAAGGTTATTTTATGTGGCAGAATCTAAAAACGATCCAAAAAATACTGTTCGTTGTCGCTATTTCTATTGCAGTGCCATTTGCGCCAGAATTAATTGTTTTAGCGGATCTTGGCGGAATTGAACTTGTTTTAAGTTTTTTGGTTTTATATTACAAGCCACTGCTTCTTCGATTAGACGCGGTTTACCGTAAAGTTAAAGCTGAGTTCTATATTGGCATTTCAGGGATAAAATATAGCGCCATGAGTCAGCCTAAGGTATTCACTATTCAAGCGGCATTTAGTTGTATTGCTTTAATGTTTACCGGCTCCTTCATTTATGCTGCCGTGTTTTTTATGCCCGCAATGTTATTCAATGGGGTTTTGGTTTAGTGTAGTAATTACAAATGCATTAAAGGTTAAGCGAAAAACACTGGGATTACCGTTTCATCTAATTCTTGCTAACTCGTCAGTCGTTCTACAAGTTGCACGAGTGCTTTACCGCGGTGACTCAACGCATTTTTAACTTCGCGTGGTAATTGAGCCGATGACTTTTGTTCTTGTTCAACCCAAAAGAGTGGATCGTAACCAAAGCCTTGCTCGCCTTTAGCTTCTGTTAAAATACGACCTTCCCAGACACCATGACAAATAATTGGGGTTGGATCGTCTGCATGTCGCATGTACACAAGTACACAATGAAAGCGCGCAGTACGTTGTGGTGCTGGCACATCCTTCAATGCTTCAAGTAATTTGGCGTTGTTGTCTTGATCATTTGCACTGCTTCCTGCATAGCGTGCCGAATATACACCGGGGGCGCCGTTGAGTGCGTCAACTTCTAGCCCTGAATCGTCAGCAATTGCCGGTAAACCCGTAATTTTAGCCGCGTGCCGTGCTTTAATAATGGCGTTTTCGACAAACGTTGTACCTGTTTCGGGAACGTCAGGTACATCAAAATCGCTTTGTGGTTGAATCGAAATGTTGTGGTCGGCAAGCAATGCAGCAAGCTCTTTTACTTTGCCTTGATTACCTGTTGCTAACACTATGGTCGACATATGAGATATTCCAAATAATTATCGAAAAATTGCAGCGATCATAACGCAAATCAAGTAAAGTGAAAATCTGCTTTATTATTGCTTTCTGGCGATATGTATTCTTAGGAGCCTTAATGTCTCTTTATCATAATTTATTGGCACTACTCATCATTTCAATTTGGGGATTTAACTTTGTTGTAATTTCCTGGGGCGTGAATGACATGACGCCATTTTTTATGGGCGCAGGGCGCTTTTTTCTCGTAGCTGTAATTGGTATGTGTATTGTTAAACGGCCCAGTATTCCTATCGTCTGGTTAGTTGCCTACGCACTTACACTCTGTTTTGGTCAATTTGCTTTTTTATTTTACTCAATCGAAAAAGGTATGCCTGCCGGGCTTGCTTCTTTAGTGCTGCAATCGCAGGCCATGTTTACCATTGTTTTCTCTGCGCTTGCACTAAAAGAAGGTATCTCCAAACAGCAAATACTGGCATTGGGCGTTGCAAGCGTTGGACTAGTGTCTATAGGCCTTGCTGAGCAGGCCAGTGATATGACGCTAATCGGTTTTGTGTTAACCATCACTGCGGCGGTTAGTTGGGCGGTTGGTAATGTCGTCAATAAAATGATTAATCAACGAGGGTATCAGGCTAACTTGAGTTTAGTTGTGTGGTCGGCATGGGCTGCTTTTATTCCGTTTTTTATCGCGAGTTGGTGGGTGGATGGCCCTGACGTGATTTGGTCTCAAATAACTTCACTTAATGCCATGTCGATATTTGTGCTGCTTTATCTAGCAATCGCTGCTTCAATGATTGGTTATAGTTTGTGGAGTAAGCTATTACAAAATTACGGTGCAGGGCAGGTAGCGCCATTAACGCTTGGTGTGCCTGTGGTTGGAATGTTAAGCGCTACTTACTTTTTGAATGAGTCACTCACCAACACCGAAATATTTGGCTGTACGTTAGTTATGCTCGGGTTAGTCATTAATAGCGTTAAACGTAAATCAAACAAACGTGAAACTGCGCTAACCAATGAAGCAGCAGAATAATACCAATTCGCATAAATTAAGAAATAACGTTTAACAACGCAAATAAAAAAGCCGAACACAGATTGTTCGGCTTTTACATTATCGTTTGTATTGCTTTACTCAACGTAGAATTTTTGCGAAAACTCTAGTCGATGCGTTTCTTCACCATCTGTGATGGTTAAATCAAACCGAATAGTTTCTTCATTGCGATAATCCACTTCCGCTAGATAGTAGATAGCACCGCCTTCGCGTACCTCTTTAAACGACAATGTTTTCTTTTGGTCGGCTAAATTTCTCGCAGTTCCTGTTATGGAAACCGTTTTAGCGGGTGTACCTTCTTTACTGTTGTCGAGCACCGAAATATTGACTAAGCCATTGTATTTACTTCTTTCAATACCGTAGGCTTTGGCTATTTCTGGCGTGAAAAATGTCGCGCCAATAGCCATATAATGGATATTCATCTTACCCATTTTTTTCATGTTTTCTGCTGATACGGCTGTCGATAAAACTAACATCGAACACAGGCAGCACAACATTATGATGTATTTTGTTAACTTATTCATGGTGGCTCCAAGCTTCATACTGTTTGGTATGACACATTATTGCTAATTATAGCCCTAGATGTGCGTTATATCATGCCCCAGTATGGAATCAATCCTTTTAGGATGATGTTGATTACATTTAACGCCAAGAAAGCGACTAATACGGACAAGTCTAATCCACCAATACTCGGTATAACTGCGCGAATTGGACGTAAAAACGGTTCCGTTAACTGATGGAAAATGACCAAGGTTGGGTTGTAGCCTTGAACTACCCAACTCATCAGTGCCATTACCAACATAATGATAAATAATAAAAAGCCAACTTGTTTTATGCCGAAGATTAAACCGAAATACATTGCAGACGGAATATCAATTGGACCGCCATTTATCACAGGAATCACAACAAACTTCAACGTTGCAATCACATAGGCAACCAAAATGGTGCCTAAGTCGAATCCGCCCAATCCAGGAATGATTCTACGCACGGGAACAACCATTGGGTTGGTTATTTTTACGATAAATTGACTCAGTGGATTGTAAAAATCCGCTTTAACCATTTGTAGCCAAACGCGCAGAATTAGCACCATTAAGAGTGCATCGAACAAAAATCTCAGCAAGTAATTAATTGCTTCCATTAAACTTAAACCTCGGTTATTGAGTGAATCACGTTATGAGTTGCTATTTTGCGCCATTTCTTTAGCGCGATGCAATGCACAATCCATTGCTTTTGTGACAATTTGTGGCAAACCATCTGCTCTGAATGAATCGAGAGCTGCTTGCGTAGTGCCACCTTTCGAGGTGACATTTTCTCTTAGTTGGCTAATTGGGATGTCATTTTCAACCACCATAGAGGCTGCGCCGAGTGCTGTTTGTTGCACTAGCTTTCTCGCTTGCTCGGCACCAAAGCCTAAGTCGATGGCCTTTTGTTCCATCGCTTCCATAAACAAAAAGAAATAGGCAGGGCCTGAGCCTGATACTGCGATAATGTGATCGATTTCTTCTTCTGTATTTAGCCAACTTATAATGCCAGCGGCAGTCATTATCTGTTCTGTCATTTGTTTTTGGTGTTCACTAGTCTCTGGTGAAGCATATAAACCTGTTACACCTAGCCCAAGCTGCGACGGCGTATTAGGCATAGTGCGCACCACTGGCAATTTACCACCAAGCGCAGTTTGAATTTGAGTAAGGGTCGTGCCCGCAGCAACAGAGACTATTAGCTTGTTGCTTAGCGAGGTTTCTTGCACGAGTTGTTGGCAAACGTCACAAATCAGGTGAGGCTTAACGCCGAGCACAATAACGTCGGCAAACTCTGCTGCCGCTATGTTTGATGCCGTGTGTTTGATCCCGTGAATTTCGGCAAGGTGTTCTCTTTTCTCAGGAGAAGGGTTCGACACGATAATGTCTAGTGGGTTAAAGCCTTTGTTAACTAGACCTGCGATAACAGCGCTATTCATGTTGCCTGCGCCTATAAAAGCAACTTTAAAATTCATAAGATTCTCTAAATTGTTAATCACGACGGCCAAAAATAGCCGTTCCAATTCTCACCATTGTTGAGCCATGGCGAATGGCACTGGTTAAGTCTCCTGACATACCCATTGATAAAGTATCAACGCTATTGTATTGATCTTTTAATGAATTATACAGTGCGTTCATCTTAGCAAAGCTTTCATCTGCATTGTCTTTTTCTGGAATTGCCATGAGTCCGCGCAAAACCAAATAATTGCTTTGTGCAACAAGCTCTGCCAGTTCGTATACTTCTTCAACAGTCGCACCTGATTTACTCGCTTCTTCACTAATATTGACTTGTAAACAAACATTTAGCGGAGTATCGTGTGAGTATCGATGATCATTAAGCCGTGTTATGATTTTAGCTCTGTCGACACTATGGACCCAATGACAATGCTGTGCAATTTGCCGTGTTTTGTTCGATTGAATTGGGCCAATAAAATGCCAAACAATATCTTGCAGATGTGCAAGTTGTTGGGCTTTGTCGCTGACTTCTTGCACGTAATTCTCACCAAAAGCGCGTTGCCCGTAATGGTAAGCTTGTTCAATCAGCTCAATTGGCTTTGTTTTACTTACTGCCAACAGCTCCACACTCGATCGTTCACGATTTGCCTGCAGGCACGCGTTATAAATTTGCAGTTCCACTGCGTCAAGATTATCTTTAATACTACTCATAAATTAATCGTTAATTGTTTTTCGGGATTACTGTCAGGTGTTGCCCGAATCAAACCAAACTATAGGGGTTCTCATGGATATCACCGAACTACTTGCATTTAGTGTGCAAAATAATGCCTCAGATTTACATCTATCTACTGGTACTCCGCCATCAATACGTGTAGATGGTGATGTGAGAAAATTAAACATACCTGCGTTCGACGCTAAAGATGTTAACGCATTAGTGTACGACATTATGAATGATCGTCAACGTAAAGAGTATGAAGAAAACTTGGAAGTCGACTTTTCATTTGAAGTTCCCAACCTAGCGCGTTTCAGGGTTAATGCTTTCAATCAGAATCGCGGGCCGGCTGCGGTATTTCGTACTATTCCGAGCAAAGTGTTGAGTTTGGACGATTTGGGTTGTCCTGACATTTTCAGAGATATTTCAGATAATCCTCGTGGCTTGGTACTGGTAACTGGGCCAACTGGTTCAGGTAAATCAACAACCTTGGCTGCTATGGTGGATTATATTAATAGCAGCAAATATCATCACGTGTTAACGATTGAGGATCCAATAGAATTTGTTCACGAAAACAAAATGTGTTTGATTAACCAACGGGAAGTTCATCGCGATACGCTCAGCTTTAACGCGGCATTAAGATCGGCGCTTCGTGAAGACCCTGACGTTATTCTGGTTGGTGAGATGCGTGACCTTGAAACCATTCGTTTAGCAATGACCGCAGCAGAAACTGGTCATTTAGTATTTGGTACCTTGCATACCACCTCTGCACCTAAAACCATTGACCGTATTATCGATGTATTTCCAGCAGAAGAAAAATCTATGGTGCGCTCAATGTTATCAGAATCATTACGCGCCGTTATTTCTCAGACGCTGGTTAAAAAAGTTGGTGGTGGTCGTGTTGCTGCCCATGAGATCATGATTGGTGTGCCAGCAATTCGTAACTTGATCCGTGAAGATAAAATTGCGCAAATGTATTCAGCTATCCAAACTGGTATGTCGAATGGGATGCAGACTATGGATCAATGTTTACAAAACCTGGTCAACCGCGGCTTGATTTCAAAACAAGATGCAATGGCAAAAGCGGCTGATAAGAACCAGTTTAAGAGCTTTTAAAAGCTAAGGTATTACTATGAATTTTAACAGTTTACTCGAAACAATGGTGCGTGAGCAGGCGTCAGATATGTTTGTTTCGGCTAAGATGCCTGTAAGTGCCAAAATCAATGGTGAGTTGCAGCCTATTGACGATCATGTGTTAACCGCGGAAGACTCTCTGGGGTTAGTACTTGGCGCAATGAACCAAAAGCAGCAAAACGAGTTTCAAAAAGACAAAGAATGTAATTTTGCGATTTCTATTGATGGTATTGGGCGTTTCCGTGTATCTGCTTTTTGGCAACGCGACATGGCAGGAATGGTTATTCGTCGCATCGTGACTGACATCCCTGACGCTGATGACCTTGGCTTACCGTCTGTACTTAAAGACGTCGTTATGTCTAAGCGTGGACTCGTTCTGTTTGTTGGTGGTACGGGCACGGGTAAGTCAACGTCAATGGCGGCATTGATTGGTTATCGTAACAAAAATTCACGTGGTCATATTCTCACGATTGAGGATCCGGTGGAATTTGTACACGATCATGGCAAATCAATGATCACCCAACGTGAGGTTGGCTTAGATACCGAATCTTTTGATGCGGCACTTAAGAGTTCATTACGTCAGGCGCCCGACGTTATCCTGATAGGTGAGATTCGTAGCCAAGAAATAATGGAACACGCATTGAGCTTTGCTGAAACGGGTCACTTATGTATTGCAACACTGCATGCTAACAACGCCAACCAAGCAATTGACCGTATTATGCATTTAGTACCTGCAGAGCAACATGGCAAGCTATTATTTGATTTAGCGCTTAACTTGCGTGGCGTGGTTGCACAACAACTCATACCAACGCGAGATGGTAATGGGCGTGTGGCGGCTATCGAGATATTGCTCAATTCACCTTATATTGCAGAGCTAATTAAAAAAGGCGACGTTGGCAGCATTAAAGAGGTGATGGAGAAATCAACCGAGCAGGGCATGCAAACATTTGATCAGGCATTGTTTAACCTATATCAACGTGGCCTGATAAATTACGCAGATGCGCTACATCATGCTGATTCGCCGAATGATTTACGCTTGATGATTAAATTACGTAGTAATGATCAAGGGGGCACTGGAGCACTGTCTGGCGTAACCATTGATGGGCTAGAGCCGGACGATGTATAACGGACTTGATTGAACTGCATTTAACGAAAAAACCTGCTTAATGCAGGTTTTTTTAACTTAGATTAGCGGATTATTGTCCCATAAAATGTAACCAAGTTGGAATGGTTACTATACAGGCTAATGTAGACACCACTACGGCTCCCGCCACGGTATCATCATGCACGCCTTGAATCTTGGCGATCAAATAAGCATTCACACCAGTAGGACAAGCACTTAGTACCACAAGTATCGTGCTGACATCGACAGGCAACATAAAAACATATTGGGTTGTTAACCAGACAAGTGACGGGAAGATGATAAGTTTAATAAACGTGGCAAAACTGATAAAGAACTTCTCTTCTCTGACGCGGTAAAAGGCGAGAGAAGTGCCGAGTAAAAATAGCGCTGATGGAATAGCGGGTTGACCGAATAACGCGAGTGTTTCCAGCATTAATTTCGGCAGCTCAATTGGTAAAAAGTGACTTAACAAACCTAATGAAATACTGAGTACAATTGGATTGTATAAGGTTTGTTGCCCTAGCTTGTGTATCAGCGAGCTTTGGTCATTAGCGTTGTTGCGCAAACATAACAGGCTAGTTAACGTAAACAGCAAAGCACTATGAAAAGTAATGATCAAAAAGACGATACTGACAACTTGATCACCAAGTGCTGCTAATAACACTGGTAGACCTACAATTACGGTATTAGAGTAACTTGCGCCCAAAGCGAAAACTGCGGATGCACCGAGTTGTTTTTTATACTTACTATGAAACAAATAATTGGCCGCTAGCGCGAGTATAAACATGGCAATCAGCGGTAAATAAAACGCCAAAAAATACCGAACATCAAATTGACCCGCAATATTGGCGGTAGCCATTTTTTCAAACAAAAACACAGGAATGACAAAGTAAAAAACAAATTTACTTATGCCTGAGAGCTGTTCACGATCTAGCCATTTGAGCTTGGCGGTGATAAAACCAAATAAGCATATCGCCACTAATGGAAAAATTATTTGTACTATCGACATAATGGAAGCGATGGCTTATTGGTAAAGGGATTCAAAATAGCTTTCGATGATAAGACAAGCTGACAAGGTATCAATATGATCTTTTTGCAGGTTGCGATAGCCTCCTGATGCAAATAGCCGTTCTTTCGCATCAGCGGTTGTTAAGCGTTCATCCTGAAATTCAACAGGTAAACCAAAGCGGCCGTGAATTCGATTACCAAATTTACGAGCATCTTTAGTTAGCGGCTGCTCGGTACCATCCATGTTAAGTGGTAAGCCAACTACCACAAGTTGAGGTTGCCACTCTTTGAGAAATTTTTCGATTTCATGCCATTGAGGAATACCATCTTTAGCTTTTACTGATGCTAACGGAGTCGCAGTACCTGTAATTTCCTGCCCTACAGCAACACCGATATATTTTTTGCCAAAGTCGAAGCCGACAACCGTACGTTGCCCTTGAGGTGTGTTTTTTGTCACTACGCGTGTCCAATATCGGAGGATAAATGAGAAATATCAAAACCCAATTTTTCGGTTGCCTTTATCCAGCGCTGTTCCACAGGCGTGTTGAACAAGATTTCGCTATCGGCAGCAATCGTAAGCCAAGAGTTTTCTTGAATCTCTTTCTCCAATTGTCCGGGGCCCCAGCCGGCATATCCCAGCGTGACAATATAATGCTTAGGCGCAGCCTCAGTGCCTAAGGCCATAAGGATGTCTTTTGACGTCGTGATCATAAACTCGTCACTTAAGGCGAGTGAGCTACGCCAGCCTTTTTGTGGACTGTGCAAAACAAAGCCGCGATCAGGAGACACTGGGCCGCCTGTTAATACTTGCTGGCCTAATTCCGGCAATTCGTCGCGTTCAATATCAATTTGAGCAAGCAATTCATTCAGGGTAACGTTCACGGGAAGGTTAATAATTAATCCCATCGCACCATCATCGTTATGCTCACAAATGTAAGTGACAGTTTTATTAAAGTACGAATCGCCAAGCGTGGGCATGGCGATCAGTAAATGATTTTCTAAGCTTTCCACTTTCCCACCTAATTGCGATGTGTTGAGACATACTCTTCAATGGCATCCATCAATTTGCCACTGATATTAATCGGATATGCCGCTTCAATTTCTCTAATACACGTAGGACTAGTTACATTAATTTCAGTCACTTTATCGCCAATTACGTCTAATCCAACAAATATTAGGCCTCGTTTCTTAAGCTCTGGCGCAATGGTTTCTGCAATGAGTTTATCACTTGCACTTAGCGGTCTTGCTTCGCCTGTACCACCGGCCGCCAAATTGCCACGCGTTTCGCCAGAAGCTGGAATCCTTGCTAAACAGTATGGCATAGGTTCGCCATTTACGATAAGTATGCGCTTATCTCCGTCTTTAATTGCAGGCATATATTCTTGCACCATGGCGTACTGTTGCTCATGATTAGTCAGTGTTTCTAATATCACACCGATATTGGCATCATTCTCTTTAATGCGGAAAATTGATGAACCACCCATGCCGTCTAATGGCTTAATTATGACATCGTTTAAGTCTTGGTGAAATTCACGAATTTTTTGATGACTGCGAGTGACTAGTGTTTTTGGCGTAAGCTCAGGGAACCAAGCAGTAAACAGTTTTTCATTACAATCACGTAAGCTTTGAGGCTTGTTTACAATTAATGTGCCTTCGAGTTCAGCACGCTCAAGCATATAGGTGGCGTAAATAAATTCGGTATCAAATGGAGGATCTTTGCGCATTAGCACAGCATCGAGGGTCGATAACGCGATATCGTCTTGGTCTGCCAGTTCATACCAATGATCAGCGTCGTCAAACACTTTGACTTGTCTAACACTGGCGCGGCATTGCCCTTGTTGCAAATATAAGTCATTCATTTCTATGTAATAGAGTTGATAACCACGACGTTGGGCTTCCAACATCATTGCCATTGATGAATCTTTCTTTATATTTACTTGTGAAATGGGGTCCATGACCACGCCAATTTTTAAACTCATGTATATATCCTATGTGCTTGTGCTGATAATTTATCCTAAATCGCCGAAACGACATTGTAGCGCAGTAATTGCAGTTAGTGCTGCTGTTTCAGTGCGCAATACCCTAGGACCTAAGAGTACTGGTATAAAAGACCGTTGGTGTGCAGATTCTATTTCTTCGTCACTTAAGCCACCTTCAGGGCCAACAAGTAGCGCAATGTCCTTGCTTTCTTGCGGTAACGACATGATGGAATGCTCTGCGCGTGGATGAAGATTTAGCTTTAACGATTGCGGACAGCTATTCAACCAATCGGTTAATGTAACAGGCTGGTGGACAGTCGGTATTTTCGCGCGTCCACTTTGTTCACAGGCAGAAATCACAATTTTTTGCCATTGTTCTACCTTTTTTTGTAGGCGATCGCCCGTTAGTTTAACACCGCAACGCTCTGTAAATAGCGGTGTAATTTCTGAAACACCGAGCTCTACAGATTTTTGTAGCGTGTAATCCATTCGGTCTCCACGTGAAATCCCTTGACCCAAATGTAGACTAAGCGGAGATTCATTTTCTTTGGCTTCAAAGGCATTTATCGTGGCTTGTGCGCTCTTTTTAGCGACATTGCATAGCGTTGCGTGATAATCGCCATAGTGCTCATCGTTCAGCTGGCCATTAAAGAGCGTAATGGAATCCCCATCTTTGAGTCGCAATACGCGAACAATATGTCCGAACGCGTCGTCAGACAATTCGATAGTAGAATTAATAGAAATTTCACTGTCTTGGAAGATTCTGGGGTTGCGCATTTTGTTGTTTATAATAGTATGACATTGTGTTTCTTGAAGATATGGGCGTTACTCGTATTTTTCAATAATCAATTATGGAATTTGGCTTTAGAAACGGTATTAAACCTTGTTCAGGTTACACTTTATATAACATTGTTAACAAATCGTCGCTGTATGGCTATTTGACGTAGGGTAAACTGCCCAAAAGAATTGCTAATCGAACGTAAAGCAATAAATAAACGATTGATGTGTCATTTAGTCGTTTGTTTTTAATAAAAAATTGCATGTCAATCCAAGGAGTGCTTCATGCTATCACAAAAATCTCGTCGTAGACTGCCAATCAATTACTCTCTACCAATTAGTAGTGTCATGTTAACGATGCTACTTACCGCTTGCGGACAACCTGACCAGCAACAACAGGCAATGCCAGCACCGGCGGTATCAGTTTATCAAGTAAGTTCTGATGAAGTAGGTAATTATCAAGAGTTCGTTGCACGTACAGAAGCTTCAAAAGAGGTCGCATTGGTTGCACGAGTTGAAGGTGAACTTATACAACGTGAGTTCGACGAGGGGAGTGTCGTTCAACAACAGCAGTTGTTACTTAAAATAGACCCATCGGTATATCAGGCATCATTGGATTCAGCCAAGGCTGACTTATCGAGCCGCGAGGCTGCCGCTAAAACCGCCGAACGCGATTTAAAACGGGGGCAAGATGTTTTTAAAGATGGCTATCTATCACAGGCAGATCTCGACAAGCTTCTTTCCAATGAACAGCAAGCCCAAGCCGCTGTTAAAGTTGCTCAGGCAGCACTTGAAAAAGCGCAGTTGAACCTAGGGTATACTGAAATTAAAGCGCCTTTTTCAGGGCAAATTGGTCGTGTAAATTACAGTGTAGGCAATGTTGTCGGACCAAACAGTGGTCCTTTGGCAACGTTAACTGCGATAGATCCTATCTACGTGAATTTTCAGGTTAAAGAAGCAGACTTTATTTCTTATCAGCAAAAACATACGGGTATAACAGACCCAAGCCAAGTACCGATTGATTTAAAGCTCTTATTACCCAACAACACTGAATATGGACTAAATGGGCGTTTGGACTTTGCCGATACCAAAATTGAACAGGGTATGGGCACAATTCAGATGCGTGCAGTTTTTGATAACCCAAACAAGCTTATCTTACCGGGTCTATTTGTAACGTTAATTATTGAAAGCAAAGATAAACGTGAACTTCCGTTGATTCCACAAGCTGCGGTGCAAGAAAACCAGCAAGGTAAATTTGTACTGGTAGTGGCTGATAACAAAGTGGTGCAGCGCCAAGTTAAATTAGGTCGTCGAATTAACGCGATGTGGGTAGTTGAATCAGGTGTTAATGTTGGCGAGCAAATCATCATTGAAGGACTGCAAAAAGTTCGTGCAGGCGGTGAAGTTAAGCCGGTAGTTAAAAACATTGACCCTGTAACAGGGGCTATTTCCGCACCAAATACTTAATAGGCAGCTGCATATGATCAGTAAAACGTTTATTAATCGACCGAAGTTTGCGTTTGTTATTTCAATCGTCATTACGCTGGCCGGTTTGATTTCGATGGGGTTGCTACCCGTCAATATGTATCCACAAATTACTCCGCCGCAAGTGCAAATTACGGCGGTATATCCGGGCGCCAGCGCACAAGTGGTGGAAGAGTCCGTTATTCGTCCTATTGAAGAACAAATCAATGGGGTTGAAAACATGATGTACATCGAATCTACTGCGTCAAATAATGGTGCAGCCACGATTACCGTGTACTTTACAGTTGGTACTGACGGTGACATGGCGCAGGTCAATGTTCAAAACCGTGTAGCGATTGCTGAATCTTCACTTCCTGCTGAAGTGACGAGACAAGGGGTTAATGTTAAGAAACAAGCCAGCAATATGTTAATGGCAATTAACCTCTATTCTGAAAAAGAGGAACTTGATCAATTATTCCTGAGTAACTACGCGACTAACAACTTGGCTGAGCCACTAGGCCGTATCAATGGTGTGGCATCGGCAGAAGTGATGGGGGAAATGACCTATAGCATGCGGATGTGGTTAAACCCAGATCGTATGACGTCGCTTGGAGTGACGATTACAGAAGTTCAGCAAGCATTGCAGGAACAAAACTTAATAGTTGCTGCGGGCAAGTTTGGTGCAAGTCCAAGTGTGCCTAATCAACAATTCGAATACTCAATTCAGGCGCAAGGGCGTTTGCAAACGGTGGAAGAATTTGGACAAACGGTTATTCGCGCACAATCTTCAGGCAATTTTATTCGCCTAAATGATATTGCACGTATCGAGCTGGGCTCGCAAGATTACGGCGTTACAGCCACATTAAATGGCAATCCGACGGCATTCTTGGTGATTTATCAGCTAACTGACGCCAATGCGACTCAAGTAGCAACTGATGTTAAAGCGGCGATGAAGGAATTAGCTGAACGTTTTCCTGACGGTTTAGAGTATGCTGTGCCGTTTGATACCACTGAATTTATTGTTCGCTCGATTGAAGAAGTGAAAGTGACGCTAATGCAAGCAGTAGGCTTGGTTATCTTAGTGGTATTCTTATTTCTTCAAAACTGGCGTGCCACTATTATTCCATCGGTCGCAATTCCTGTGTCACTCGTTGGTACGTTTGCTTTTATGGTATTGATGGGGTACTCGATTAATACCATTACCTTGTTTGGACTGGTACTTGCAATTGGTATCGTGGTCGACGACGCCATTGTTGTTATTGAAAATGTTGAGCGTATTCTCAAAGAAGAAAAGCTGCCGATTAAACAGGCCGTTGCCAAAGCGATGGAGCAAGTTTCCGGGCCTATTATTGCAACAACGTTAGTACTTTTAGCGGTATTTGTGCCTGTAGCGTTCATGCCGGGAATAACGGGGGAGTTATATAAGCAGTTTTCCGTGACTATTTCTTTTGCGGTACTAATTTCATCGCTTAATGCTTTAACGCTGAGCCCCGCATTGTGTACGGTGTTACTTAGTGAGAAAAACATGAAGCCGATCACATGGCTTGCGCCGCTTGAGCGTTGGATCAATAGCACTACAGGAAAGTACACTTCTGCGGTGTCATTTATTGTGAAACGTGTAGCACGTGTTGGAATTGTGGTGGTTGTCATGTTCGCTGCTACGGGGTGGCTGACTAAGTCAGTGCCTACAGGATTTGTGCCGGGAGAAGACCAAGGCTATGTATTCATGGATGTTCAATTGCCTGATGCTGCTTCTTCAAATAGAACACAAGCGGTACTTGAAAAGATCACGACATTGATTAAGAGTGATCCTGCTGTTACAGATGTTATTACCGTGTCTGGATTTTCGCTGTTGGGTGGCGCTGGTTCTAACAATGGTTTAGGCATTGTTATTTTGAAAGATTGGGAAGAACGTGAAGCACCTGAACTGAGTTTGAACCAGATAATTCCACGTTTGATGGGACAGTTATGGTCGATGCCAGATGCGCAGATCATGTTATTCAATCCACCGCCAATACCTGGTTTAGGTAATAGTTCGGGGTTTGAATTCAGGTTACAAGATAGTGAAGGTCGTAGCCCAACTGAATTAGCACAGGTTATGAATGGTTTGATTTATGAGGCGAATCAGCGTCCAGAATTAAATCGTGTGTTTAGTACCTATCGCGCAAACGTTCCTCAGTATTTTCTGGAGATTGACCGAAATAAAGCAAAGGCGCAAGGTGTTGCTCTAAGCGATATTTTTGTTACCTTACAGGCGCAACTCGGTTCACTTTACATTAATGATTTTAGTCAATTTGGTCGTACATACCGTGTGACTATTCAGGCCGAAGCACAATATCGAAAAGAGCCATCTGATTTGCGTCATTATTATGTTCGTAACAAAGACAATGAAATGGTGCCGTTGACGACGTTGGCTAAGCTTGAACCAATATTAGGCCCAACAAGTATTGCACATTTTAATTTATATCGAAGTGCGAGCATTACGGGACAGGCTGCCGCAGGTTACTCCTCGGGTGATGCAATTGCCATTATGGAAGAGTTAGCGGCTAATCTGCCACAAGGTTATGTATTTGAATGGGCAGGGCAGTCTAAACAAGAAATTGAAGCGGGTGATTTAGCGCCTATTTTGTTCGCGCTAGCCATAGTCTTTGTGTATTTATTTCTTGTGGCCCAATACGAAAGCTGGACCATTCCGTTTTCCGTAATTGCAGCGGTGCCGCTGGCCTTATTTGGTGCCATGCTAACCTTGTATATGGTTGGTATGGAAAACAATATTTATGCACAAGTTGGCTTGATCCTTCTAATTGGTTTATCAACCAAAACAGCAATACTCATTGTTGAGTTTGCTATGGAAGAACGCGCAAACGGTGTACCAATTGTAGAAGCCGCATTGAATGCCGCACGGCTACGCTTTAGGGCGGTACTAATGACTGCTCTGTCGTTTGTGCTTGGTGTTCTACCATTAGTTTTTGCTAGTGGCGCTGGGGCTGGTAGTCGAGTTTCGTTGGGTATTACCGTGCTATCAGGCATGCTGGCGGCAACTATATTTGGCACCTTGCTTGTACCTTATTTTTATATGCTTATTCAACGCATGCGTGAAAAAGTTAAAGGGGATAATCCTGAACAGGTGACTGATGGTTAATGCCTGAAGGTAAATTGTTCCGGTAGTTTTGGTGTAGGAGGGTTAACGATATGTCGTTAACCCTCTTTTTTTGTTTTAAAGATCATTTAGACAAAAAAAAGCCCTGACATACGTCAAGGCTGAGGGAACTAACTTATATCATCTAGAGAGTATCTTAACCGAGCAACGAGCACTGCCTGATTAAGTAAGGCTAGAGTAAATGCTTTATGTGACAGTTTAATGACAACCACCAAACAAAAAGTCAAATTTTCTCTTGGCGCAGATTTTTAAATTGTGTAACGTCTCACAATGATGTTATGTAGGGCAGTTAAGTGGCTGAAAAAAGATTAAAACATTTTTACATTGCCGAAGAGCAATCTATTTATCTAATGAGTCACAAAGATGCGACGAAATTAAAAGAATGGGTTGAGTTGTGTAAACAGCAATTGTCGCTGCTTGGTTACGTTGATATTGCGTTGATTGGTAAAGGCGCTTATGGCTTCGTATTTGGCGCGCGAGACGAAAATGGTCAGCATCTTGTATTTAAATTCTCCCGTATTAACTTGCCTCAGCATGTTCAAGATAGATTAGCCGAAGAAGCCGAAATTCAAGGGGAATTATCGCATCCTCGCATTCCCAAGGTATTTGAATATTATAAAATCAAGCGACAATCTATCGTGCACATGCAACGTGCACCGGGAGTAGACTTAGAAAAATATTCCCTGCAAAATGGGCCTCTCCCACCGGAAACCATTGTCAAAATCGCCATCCAGTTAGCTGAATTATTGTTGTATTTGCGAAAACCTGCGAATCACAAAAAAGGAAAGCCCTACGTTCACGGCGATATTAAACCGTCAAATATCATGTTTAATGAAATTACGGGACGTATCTATCTTATTGATTGGGGATCCGCAGTAAACGCGCAGTTAGACATTCGCGGGCACACAACAGCCAATAACATTATGGATTTGATGAGCAGCGACTTACAAAACAGTAATGCGAGGTTGGGCGATGTCTATTTTATTGGGCCAGAACAGCTCAATGGAGAAATGTCTTCGCCAAGATTTGATGAGCAAGGCATGGCAGCGACGTTATATGCGTTAGCGTCTGGCCAGTCATGCCGCTACGGTAAGAATATCATCCCTCCATCATCGCTAGGGTTACCTAAGTTATTAGCCAATATCTTAGATGGTATGCTCAGTGACGACAAACGACAGCGAGATCAGGCAGGGGATTATTTTTTCAAACACCTATCTTTGCTTAAAAATACGGTGCTAGCTAAGGAGCCAACGCATTACAAGATTGAACCGCTCATTCCTGTATGGTCACGTGGAACAGAAGGTGAAATTGATACCGTTGTTTATGGTTCGCGAAAGTCGTTTCTCAGGGAAGAAAGCGATGACGATGACTTAAATGACGTCGATGATGCGCAGTTGGAAAAATACTACAAGAACTTTTTGATGGGCATGGGTGATACTGAAAAAGCATTTGTTGCTGCGGTGAGCCGTTTGGGAAATTTTCCGGTGGTTGGTGGTTTGGCCATTCGCTGGGAAAAAGACGGTGTATATATTGATTCTAACCTCACCATGTTTGACGCGTCGCTCAAGGCGTCATTTCAAAGTGCGGTGAATAATATGGTTCGATTGGCGCAGGGGATATTTCGCGTAGGTGTGTTCAAGAGTTGTCTGTTCAATGCGCGTAAAACGCTTCACGTTGAGCGCGATAGTACTAAAGTTCCCTTTGTAGCACGGCCGGATCAATTTATTCCTTTTGAAGTGAGTGACGTTCCGGAGGTAGATGATATTACTCGTTTGCATTCTTATTTTGAAGATGGAAAAGATCCTGACGAGTATTTGCATTTGCCCGACCGTATTATGGCTGTTTTAGCGAGGCTGAATTTAATTCATCATACAGGCTGTATCATATTTGAGGTACTTCCGAAGCACTTAAAAATTCACAGCTACCTGATGCTACTTAATCATGATAAAGAACATGAATTTAAAACATTACTCGGGGAATTACTGAGATTATTGCCTACAATCAAAGGGCAGGGTATATCGGGATTTATGAAATTGCCTTATAAAGACACGCGATTTTTTGAGCACATCAACCGATTACCTGACAAGTTTTACCCTAAAAATCCAAAACGCCTTTCAGGAGAAAAATAATGAATAACCAACTAGGTGAAATGGCTTGGCTTGATCTGTCCATAGCGAATGCCAAAGAAGTAAGCGAGTTTTATCAAAACGTAATAGGCTGGCAGGTGCAGGAAGTCTCAATGGGCGACTATGCTGATTACGCTATGGTATGCGCCGCTAGCGGAGAACCTGTAGCTGGCGTCTGTCATGCGAAAGGACCGAATCAAGATTTACCACCAGCTTGGTTACCGTATTTTTTGGTGGAAGATATTGAACAAGCGATTGAGCAAGTTACCGCAAGTGGTGGGGCGTTAGTTACTAAGCTCAAATCGATGGGCAATGACAAATACGTGGTGATAAAAGATCCCGCTGGTGCGGTTTGTGCCATCTATCAAAAAGGTAATAGTATATCTTCGGCCTAAAATGGTCGTTTTATAGAAAGATAATGTCATTAAATTAATCTGGGGAACCTTGTGATAAGAGTTGTTGTAGTTTTTCATTCGGTAACTGGCACAACAAAACAATTAGCGCAAGCTGTTACTGATGGTGCTGTGGCGCAAAATGGAGTCGATGCCCAATTAATCGAAATTAAAGGCAAGGATATTGTTGATGGTAGGTACATTAATGTTGAAGTGCTTGCGGAGCTAGGCAGAGCAGATGCATTGATCTTTGGCTCCCCGACATTTATGGGAAGTGTGTCTGCGCAATTTAAAGCGCTAGCGGATGCTACGGGAGACCTTTGGGCCGACAGGGCATGGGCAGATAAATTAGCAGCAGGTTTTACCATTGGATCGAATTTAAGTGGTGATCAGCTAAACACTATTCAGTACATGCAAGTTTTTGCCAGTCAACATGGAATGTTATGGATTAGTCTAGATATTCCGGGGAATTGTGATCCTGATAACCTAAATCGATTGGGTGCTCAATCTGGATTAATTGCGCATTCAATTGATGGGCAATTGGATGAATTAGATTTGAAAACCGCACAATACCTAGGGCTACGTGTCGCACAAATGGCAGTGAAGTTTAATGCATAACTAATGCATAGAGTCGTCATAAAAAGTCGCGCCGTGCTTGCCGTGACGTTTTTTGTGGTACATGGCTAAATCTGCGCGACGAATTAGCTCTGACGCGGTTAATTCGCCTTGGTCACAACTTGCAATACCAATACTAATAGATAGATGAAACGATAATTTTAATTGTGTCGTTAGTCTATTTAGCGCTATATCGAGTTTATCGGCTATTTCTAGCAACTGTTCTTTTGTTGAGCTTCCTGAAAAGCCAATAATAAACTCGTCCCCGCCAATTCTGCTAACCAAATCTTGCTCCCTTACTGACGCCTGTAATGTATTCGCGATAGAAATTAACACATCATCACCAAATTCATGACCAAACAGATCATTAACTTCTTTAAAGTTATCAAGATCGATAAAGAACACCGTGAGTGTTTTTGGTTGTCTTGACGCCTCCTTAAGTTGTTGTGCTAAATAATCAAGTGCAAATGCTCTGTTATATAGGCCGGTTAAGTTGTCATGAGTGGCTTGATATTGTACATGAGCTTGCCTTTCTTTCGATTGGGTCTCATCGCGAACCAGCATGATAAACCTATCTTTTGTTGATTGGCTTATTCTCGCTTCAAACCATTTTTCCTCTCCGTTTATATCGAGTTGATATTCAGTGATGTCCATTTCTTGGTTCTGCTTAACCTTTAAAATGGACGATTTAATTGCGTTTGACGGTGCGTCAGGCAATAACTCACACATGGATTTACCCAGAAACTCTTGTGGTGGTATATATAAATCGCTTACGTTTCCGGCGCGATACTCCAAAATAATGTAGTTGGAATCCAAAACAAAAATAAGATCAGGAAAGACACTGAATATTTCTTCAGCAGTCAACGTTGCAGTTGGCTTACTTTTACCTGTAACTCGGTCATCGGTCATCTGGCTTCCTGCTATTTAAACTAGGTCATTTAAAGTTAAGCAGACATTTATGTGAATTAGTAATCTTTGAGTGGGCATTTCTCGTGCTTTACCATCCCATTATCGAAATTTCACATGTATTAATTGATCCCATTTTTGGGATTTGATTCGATGAAATTTCGCCAGATACTCCATTACTTATTGTAATTTAAGGTTTTATTTTGTGTGGCACGAGGGTTGCTTCTTCACTGTCATCTTAACAAAAAGAACTTAGATTATGGATATCGTTCGCAAAACACCCAAAAATAAGAATCGTCACTGGATTAAAGTGGCAAGTGTGTTAACAGGCACCCTTCTGTTAGGCATTGTGATTTGGCAGTCAACAACAGGCATTGGCAAGGTGAGCGTTTCCCGAGAGAGCTTACTAGTTGATGAGGTGAAACAAGGCGACTTACTCATTTCTGTGCGTGGCGTGGGTGTATTAGCGCCCAAAGATGAACGATGGGTAGCGGCGAATGTAAATGGTCGCGTTGAACAAATTCACGCTAAAGCTGGTGCACAAGTACGTAAAGGTGACTTACTTATGGTGCTCAATAATCCGCTATTAGAACAAGAGCTTGAAGAAACGCGTTGGCAACTCGAAGAATTAGAAGCACAAATCAATGCTGAAAAAGTCACTTTGGAATCTCAGTTGCTTGACCAAGAAACTCGAGTGACAAATGAACGACTCAATTATGAGCGCGCACTATTAACGCTGAATGCTCAACAGAAACTGCTAGAACAAGGCGTAGTCGCAGTTTCCCAAATAAGGCACGAAGAAATCAAAATTGACGTTGAACAATTTAATGAGCGTTGGCAACTAGAAATTAAGCGCCTCGCCAAAAACAAAGAAAGCATACAAGCACAACAGCAGGCATCGCAAGCGAGATTGAATCGCATGAGACGCATTTTACAACGCGTACAAGATCAGGTTGAGAACCTTCATGTCAAAGCCAGCATGGATAGCATCGTGCAAGAAATGCCTTTAGAACTGGGTCAACAGGTCAATTTAGGCAGTAACTTGGCTAGATTAGCGCGTAGCGGAGAATTCATAGCGGAGCTACGTATTCCTGAGAAACAGGTAAGTGAAGTCGCAATTGGGCAAATAGTCACAGTTGATACGAAGATGAGTAAAGTTAAAGGCGTTGTGCAGCGAATAGAACCAACCGTAGTCAATGGGTCTGTACAAGTTGATGTAGCGCTGACCGAACCCGCCCCCAAAGAATCCCGACCCGATTTGACCGTTGATGGCACTATCGAAATCGCTCAGTTAACTAACACCTTATATGTAAAACGGCCAATGTTTGCCAAAAAACATACGTCAGGCGAAGTATTTCTAATGAATCAGACCATGGACAGTGCGAATAAGCAACTCGTGGCCTTTGGTCAACAATCAACCCACTTTATCGAAATAAAACAAGGATTAACGGCAGGACAATCGATTATCATATCTGACGTTGCTGCGTGGGAATCCCAAGAACAAATACAAGTGAACTAGGAGAGAGTCATGAATACGCAATTGGAAAAACAACAGGAATTAGTAAAACTCAACGCCATTAAGAAAGTTTTTTATACGGATGATGTTGAAACGCATGCGCTGGATAATATTAACCTTTCCATCAACAAAGGGGAGTATATCTCTATTTCAGGTCCCTCGGGTTGCGGCAAATCGACGTTACTATCGCTTTTGGGGTTACTTGATAATGCAACAGAAGGACAGTATCACCTTGCGGGACATGAAGTTTCTTCATTAGATCGTGACGAGCGAGCGCGTATTCGTAATAGTGAAATAGGCTTTATCTTTCAAGCGTTTAACCTGATTAGTGACTTAACTGTCGCAGAGAATGTTGAATTACCTTTATCTTATCGACGTGATTTGAGCAAATCACAACGTGAGCAAATGGTAAAAGAAGCATTACAACAAGTTGATATGGAGCACCGTGCTAACCATTTTCCATCACAACTGTCGGGTGGCCAGCAACAACGTGTTGCGGTAGCACGTGCTATTTCAGGCAGCCCCTCAATTATTTTAGCTGACGAACCAACGGGAAATCTTGACTCAAAGAATGCGCAAAGTGTGATGGCGCTATTAGAAAAGTTGCATGCAAATGGGGCAACTATTTGCATGGTAACGCACGATCCGCGCTCTGCGAGTAGAGCTGAGCGCATAATTGAAGTGTTCGATGGCAAAATCGTGTCAGATCAACAAGTCGAAAATCCATCAGCTATTGCTGTGTAATTGAATCAGCCATTGCTATTAAGGATATCATTATGTCTATTGCTCTTGATTTAAAGTATACCGCAAGACTCTTACTGAAGAAGCCGATGTTTACCGCGGTGACCATTCTTATTGTCGCCATAGGATTAGGTTTGACGCTGTATACCTATTCTTTGTTAAGCAGTTTAGTGTTTAGTCCACTACAACTAAAAAACGCACAGCCTATCGTTGCTATTGAAGGTTTTTTTGATTACAACCATTTGCAACGGCGCAATGCTGACCCTTTACACCTATATCAACTTCATGAAAATTCAGGATTAATTGATGAGATTGGTATCTATTCAGAGGACATCACTTTTTTAAGTGCGGATAACCTAAACAGTGCCAAAAAACTCAACGCAGCTTTTGTCAGTTGGAACATATTTGAATTTGCAGGCGTTCAGCCAATTTTAGGGCGCGGATTTAGTCCTGATGATCATTTAGAAGGCGCAGAATCCACAGCCGTTATTAGTTATGACGTATGGCAAAATGTATTAGCAGGTGCGCAAGATGTCGTGGGTACAATGGTTAAGCTCGACGCCACGGCAACAAAAGTAATTGGCGTTATGCCTGAGGGATTTGCTTTTCCTGCAAGAGCACAATTATGGCGACCTGCGCTGCAATTACATGTGGCGCCGATTGAGCCTACCTATACTGGCTACCGTGCGTTTGCGCGGCTTAAAAATGGTGCTTCGATAGCGCAATTGCAACAATATATTGCTGGTTTTAACAAAGAAATCGTCGCGTCATTGCCTGAAAATTATGGTTATCGAATAAACGGACAGGGGGAATATTTGCGTGCTGTGCCGTACAAAGAAGCAGTTATTACGCAATATTACTCGTTGTTCATTGCTATGTTAGTCGTCGTGTTTTTGATACTGGCATTGGCCTGCATCAACGTAGGTAATTTGTTATTAGCACGAGTTAACGAACGCTTCAAAGAGGTGGCTATCCGTGTTGCATTGGGGGTACCACGTAATCGATTGGTATTTCAAATGTTACTAGAAAGCTTCTTTATTTGTACGGTAGGTGCCTTGCTAGCGGTATTGTTTGCGAGTTGGGGTGTCTCATTATCAAATCAGGCAATTGAAACAAGTTTTGCTGTTAATGGACTGCGTCCATTCTGGTGGCAAGTTTCGCTAGGCATTGACGGCATCAGTCTATTAATTATTGCTGTGCTACTGATGATTACATGTACCGGCCTATTTCCGGCTTGGAGAGCTTTATCGGGTGACTTTAATAGCGTTATAAGAGACGGAACCCGCGGTGCTGTAGGCAAAAATGCAGCCAATATTGGCAAACTATTGGTTATTTCAGAAATATCATTATCGTGTGTAGTATTGGTATTGGCGACAATTTTGCTTTCTACCAGTTATCGTGCGGGGCAAGCAGACTACGGGGTGCAAACACAAAATCGTTTAACAGCACAGATTCAGCTGCCAACGGAAAAATATCCGCTTAGACGCGATACAGAATTTGAGTATCAAGACCGAATGAATCGCTCAAAATACTATTACCAATTGAAAGAGCAGTTGGAGCAGTCTCCAAATGTACATGGTGTATCTTTCATGAGTAGTTTTCCCGGCACTGGTGAGGGGACGAGTCATTTTGAAATTGAAGGGCGCGCAGCGCAAGTATATTCAGAAAATCCTTATAGTAATAACGAAGTGGTTTCTATGGGAGCATGGGATACTATCGGTATGAAAATCCTTCATGGGCGTGATTTTGACCAGCGTGACGCACAAGAAGATGCACGAAGCATCATTATTAATGAGTCAATCGCACGAGAATTTTTCCCTAATGGAGATGCCGTTGGCCAACGCATTCGACGTGTTTGGCGCACTGATCAAGCCGAATGGGAAACAATTATTGGCGTAGTGTCAGATACCTACCATGGTTCAACTATGAGTGCTTCGAGTGCTTCATATAATTCTTATCATTTAATGGATCCTAGAGGGTTTTCATGGATGTATGTCGCAATTCATTTTTCAGGAAACTTTGAGGATGTATCGAGAAACTTACAACAAGCTGCTGCTGATATCGATGCTGATGTTGGGGTTTACCAAATACAAAGTTACGATAGCTTAATTAAGCAGCCGATGATGTTAATTCTGGCGGTAAGTAAGGTCTTTGTTTTTTGTGGCGTTGTTGCGGTGTTTTTAGCGGCTAGTGGCATATTTGCTGTTGCATCAAATAATATTTTGCAGCGGGCTCAGGAAATCGGCGTTCGTCGTGCATTAGGTTCGTCTGACGCCGAGGTGATGCAGTTATTCTTTAAACAAGCCATTTTACAGCTCGCGATTGGTTTAGCACTCGGGGTTGCTATGTCAGCGTGGTTGGCCAATTTTATTGCCGATACCATGATTATTGATCAGACAAGCTACTTGATGGGAATGTTAGGTGTACCTATTCTTATAATTAGTATAGTCTTATTAGCAACTTACATTCCAACGCGGAAAATGGTGGTAATGGAGCCTAGTTACGCCCTTCATTACAATTAGTTGTAGCGGCACGAGGTTTGACGAACTTCGTGCCTAGTCAATCGATGGAACAGCACTGAAATAATAACTAAAAATACATATGGAACAACAACATTCACTTTTACTTGTCGATGATGATCTTAGTATTGTCACTGCACTCAAATTACTGCTTAAATCGGCTGGCTATGAGGTAGTAGCTGTTCATTCTCCTATGGAAGCTCTGCAAATAGTAGAGAGGCGACAGTTTTCAGCTGCTTTAGTCGATTTGAACTATCAAAAAGATACTACATCCGGGCAAGAAGGTCTGGAATTGATAGAGCAGCTCAAAGTTGTAGATGAACAACTGCCTATTATTGTGATGACAGGTTACAGTAGCGTCGATATTGCAGTAAAAAGCATGCAACTAGGTGCAGTCGATTTTATTCAAAAACCTTGGCGGAATGAACGGCTACTCAATGTCATTGATAAACAAATTGAGATATCAAGCCTTAAGCGCAAAGGCGAAAAATTGTCACAAGAAAATGCGCTCTTAAAAAGTGAAAAAGCGGTAGATGAGTTAAGTGTAATCGCAAAATCACCGGCAATGAAACAGGTTATAGATACACTGACACGTATCGCGCAAAGTGACATGAATGTGCTTTTAACAGGGGAGAATGGTACCGGGAAGAGCATGTTTGCCAACTACCTGCATGACCGCTCACTTCGCGCTAGTGAATCAATGGTTAGTGTGAACATGGGCGCAATTACTGAATCTTTATTTGAAAGTGAAATGTTTGGTCACGTTAAAGGTGCATTTACCGACGCCAAAGAACAACGCATTGGACGTTTCGAATTGGCGGAAGGTGGCACGCTGTTTTTGGATGAAATTGCTAACATCCCACTATCGCAGCAGGCAAAGCTACTTAGAGTGCTAGAAGAGCGCAGTTTTGAAAAAGTTGGCTCGAGCAAAACGCAACGTGTAAATGTGAGATTAGTTTCTGCCACTAATGCATCATTGGAGCAAATGATCCAAGAAGGCAGTTTTCGTCAGGACCTCTTGTATCGACTAAATACGATTGAAATCTCTATCCCACCACTACGTGAGCGACAAGAAGACATTGTACCATTGGCTGATTACTTCGTGAAAAAGTACGCTGAGAAATATCGTCTTCCACCAAAAAGCTTCGATGAGCAAGCGGTAAACGCCATGAAGCGCTATGCGTGGCCTGGCAATATTCGAGAACTCAGCCACTTAATTGAACGCGCATTATTTTTGTCGCAAGGAAATGTAATCACAGCGCAAGATTTGGGCTTAAACAGTGTAGAACATACCAAACCAGAATTTGGCGTTGACTTTGAAACTGCTACGCTAGAACAAATTGAAAAGCATGTGATTTCAAATCGTTTAACGCGGTTAGGTAAGCAATGCCTTGAGATTGCTGAATCACTTGGCTTAAGTCGCAGCGCTTATTACCGTCGTTTAGAAAAATACAAATTGTAATGATGCGTCACTTTCTCAATCGTAGCCGTGTAACTTTTGAAGATAGGCTGGTACAAATAGCGTTATTAATCGGTACTATTCCGTTTATTATCATGTGCTTTTTGCTTGCCTATTCGTCAGTTTCTGTACATGCAACGATTGTTATCGTGATGGTCGCCCTAATTACCATCTTATATGGTGCGTTTCTTATTCGTCATAAAGTCGTTTCACAGCTAAGAACGTCAACTAATCTCATGGAAGCAATGGCTAACGGGGATTACTCGATGCGCGCGAATTCGCAGGTGTTAAACGGCGCGTTAGGGGAATTTAATGGGCTCCTTAATTCATTGTCGGAAACGCTTAACCAACAACGCCTGATTTCAAAAGAAAAACAAATCTTACTTCACAAAGTGATCGCGCAAATTGATGTGGCGATACTTGCTGTCGATAAACATCATCATTTAACGCTAATGAACCCTGCTGCTGAGCAATTGTTTAACAAAAGGTTTAGCTTAATTGAAGGTATGCCAATTAATCAATTGGGTCTGCAGGAGGTAGTCACTAAAGATATAAAACGCGTGGTTGAGTTCGAAGTGGCGACATCGAAGAAGAAGGTCTATTTATATACCGATGAATACTTTGATAACGGTCAGCGAAACAAACTCATCTTCATCACCGATATTCAGCGCTTGCTACTTGAAGAAGAACGACAAGCATGGCAAAAGCTAATTCGTGTGTTGAGCCATGAAATCAACAACTCCCTAGCGCCAATATCTTCCATTGGGGAATCACTCTCCCATTTGTTGACGACAGAAAGTGCGCCCGTAACAATGAGAGAAGATCTCGTTGACGGCTTAAACGTAATTGTTGAACGCTCACAATCACTAGAGGGCTTCATTGAGCGCTATCAGCAATTATCTCACTTACCAGCGCCTGAAAAATCGCTCGTCAACCTAAGCACACTGTTGGATTCTGTCGCGTCACTGTATGAGAGTGCACAAATCAACATCCACCATTTTGCACCAATTGAAGTTTTCATCGACAAGTCTCAAATTCAACAAGTGTTAGTGAACTTAATTAAAAATGCATTTGAAGCAATGGACGGCGAAAGTTGTCATACTGTCGATATTGTGTGCACTAACAGTAAAAAGCAGGTAATTATTGAAATCATTGATTGTGGTACAGGCATCTTCAATAGCGATAATTTATTCGTGCCTTACTACACCACCAAATCGCAAGGGAGTGGTATTGGGCTGGCGTTGAGCAGGCAAATTATCGCCAATCATGGTGGTGAGTTAACCTTGAGCAATCGCAACGACGGTCAACAGGGAGCGGTAGCGCGAATGACGCTACCGATTTCTTAACCCACTGTTGGCTATAAAAAAGGAAGGGGTTTAACCTTATTTACTTCTTGTTTTTCGACTATTTCTGCAAATGCATCTGCCAAACGGTGTGTCTCTTGTAACACAGTTTGCCAATAGGGGATTCTTTGCTCGGGCGTCATTTCGGTAAAGTCAGTACGATCCGGAATTTTCTTAAATGGGAGTAAGTCAATGAATTCAGCCGAAGGAACCAACATCACGACATTATCATAATTTACCTCAGAACCAACGCGTTGGCTGTTCTTGTCAAACCAACCGGGTTTAGGTAAATGATTAAAATGCGGATACAGCGTGAGTTTTTGTTGCCCGTTAAACGAAAAATCAAAATGGTAGTCGATAATGCCGCCGTCTCGATACATGCCATTTGGCGCGCCAGCGATGTTTTTCACGCCTTTCATTACCAAAGGAATTGAACCTGATGCTAATAACGCATCATGAAGGTTACTTTGACTTAAAGACACATAATGACTGGTAAATTCATCCGTATGGTTAATTTGAAGTTGGCTCTTAGGGTGGTGAAAAACAAATCGCTGGTACTGCCAGTTCAGCAAACGTCGAGAGCATTTATTTAGTGCCATACTTGATGCTAAACCTAACAGTTGTCCGAGCTTGTTTTCGGATGCCGTTAAGCCATGACACTTTGCCACGATGAAATGAGGCTTTATTACGTCGTTATTTAGTAGTTGCGTAATACCTTCGTTTCCATAAACATGCTGCAGCAATTCTTCAGCTTTTTCGGTTACTTCTTTGGCATTAGCATTCTTAGAATAAACCGTTTCACTATAGTGCTTAGCCAATTTACTAATTGCTTCAACAGGTTGCTGCTGTGCGAGCGCAGCAAAGCGAAAAGCGCCAGCTGATGAACCGATTAAATTTAATTCTGATGTTCGGTCTTTAAAAAATTCGCCAAATAAATATTTATCTAAGCCAAATAATGTAAACCATTTTGGGCCGCCACTGGCGCCAAGCATAACGTCAAACAAGTCGGCGCGTAAGCCTTGCTCTTTTATCGTACGTAGCGCTTGTGAACCTGCATAAATTTCTAACATTCGTTCTTGTGTATACCTTTGTCTAATGGCAACTATGTGTGCATTCGATAGTTAAACTGACTACTTGGTACAAATAATGTTTGATATAAATTTGTGGCGTAGTCGTCCGTCATGCCAGACACATAGTCAGCTATCACACGAAATTCATTATTTCCTTGTGACTGCGCATCTTGCCAACGTTGTGATGTTGATGCAGGAAGTAATCTTAATGGATCGGAGGCCAATGCTTCAAATAATTCCATCACAATTTGTTGCCCACGATATTCCAACTGCTGAATAGCCGTTTGCTTAATTACAAAACGTAAAACGAAATTTTTAAATATTTTTAGTACCGCCGCTGCAACTGGCGGATGTACTGCCTGAAAACGTAGTAATGGTTCTTCGAACGAAAGCTTAGCAGTTTCATTCAAATCAACTAATTCAATTGCAGTGATCAGGTAGTTAACCAATGCACCAATCGCTTCTTTTTGTTGGTGATGCTGTTGGCTAAACAACTTATCGGAAAGCGAATGAGACAACTCAACAATCCAATCATCGTCTAAAGCCTGTAGTGCAACAATCACGTTCTGGTCAAAGTCTGCTTGATTGACAACGCCGGTAACGATGGCGTCTTCTAAATCGTGAATGCCATAGGCGATATCGTCAGCCAATTCCATTATTGAGCAATCAAACGACTTAAATTTTGTTTTAGCATGCTTATTTGCATCTTCGGTAAACGACTGAAACGATACCCGATCGCTTTCACACAATGGGGATAGTACCCAATGTAATACATCAAGGTCGTCACTATAAATCCCTTTAGGAGGGTGCCATTCACAGGCTTTTAGTTGACGAAACGAAGAAGGAACTGCTGGCTTGTCACTATTTTGCAGGTTATCTAATGTTTGTGGGTATTTGACTAAGCCTAACAAGGTTCTTCGCGATAGGTTCATGCCGTAACCTTCGCTAAATGGCTCTAATTTTGAAACAATTCTAAAGGTTTGGCCATTTCCTTCAAAGCCACCATAGTTGCGCATCATAAAGTTTAAGGCGATTTCGCCTCCGTGACCAAACGGTGGGTGGCCGATGTCGTGCGCCAAACAAATAGACTCAATTAGTGTGTCATCGTCTAAGATCAAGTGGCTTGGAATGTCGCGGTATTTTTGCCTTAGCTGTGCACAAATGCCTGAGCCAATTTGAGCCGCTTCGAGTGAGTGGGTAAGTCGTGTACGATAAAAGTCGCTTTGTCCACTGCCCATCACTTGAGTTTTCGATTGAAGCCGACGAAAGGCTGCTGAGTGTAAAATTCGTGCTCGGTCACGCTGAAATGGGCTTCTATGGTCCTGTAGCCTTTGAGCAACTTTTTTATAACGTCTTGCTAACCATTGTTCATTCATAATTGCTGGCGCCCTAAACTTTGATAATGATCTACACTAAAAAGACATGTTAGAATACTTCGCATCCTGCAAAGTGCTATCTAACACAATAACTAATTTATGTCATTGAGTGCAATGTGTTTGTGGCTCATTGAACTTGGTGAAGAGTTTGAAATTACGATTTTTTTGTTTTCTTAATTTTATCATTGGCTTATTCCTGCTTACCTGTGTTTCTTTTTCAAGTTCAGCTGATGACAAAACCACGATAGAACTCGTCGCTGGCTTACCTAAACCACCTTTTATTATCGAAAAAAATAAATCAGGCATTCAAATCGACTTAGTTCGTGAAGCGTTTCGTTTACATGGCAAGAAGGTTAAGTTTGTTCATCTGCCGCTTGGTAGAGCGATTACTGGATACCAACGGCTCAATGTTGATGGTGTTATGACATTGCCTGCTAATTATCAGCATCCAGCAATGAAAACCTCGTCACCTTATGTTACTTACCAAAATGTCGCGGTAACACTGGCTGAAAATGAAGCAGTGATCAAAACAGTCAAAGATCTATCTCGTTTAAGTATGGTTGCTTTTCAAAACGCAAGTCGATATTTGGGGGAGGAATTTAATGATGTTATCTCCCATACAATAGACTACCGTGAAATGCCCGATCAGGCGAAGCAAGTCGAAATGTTATTTATGAGGCGGACTGAAGTTATCGTGCTTGATGAAAGCATATTCAAATATTTAATCAGTCAAAGCAATGATATTCGGCTCAAGAAGCCGTTCAAAATTCACTATATCTTTAACGAGCGTAATTATGTCGCGGGTTTTCGTGATGCAAAATTGGTTAATATGTTTAACGATGGCATTGCTAAAATGAAAGAGCAAGGCACTTATCAGCAAATTATTGATAAGTACCTGCACTAGCGGATGTTTACGCCAATTGGCATTACGGCACAATCAATATTTGCTAGGAGCGTATTGATTATGCCAAGTGCTATTTCACACCAATTTTCACACTAACTATGCTAACTATTTATTAGCAACAAAAATCGCACGTTTTGGGGCAGGATAGCCTTCAATTGTTTTTTCGGGATCATTTGGATCTAAGAAGTCTTTCAGTGATTCTGTATCAATCCATTCAGTTTTTCGTTGTTCGTCTAGTGCGGTTACGTCGGTATTCACATGACGAACATTTTTGAAGCCACACCGTCTCATCCACGCACACATTGCGTCGGCACTCGGTAAGAACCATACATTGCGCATTTTGGCATATCGCTCACCAGGAACAAGTACGGTGTTTTCATCACCATCTACGATGAGTGTTTCAAGAACAAGCTCGCCGCCATTGGCTAGTTGAGACTTTAATTGATACAGAAAATCGATAGGTGATCTGCGATGGTACAGGACACCCATTGCAAAGACAGTGTCAAACGCAGCTAGTTCTGGTAAGTCTTCCACGCCAAGCGGAAGAATGTTTACAGCCGTGTCGCTAATAAAATGCTGAATGGCTCTAAACTGCATCAAAAACAATTGTGTTGGATCCACCCCCACAACAAATTTTGCACCTTGGCCACGCATGCGCCATAAGTGATAGCCACTACCACAACCGATATCTAATACATATCGATCTTTAAGATCTGAAATGTGAGGAACAAGTCGATCCCATTTGAAGTCTGAACGCCATTCAGTGTCGATATGAATATCGTGTATATGGTATGGACCTTTACGCCATGGTTTTAGTTTTTTGAGTAAGCTTTCGATTCGTTTCGCTTCGCCTTGGTTAATATCTGCGCTTGAGCCAGCAGTTACCGACTCAGCCAAATCGATGTGACCAGGCGTTGTTTTAGGCAGTGCCTCGATTGTTTTCACCCAGTGCTTAAACTCACCATGTAGTTCATTTTTTTGCCATTCAGCAAGCTGCTTAGGTAATACTTCTAACCAGTGTGCTAGTCTGTTTTGTGCGATTTGTTGGTAAAACTCGTTAAACGAAATCATTTAATTGCCACAATAGAAAGAAAGTTAAAACACTGAAACCAAGGTGTTGCATGTGAAAAACCAACATCTTTTAATCGCGTTAAATGTGTGGGTAGCTCATCAGTAAGCATTACATTCTCAAGCGCTGTTCTTTTTTGTGCTATTTCTAAATCACTATAGCCATTGGCGCGTTTAAAATCATGGTGTAAATCGATGAGTAACTCATTCAACGGCGCATCTTGGTGTATGATTTTCTCAGACAATACTAAAATGCCGCCAGGGTTTAGACCGTTAGCAATCTTTTGTAATAATACTTGGCGCTGATCCGGTTGAATGAACTGTAAGGTAAAGTTGAGCACAACCATTGAAGCGTTTTCAATCGTAATGTCTTGAATATTGCCTTCGATGATTTCTACCGGTGTATTGCCCTTAAACGCAGTTACGTGCATTTTACAGCGTTCTACCATGGCTGAAGAATTATCAACACCAATGATCTTGCACTTGTCTGCGGTAATCGCTTGTCGCATAGCTAATGTTGCAGCGCCGAGTGAACAGCCTAAATCATAAACATTTGTATTGTTTTTGACATGGTGTCTACTTAAGCGGCCGATGGTATCTATAATTGTGTTATAGCCCGGTACAGATCGAGAAATCATGTCGGGAAAAACTTCAACGACTTGTGCATCGAAGGTGAAGTCTTTGACCTGACTATGTTTACTGGAATATATAATATCAGTATCAGAAGGTTGCATTAATGGGTATTCATGTGACATTGTGTGTTAAGTTGACGGTATTTTAGCGTAAATGATTCGTGATTGAAATTTTTGGCGTCGGTTTATAATAATTATATTTATGAATGTAATTAACGAGGTTACTCGTCTGTTAATAAAAAACACTGTGTTTTACGCATTGTTTTTTGCTGGTTGTCTTTTTGCGATCAACAGCCACGCCACAGAAAAACAATCGTATAGCATTGCGATTAACGAAACTTCTTATCCTTATCATTTTATCAATAATGCAGACGAACCAGCTGGCCTAATGGTTGATATGTGGCGCTTATGGGCCGAAAAACAGCAGGTGCAGGTCTCTTTTATTCCGTTACCATGGGAGGAAACCCTGCGCCGGGTTGGCGAAGGTAATATTGACCTACACGCGGGATTAGCGAAATCCGATTTGCGCGCACAAACGTTTGATTTTACTTCTACATTTTTCCCTCAGAACAGCTACTTGTTCATTCATCGAAATCTTACTGGGATTAACACACTAGAACAACTCGCACCATACACTGTAGGGGTAGTGAAAGGGTCGAACCATGTGGCACAACTACAACAGCGCTTGCCTAATATTAGGATACGTACTTATCCGAGCCGCCATGATTTATATCACGCAGCGCTTGCAGGAGAGATATTGGCGTTTACTGCGCTCGACAGGTTGTCGCAAAATTTTAGTGAATATGACGCGTTGTCTTCTTTATTTCCTGCACATAAAAAGATTCTTTATCGTGAGGGCGAATATGCAGCAGCCCTAGCAAAGAACAATACCCAATTATTGGAATTTGTTGAGCAGGGTTTTGCAAAAATATCGTCTGACGAACGAGTAACAATTGAGCGTAAGTGGCTAGGGTTGAAAAAAGGAAAGGACACTATCATAGCTGCCATCGATCCAGACCTTGCGCCATTTATGGGGATCTCGGCTACGGGGGTGCCTTATGGATTGTTTGTTGATATTTGGCACCTATGGTCAGATGCATCGGGCATCAAAGTCAAATTCGTGACGGCGAATATTGTCGATGCACAGCAAACGTTGGCACAAGGAGTTGCCGATGTTTATGTTGCTTACCCAAAAATTGATAATGTAATTCCGCAAGTGTCTTACAGTGAAATTAACTATCGGGTAAAAGCAAGAGCCTATGTTTCAAATCGTATGTTGGATATTTCGTCGCTAGATGATTTACGTAATGAAACGATAGGTGTTTATTATTTCTCTCCTTATATTGATGCGCTAAAAACACAATACCCAGAAATTAATATCCGAATGTTTCGTGATTTTGATGAATTAATTCATGCTGCTGAAAATCTTGAAGTCAAAGCGATTGTGGCTGAAATGGAATCCATGAATCATCGTCTTATGCAGTCGGGACTGCGTACGTCTTTCCACGTCCTACCAAAACCTGTGTTCAATCTACCGGTTCAAAGCCTAATAACGAGCAGTAACGAGAAGTTGGGCGAACTTATCAGCTATGGCTTTAGCAAAATATCGAAAGAGAAATTACTCGCATTGGAAGAAAAGTGGTTAAGCTTTAAGTCGGAAGGATACTTTCAAGAGCAAAGTACATTAGTGTCATTAACTCAAGAAGAGCTGGCATGGGCGAAAATGCATTCTAATGTAAAAATCGGCACCAACGTTAATTGGAAACCCTTGGAGTACTTTGACAGCAATGGTGAAGTGCTCGGCATCAACCCAAGCGTGATTAAACTCATTGAACAACGAGTGCCGTTAACATTTGAGCATGTGCCTTTTAGGAGTTGGCAAGCGCAATTTAGTGCACTGGTAAATGGTGAAATAGACATTTTGGCAAGTGCGACACAAACCGAAGAACGTGATAAATACTTACTTTTTTCTGACTCTTATTGGGATATGCCATGGGTGGTTATTCACCAACGACAACTGGGCTCTCAGCTTAAACTGTCGGATTTTTATGGCAAGTCGCTCGCCATCATTAAGGGTTATTATCTGGTAGGGCAAATTCAAAAAGAACACCCTAATATTGCGCTGATGCTGGTAGATGACTATCAGGAAGGAGTGCAGGCGTTGCAACAAGGGTTAGTGGATGGCGTGGTTGAAAATATTGCGACGGCATCAGAAATTGTTAGGCAAGAGAGCTTAATAACGCTTGGTATGTCGGTAGTTGATGAGTTTAACGTCGACCAAAATCGTTTCGCCACCAAAAAAGACCGAACAATGTTGGTAGGCATTATCAACAAGGCGCTAGCCACAATTTCTGCCACTGAAAAACAACAAATTTACGAAGAATGGTTTGAGATTAATGTAGAAACTGGTCTCGACAAAAATGTCGTTCTACGCGTAGCGGTGCAAGGGGTTGCCATCACGTTAATCATTATCGCTGTGATTATTGTGTGGAACAGACGCCTTCAGGTTGAAATTAGAACGCGTAAAGCGCTTGAAGAACAAATGAAACACATGGCAACGCATGATGAGTTGACCGGCTTGGCTAATCGTATCTTGCTAAAAGACCGACTAACTACTGCGATTAATTTTCATAAACGACAAGAGTTGCTCATTGCGGTGATGTTTATTGATTTAGATGGGTTCAAGCAGGTCAATGACACATTTGGCCATGACGTGGGGGATGAATTGTTAAAATTGGTCGCCACACGCCTTGATAGCTGTGTTAGGGTGTCTGATACCATTGTGCGATTTGGTGGTGACGAGTTTGTTATTTTGCTCACGGGTTTACACAACAAGAATGAAGCGGCCTATGTGGCCAACAAAATTCTTAATTTAGTGCAACAGCCATTTGAATTGTCGACAGGGTTTGCCAACATTGGTTGTAGTATTGGTATTGCAATTTATCCGGAAGACGGTGAGACAGACAGTGACCTTCTTAAAGTGGCTGATACACTCATGTATCAGGTAAAAGCGGAAGGAAAAAACCATTACACCTTTTATTCATAAAAGTATCGCTTTGATACAGGTGACATTCAGCACTATTGCTTTATAATGTGCAGCATTTTTACACCTATATAAATGCTGGCGAACAATCGCGGCAGTAAATTCGAACATTCAAGGCAACTTTTTATGCGAACTCTATATTGTGGTGAGGTAAACGAATCTCACATTGGTCAGGAAGTAACACTTTGTGGATGGGTAAATCGCCGTCGTGATTTAGGGGCGGTAATATTTCTCGATTTACGTGATCGTGAAGGGTTGGTACAAGTTGTTTACGATCCTGATTTACCAGAAGTGCTTGAGAAAGCTAATACGCTTAGAAATGAGTTTTGTGTACAGGTGAAAGGTAAAGTACGCGCTCGACCTGAAGGCCAAGTAAATAAAGATATGGCGACAGGCGGCATCGAAGTGTTAGGTTTAGAGCTAACCATTATCAACAAAGCGGCGCCATTACCATTAACATTAGATGACCATCAAAATAACTCAGAAGAGCAACGTTTAAAGTATCGTTATTTAGACCTTCGTCGCCCTGAAATGACTGAACGCATTCGTTTTCGCGCTAAGGTAACTTCTGCAGTTCGTCAATCGTTAGAAGAACAAGGTTTCCTTGATATCGAAACGCCAATTTTAACGGCGGCGACACCTGAAGGTGCTCGTGATTATTTAGTGCCGAGTCGTACACACAAAGGTAATTTCTTCGCTTTGCCGCAATCTCCACAGTTGTTTAAACAATTGCTAATGATGTCAGGTATGGAGCGTTATTACCAAATCGTTAAGTGTTTCCGTGATGAAGATTTACGTGCTGATCGCCAACCTGAATTCACGCAAATCGATATTGAAACTTCATTCATGAGCGCTGACGAAGTGATGGCAGTAACAGAGAAAATGATCCGTGATCTTTTTCTCAAGTTGCTCAACGTTGATTTGGGTGAATTCCCTCGCATGCCATACGCTGAAGCCATGACTCGTTTTGGTTCAGATAAGCCTGATTTACGAAATCCATTAGAGATTGTAGACGTTGCAGATATCTTAAAAGATGTAGAATTTAAAGTATTCTCTGGGCCAGCAAACGATGAAAAAGGTCGTGTGGCTGTGATCCGTGTGCCTGAGGGCGCAACGAAGTTCTCTCGTAAGAATATCGACGAATATACTAAGTTCGTTGGTATTTACGGTGCGAAAGGCTTAGCTTGGATGAAAGTAAATGACTTGTCAGCAGGTATGGAAGGGCTACAATCGCCAATCTTGAAATTCTTGCCTGAAGATGCTGTTAAAGCGTTGTTAGATCGTGTTAACGCTGAAACTGGCGATATCATATTCTTTGGTTCAGATAATCAAACGGTTGTAACAGAAGCATTAGGCGCGTTGCGTTTAAAACTAGGTGAAGATTTAGGTATTGTTGCTGACGAATGGAAGCCACTTTGGGTTGTTGATTTTCCAATGTTTGAAGAAATTGATGGCAGAATGCATGCATTGCATCATCCATTTACAGCACCAACCAATTTAACGCCAGAAGAGCTTGAGGCTAACCCAGTAGGCGCATTATCAAATGCATACGACATGGTATTGAATGGTTGTGAATTAGGCGGTGGTTCAGTTCGTATCTTTGATCAGGCGATGCAGTCAGCCGTATTCCGTATCTTAGGTATTGGTGATGAAGAAGCACAAGAGAAATTTGGCTTCTTACTTGAAGCCTTACAATATGGTGCGCCACCGCATGCAGGTTTAGCATTTGGTTTGGACAGACTTGTCATGTTAATGACGGGTGCAAGTTCGATCCGTGATGTAATGGCATTCCCTAAAACAACAACGGCGGCTTGTCCATTAACTAATGCACCTAGTAAGGCTAACCCAGCACAACTCGTTGAATTAGGTATTGAAACCATTAAGCAAGAAGAAAAGCAACAAGATAGTCAAGAAGACTAATCTTAGATAGGGCGACAGAACACGAACATGCTAGGTTCGTGACTGTCGCCTTTTTTAATAAAAAGAAAGAGCATAATTTGGCAATAATTCTGGGGATAGATCCCGGCTCACGATTAACAGGGTATGGCGTCATTGAACAGCAAGGACGTCATTTTAATTATCTCGGTAGTGGTTGCATCAAAGCAATTGCGCAAGGAGATGATTTAGCGACACGCCTTCAAACTATCTTTGCAGGTGTATCTGAAATTATCATTCAATTTAAACCGGATATGTTTGCCATTGAGCAAGTTTTTATGGCTAAAAACCCTGATTCAGCGCTTAAATTAGGTCAAGCTCGCGGTGCTGCAATTGTTGCGGCAACAAACAAAGGGCTTAGCATTGCGGAGTATTCTGCACGGCAAATCAAACAATCTGTGGTTGGCACTGGCGCAGCTGACAAAGCGCAAGTACAACACATGGTGCGTTCAATTCTTAAATTACCAGCAACACCACAAGCTGATGCAGCCGATGCGCTAGCAGTTGCCTTGTGTCATGCACACAGTTATGACTCTCTAACCAAAATGTCTGGGCAGGTTAGCAAAACCGTGCGCGGTCGTTTACGCTCGTAATTCATTTTTTCTTCTTCTCTGTAGCCTGCTAATAACACAAAAACTTTACTGTATAAATATATAGTGTTAAGGTTGCTGGATATTCTATAATTCAAAGGTGAATAGACAGTGATTGGTCGTCTTCGAGGTACATTAATCGAAAAACTTCCCCCGGAAATAGTTATTGAATGTCAGGGCGTAGGTTATGAAGTCTCAATGCCAATGACAAGTATCTATGCACTCCCTAACGAACAAGAAGAAGCTACTATTTATACGCACTTCGTTGTACGTGAAGATGCTCAGCTTTTATATGGCTTTGCTACCAAAACAGAGCGAAAATTGTTTCGCTTGCTCATTAAAGTTAATGGTGTTGGCCCTAAACTCGGCTTGGCAATATTGTCGGGAATGTCAGCAGAGCAGTTTGTGAGTTGTGTAGCACATGATGATTTGACAACCATTGTTAAAATTCCAGGTGTTGGTAAGAAAACCGCTGAGCGTTTATTGATAGAAATGCGCGATAAGCTTAAAGACTGGAATAGTGAATTGCTTACCCCATTCACGGATAAAATGCCCGTTGATGGTTTGGTGGCGTCAGCGATTGTAACTGATAGTCGCGGTGATGCGATAAATGCGTTAATATCGCTGGGTTATACGCAAGGTCAGGCTGATAAAGCTATTAAGCAAATTTACAGTGATGGTATGTCGAGCGAAGATTTGATTCGTGACGCATTAAAGGCCATGTTATAACCACTTTTCCAGAAAATATGCTGAAATAGCACTAATATGAAGTAAGTAAAAATGATAGAAGCAGATCGACTCATTCAACCTACCGCTACATTTGAAGATGATAATGTAGATCGCGCCATTCGTCCTAAGCTTTTGCAGGATTATACGGGGCAAGATCACGTTAAAGCGCAAATGGAAATATTCATTGAAGCGGCTAAGCGGAGAAGCGAGCCACTCGATCATCTACTTATTTTTGGCCCACCGGGACTCGGAAAAACCACGCTTGCCAATATTGTTGCCAATGAAATGGGCGTTAATATACGAACTACTTCAGGCCCCGTATTAGAGAAAGCGGGGGACTTAGCTGCTTTACTGACAAACTTAGAAGAAAATGACGTATTGTTTATCGATGAAATTCATCGACTAAGTCCTGTGGTCGAAGAAGTACTGTATCCAGCCATGGAAGACTATCAATTAGATATCATGATTGGTGAAGGGCCTGCCGCTCGTTCGATTAAATTAGACTTACCACCGTTTACACTTATCGGTGCCACTACACGAGCTGGGGCGCTAACGTCTCCGCTAAGAGATAGGTTTGGTATCGTTCAGCGATTAGAGTTTTACAATAGCAAAGACTTAACGGATATTGTCAATCGCTCCGCTCACTTTCTTAACCTTACTATTGATAATGAAGGTGCCTTCGAAGTAGCACGTCGCTCTCGCGGTACTCCGCGAATCGCAAATCGGTTGTTACGTCGCGTACGAGACTATGCCGACGTAAAAACGGCTGGGGTTGTATGCCAAGATTCGGCTGCAAGTGCACTTGCAATGTTAGAAGTGGATAATGAAGGCTTTGATATTATGGATAGGAAACTGTTACTAGCCATTATTGAAAAGTTCATGGGCGGGCCTGTCGGTTTAGATAATGTTGCCGCAGCTATCGGTGAAGAGCGTGAAACGATTGAGGATGTATTAGAGCCATTCTTGATTCAACAGGGGTTCTTACAGCGTACTCCTCGGGGTCGCATTGTTACCGACAAGGCATATCAACACTTCAATATCGTCAAACCTACCTCTTAACATCCGTTCTTACAAATAATTATGCAGGCTAGTTGGTGCTAATCCGACTAGTTATGCAATAAAATTTTCTAATTAATCTATACGTGAATTTAATTGGCCTATGCGTTTAGGTTATTCACTAATAAAACTAATCGACATTTCGATTTTATGTAGTGGCTAGTGTTGATATTTAGCGTTAGTTTTCTATCGGCTAATCTTTGTTTTTTACGGGCGAATTTGAAAAATGGCAAAAAAAAAGCCCGCATAAAGGGATGCGGGCCAACTTAAATCTCAAGTTGATAGAAGGAAATTCAATTCCAGGAAACATGTCAGAGAGTATGGATAGCAGCAAAACTATCAATACTAACGAATTCTGGCTAAGAACAAGCTTAAGGGTTAAGAGCGTTGTTCGGTGCGCTAGCTCAGAAAACAAGTGTATTTTAGCGAGACGATATACCTTTAACAAACGAAAAAAATTTATTTTTATCATTAGAAAAACTAATGCGAAAGTTGGTTGGAGAGGGTCGTGTTTGCTGTTGTTCTTCTTTTAACTATTTGTCATTAACTATTATTTGTAATTTATTACAAACAAATAGGCTAAGGGCTTGTTTGAGGGTGAGTAAATCTATTACTATAGTGCGCGCTATAAGAACTAAATAATAAGTTGTCATTTTTGAATGTTTGAAAAAGTAAATTCATTTCCTCTCCGCGTATATTATGAAGATACCGATGCAGGCGGGATCGTGTATTTTGCTAATTATCAAAAATTTTTCGAACGTGCACGAACTGAGTGGTTGCGCGAATTAGGCATAAATCAATCTTATTATTTAGAACAAAACCTCGGCTTTGTGGTCAGAAAGGTTGAAATGGAGTACTTGGCCTCTGCAAAGCTAGATGACTTGCTAAATGTAGTGACAGAAATAAGTGACTTAAAAAGAGCAAGTGTTGTATTTAAGCAGTATTTATATAACGAAAATGAGCAACTACTTTGTCAAGCTGACGTTCTGGTTGTTTTTGTTAATCTTGAGCGAGCAAAGCCTTGTGCCATACCTGATGAATTACTTGGAGCATTAAAACGTGTCAGCTGAAATTTCTTTTTTTGAATTGTTTTTACAAGCAAGCTTGTTGGTTAAGTCGGTAATGATTATTTTGTTAGGATTTTCCGTGGCTTGCTGGGCCATGATTTTCCAACGTCGAAAAGTATTGCAACAGGCGCGTGCTCAATTAAAGACGTTTGAAGACAAATTTTGGGGCGGTGCTGACTTAAGCCGCCTTTACAATGAAGTGTCTGCGCGTAACCAAATTTCTGGTATAGAAAGTTTGTTTGTTGCAGGGTTTAAAGAGTTTGCACGTTTAAGAAAAAGCAATATTAGCTCACCTCAAGCCGTAGTCGATGGCACGCACCGAGCAATGCGCGTTGCATTATCTCGCGAAGTCGATTCTCTGGAAACACATTTACCTTTCATGGCAACTGTAGGGTCAATCAGCCCATATATTGGCTTATTTGGTACGGTTTGGGGGATTATGAATTCCTTCATCGCGTTAGGCGCTGTTGAGCAAGCTACCTTGGCCATGGTGGCACCAGGTATTGCAGAAGCATTGGTGGCAACCGCGATGGGACTATTCGCTGCTATTCCTGCGGTTATGGCATTTAACCGTTTTAGCCATAGTGTAGAAAAGTTAGAAAACAGCTACGGCAACTTTATGGAAGAGTTTTCGAGTATTTTGCAACGACAAACTGCAAGTGAAGGCCAAGCGTAGCGGAGAACGATTATGTACAATCGTGTTAGAAGAAAAAAAGTCGCCGAAATAAACGTTGTGCCGTATATCGATGTAATGTTGGTGTTGTTGATTATTTTCATGGTAACGGCACCACTAATTACCCAAGGCGTGAAAGTTGATTTGCCTAAAGCGGATGCTGAGCCTTTAAGTAAAGACAGTAAGCCGCCGCTAGTTGCGTCAGTTGACGCGAATGGTAATTACTACTTAGCCGTGGGAGCTGGCAAGAATGAGCCAATGTCTGCTGAGGAAGTTGCTACGCTCGTGGCTGCACATTTGCAGGTTAATCCCGATACGCCTGTAGTGGTTAACGGCGATGGCGCAGTTTCATACGATGCGGTAATCCAGTTAATGGTGCTATTGCAAAAACAAGCAGGTGTGCCGTCTGTTGGTTTAATGACAGATTCGCTGGAGAAGTAATACGTGAGTCACAAATATACCGTCGCCATTTCTCTCAGTGTTGCCTTACATGCAGTATTAGCTATAGTGCTGTTGTTTGGTGATTTTGCGGCAACGCCTCCCAAGCCAACGCCGGTCCCTGCTACGGTAGAACCTATTAAGGCGGTAGCGATTGATAAAAGCAAGGTTACAGAGCAGGTTAATCGCATTAAAAAGCAAAAAGCGGATGAAGCTAAACGCTTGCAAGAACTTGAAGACCGCGCTAAACGTGCTCGTGAGAAAAGAGCGGCGGAAGAGAAGCGAATTCAAGATCTAGAAAAGCAACGTAAGAAGAAAGAAAGCGAAAAGAAAGCCGCTGACGCAGCTGCAAAAAAAGCCAAAGCGAAAGCGGATGCTGCTGAGAAAGAGCGCAAGCGCAAAGAGCAAGAAAAGCTAGCAGCCGATAAAGCCGCGGCTGATGCCAAAGCAAAGCGTATAAAAGAAGAGCAAGCAGCTAAAAAAGCGGAAGAGCTTCGTAAAAAGCAAGAAGCAGAGCGCAAACGCAAAGAACAAGAAGCACGAGAGCGAGCGGAGCAACAAAAGTTACTTGAGCAGCAAATGGCTGAAGAAATGGCAAGCAGACAGCAAGCGCGTCGCCAGCAAGTGATGACTGAAATTCAACGATATACAGCATTGATTACTCAGACGATTCAACGTAACTTAATAACCGATCGCAGCACAATGGAAGGTAAATCGTGTAAATTACGAATTAGTTTGGCACCTTCTGGTTTTGTGACCAATGTTGTCAAAGGGCAGGGAGACCGCACCGTTTGCGACGCGGCTGAAGCTGCTGTATACAAAGCGGGGACATTACCAGTTTCAAAAGATCCAGAGGTCTTTAAGGAAATGAGTAATATCAGCTTAACGGTAGAACCGGAATTTTAGATCAAAAGAATTGAAATTAATTGAGAGCAACAACCTTATTAATATGAAGAATTTTATACTTGGATTAACACTCGCAGCCAGCCTCATAATTAGCAAGGCCCATGCGACATTAGAAATTGTTATCACTGAAGGTATTGATAGCGCACGTCCAATTGCGGTGCTACCGTTTAAATGGACTGGCACTGGCCCCGTTCCTGACAGAATTTCTCAAATCATTGCCGAAGATTTATTACGTAGCGGTAAATTTAGCCCTATTAATGAATTACGTTTTCCGCAAGTTGTGTCTCATGATTCAACCGTTGATTACGCAGCGTGGGCAGCTGAAGGTGTAGAAGACATCGTTGTCGGTGAAATCAAAGAAGTTTCTATTGGTCGCTATGAAGTTAAATATCAACTCATTGATGTATTGCGTGGCCAAATTACGGGTGGTCAAACTCAGATGTTGAGTAGTGGCCAATTGGTTAAATCTTCAGATCACATCTTAGATGAAAGTACTGTAGTGATTGGCGCGGACCAATTTAGACGTTATGCGCACCGAATCAGCGATGTAGTATATGAAAAGCTGACTGGCACACGAGGCGCGTTCTTAACCAAAATTGCTTATGTGATTGTGCGTGATTCAGGGGACTACCCATACCAGCTTGTTATTTCAGATTACGATGGCTATAACGAGCATGTGTTATTGAGTTCAAAAGAGCCATTAATGTCACCAAACTGGCATCCTAATGGCGATAAACTAGCTTATGTAACGTTTGAAAATCACCAAGCACAAATATTTGTGATCGACATTTACACAGGCAAACGCGAAATTATTAGTTCATTTAAGGGAATAAATAGTGCGCCTAAGTGGTCTCCTGATGGACGACAGATGGCAATGGTACTGTCAAAGGACGGTAATCCAGATATTTATCTCATGGACATTAATACGCGAAAATTAAGACGTGTAACGCGCCATAGAGCAATTGACACTGAACCAAGTTGGTCTCCAGACGGTAATTCCTTGATTTTTAGTTCAGAACGGGGTGGTAAAGCGCAGCTTTATCGCGTAAATTTAGTCGATGGTAAAGTAAGACGCCTTACTTTCGACGGTGAAATGAATTTAGGTGGTTCGTTAACACCTGATGGTCGCCAACTTGTGATGGTTAACAGAACAAGAGGCAAATACCATTTGGCGAAACAAGAGTTAAGCGGTGGCATGTTCCAGGTTTTAACTTCAACAAGGCTTGACGAATCACCGAGTATTGCGCCAAATGGCGGGATGATTATTTACAGTACTTTGCATAATAATCGACAAGTACTAAGTTTAGTGTCTGTGGATGGTCGATTTAAAGCACGTTTACCTGCTTTGAATGGTCAAGTGAAATCACCGGCATGGTCACCATTTTTATAAACATGATTTAATAAGAAATTGTAACAATAAGGAAAATAAAATGCGCTTGAATAAAACTGTGAAAGCTCTTGCTGTTGCATTGCCAATTATGGCATTGGCTGCTTGTAGTTCAAATTCTGATTCTGATGCTGAGAGTCAAGTAGATACTAATGCACAAAATACGGCATCAACTACTGAAGATACAGTACAAGTTAATGCGGCTCAGCGTGCAAAAGAAATAGAAGAGCAAAAGCGTAAACAAGAATTAGAACGTCTACGTTCTGAGCACATCGTTTACTTTGGTTTTGATAAGTCATCTGTAGATAGCGAATTCACTGCTATTCTTGATGCTCATGCAAAATTCTTGAACGAAAATCCAAACGTTACAGTTTTAATCGAAGGTCACACTGACTTACGTGGTACACCAGAGTACAACATTGCATTGGGCGAGCGTCGTGCGAAAGCTGTTGCAACTTACTTGGAAACATTAGGTGTTGCTTCTTCTCAGTTAAGCGTTGTTAGCTACGGTGAAGAAAAGCCTATGGTTAATGATCGTACAGAAAGTGCGTTCGCTAAAAACCGTCGTGCAGTATTAGTTTACTAATCAGGCGGTGTAATGAAACTGAATAAAGTTTTATTAAGCATGCTAGCTGCAGTGGCTGTTCAAGCCTCTGCAGCAGAGCCTGCACCTGTGATAGATATTTCTACACAGAAATCATATTCTGGTGGTTCTGTACTAAGTGCAAGTGAGCAACTTGAACAAACGAAGCGTCAGCTGGAAGCTCAGAAGAGGGCGCAGTTAAACCTACAGAATCAACTTACCGAACTTCAAGACGAAGTAAATGAGTTACGTGGCGTTACTGAGCTACATACTCATCAGCTTACGCAAATCCTTGACCGACAACGCGAGCTTTATCAAGAAATAGAACGTCGTGTTTCGCAAGCAACGCAACAAGCAACACCACCTTCTTCTATAGCCTCTAATACGGTTGGACAGACACCTACTGTTAATTACAGCTCGGATTTAACTGAAAACGATGCGTATGATCGTGCAGTTAATATGGTGCTTAAAGACAAGCAGTATGATCAAGCGATTCCTGCATTTAAAGACTTTTTGGGCAAATATCCTAACTCAGGTTATGCCGCTAATGCGCACTACTGGCTAGGACAACTTTTATTTAATAAAGGTGAACATGCTCAGGCCGGTAAAGAGTTTGAAATGGTCGTTACGCGTTTTAAAGAGTCAACTAAACGCAGTGATGCTATGCTTAAGCTTGGTATGGTGGCGCAAGAGCAAAATAATAATGCTAGAGCTAAGCAGCTTTATCAGCAGGTGATATCTGAATATCCAGATTCTAGCGCAGCTAAATTAGCGGGACCTAGATTAAGTAGCTTGAATTAGTCGTTTTTATGGCGATAACTTGCACTAAATGCTGTGTTTTTGTGCAAACAAACGCGAATTGCAAAAAAACTGTAATTTGTGGTTGCAACTGAAAAAATTATAAGTATCATATGCGGCGCGTTGAGGCACTAACCTCAATTAGCAAAAGTGGGTCGTTAGCTCAGTTGGTAGAGCAGTTGGCTTTTAACCAATTTGTCGAAGGTTCAAATCCTTCACGACCCACCACTTTACAATTTGATAGTTTAAAGAATAAGGGTCGTTAGCTCAGTTGGTAGAGCAGTTGGCTTTTAACCAATTTGTCGAAGGTTCAAATCCTTCACGACCCACCACTTTCTTTAAACACAAATCGCATAAAGGGTCGTTAGCTCAGTTGGTAGAGCAGTTGGCTTTTAACCAATTTGTCGAAGGTTCAAATCCTTCACGACCCACCACTTTCTTCAAATTCCCGAGTTATCAAGCTCTCAAGCTCTCAAGGTTCTTATTTAAAAATCTAAGCCAAGGCTTTTAACGTTTATACCTAAATTACGTGTCAAAGGTTCAAATCCTTCACGACCCACCACTTTCTTCAAATTCCCGAGTTATCAAATTTTAAAGCTCTCAAGTGTCTTATTTAAAAATCTAAGCCAAGGCTTTTAACGTTTATACCTAAATTACGTGTCATCACTCGCCAGTTTCACTTTTGGCGAAATCGATAGTATTTATCTTTATATCCAGCACAAAAAAAACGTTCGCACTGAGCGTGAGAAACGAACTGTCGAAGTGTTAAGGTCAATCAATCTGCAAGTGCGTACCTCACATTCAGAATGAACGGAATGCTCTAAAGCTAACAAGTCGGTTTCATCCATTGCTCCGAGCACAAACAAAAACGTTCGCACTGAGCGTGAGGAACGAACTGTCGAAGTGTGAGTGCCTTTTTAATCAAGCTAATAATATGCGAATATGACCGAAGCCTTAATCCAGCAAACGGGCAAACAAGCCTTTATTTAGTTAAAAACTAACAGCTTAGCCTCCCATATTTTCAATATTACACTTTCTACTAAATTTCACGTATAATCGCGACCACAATCACCGTCGTAGTAGAGAGAGTCACATGTCTCAAGGTAATTTAGCTGTAGATTTCGAGTTTAATTTTCCTGCCAAACCCGCACAGTTAAGTGCGCATGAAAAGCAAGAATACAAAGAACGAATAAAACAATTGCTGATTGAGAAAAATGCGGTATTAATCGCGCACTATTACACTGATCCTGAAATTCAAGCATTGGCTGAGGAAACGGGCGGTTGTGTAGCAGATTCTCTCGAAATGGCACGCTTTGGTAATCAACATCAGGCAGACACCCTAATCATTGCTGGTGTTAAGTTTATGGGCGAAACGGCTAAAGTATTAACGCCACAAAAGACGGTTGTTATGCCAACCCTTGAAGCAACATGCTCATTGGATTTAGGCTGCCCAATTGATCAGTTCAATGCGTTTTGTGACCAACACCCTGACAGAACGGTAGTTGTGTATGCAAATACGTCTCCAGCGGTTAAAGCGCGTGCAGATTGGATAGTAACCTCATCTTGTGCACTTGAAATCGTTGAGCATTTAGACGAGCAGGGCGAAAAGATTCTATGGGGCCCAGATCGTCATTTAGGCAACTACATTCAAAAGCAAACCGGTGCCGATATGATCATGTGGCAGGGCGCTTGTATTGTTCACGATGAATTTAAAACGAAAGCACTTAAAGACATGAAAGCGCTACATCCAGATGCGGCGATACTCGTGCATCCCGAGTCACCAGCTGAAATTGTAGAGCTGGCTGATGCGGTAGGTTCAACAAGCCAATTAATAAAAGCAGCACAAGAACTTCCAAATAAGAAATTCGTTGTTGCAACAGATCGCGGTATTTTCTATAAAATGCAACAGCTTTGCCCTGACAAAGAGTTCTTTGAAGCTCCAACAGCAGGTGAAGGCGCAACATGCAGAAGCTGCGCTCATTGCCCGTGGATGGCGATGAACGGCTTAAAAGCAATAGAAGAAGCGTTGATTGATCCTACAGGCAAAGAAGTGTTTGTGAGCGACGAAGTGCGCATTGGCGCGCTTAAATCGACAAACAGAATGCTTGATTTTACTGCAGCGATGAAGCGATAAGCTACTTTTTGAGCAAACTGCTAATTAATCTGAAGAAAGCCTTGCTATAGCAAGGCTTTTTTTCTACCATAGCGCAGCTTTTTTAAGTGAAAAAGCTATTAATTAGGTGACGTGTCCGAGTGGCTGCCAAGTGGAAATACCACGCCGTGGCGTGCTCAGCCAAATCACCTCAGTGCCGATAATCACTGAAAAAACTTATCAGTAAAATTTGTTTCTTAAAATGGTGACGTGTCCGAGTGGCTGCCAAGTGGAAATACCACGCCGTGGCGTGCTCAGCCAATTAACCACTAGTGAGAAGAACACTAGAAAATAAAATCTTCAGCAAAATCTAAATAAGGTGACGTGTCCGAGTGGCTGCCAAGTGGAAATACCACGCCGTGGCGTGCTCAGCCAATTCACCTCAGTGCCGATAATCACTGAAAAAACTTATCAGTAAAATTTGTTTCTTAAAATGGTGACGTGTCCGAGTGGCTGAAGGAGCACGCCTGGAAAGTGTGTATACGGCAACGTATCGAGAGTTCGAATCTCTCCGTCACCGCCATCTCCCGCCCTTTAATCTAGCGGGTTTAGTTCTATCTCTTCAAATCTTGGATCAGCATTGGATCTTTTTGAATCATAACCCAGCATATTTGAAACCTGCATAGCCATATCTGGCATTTCATTTGGCATGTACTTTCCGTAATGCTCTTCAATCATTTTTATGCTTTTATGACCCATCTGATTAGCGATCCATTTGATGTTGACACCTTTAGTAAGTAATTGACTCGCAAATGTGTGTCTTGCTTGTTTTGGTGGACGTACTCTTATTCCTGCTTTTGCCAAATGACTCATAAAGAATCGAGAACGGTAGTTACTCACATCGGAGTGTGGTTCATTGGTTAGGCTATTGAGAAATACAAGCCTAACGTTATCTGTTTCAACTGTTTTGTTGTCCTCTGCAAGCACTTTTACCTTTTGATTAGGCAAGTTCTTATACCAATCCGCATTAAAGATTGCCCACCACTGCCCACTTCCTTGAACACATTTTGATGACACGTTTTGTGTCTTTTCTAAAGCTATTCCAAGCGTGACTACATGCGTTGACAATATCCTCATATCC
>NZ_JBQRUN010000023.1:0-40108 GCF_053485835.1 Thalassotalea fusca
CGTTTGTGCGGGTTCTTTTCTCTTTTAGAGAGCTTGAGCAAAGCGTCAGAAGTCAATTGAGTCATAAATCACGATTTGTTATTTTTTGCTGATGCTAATTAGATCATATTTCAAAGAGGATTGGTATTAGTACTTCCATGTACGTCAGAGCCCGCAAAGTGTGCGGGCGTTTTGCGTTTTGGCTTTTAAAATATTTTGAAGTCTCTAACACTACCTTTCCGTTCGGCCTGAGTAGGAGGCACGACGTATCGAAGGGGAAATGCAATAGCGCCGTTCGCTACTAGACATCCTTGTCTACACGGCATTAATGGATCCTTGCATGTCATGATAGTGTGGGAGTTCCCATGGGAGAGTAGGAAATCGTTCAACTTCCCATTCAGTACGTCGATGGACTACGTTCATCTCGGTAACTGCTCCATGCGTTACTCTAATGTCTTATATCCATGTAGGAACATGAACATCATCGACATTAGTACTTCCATGTACGTTAGATCCCGCACAATGTGCATGCTGTTTGCGTTATGGTGCTTCGAAAGTAAACGTCCGGTAAATAGCACATTCTAACGGTCGTAACATCTCAGTAGGCTGACACCAACACTCTAAACGGAGTGAGTTCTGAAAAAATTTCGAAGCTCAAACTAGTGCCCGCAGCACCAGAAAACGTTGAAGTGCTGCTGCTTTAGAATTTCAAATCGGGGAGGGTGTAGATCAGCAGACCGTTATAAACAATCAAACCACAGCCATTTACCAACCTTGACTACATCAGCTTTATGTTATAAAAGTCCATTAGCTTATTTGCGGTTTTTAAACAACCGCTATTGGATAGGACACACGCTCAGCCAACATGCCGTTACCACATAACTTCCAGCTTAAGAGCATTAAAGTATTTTCCCAGCGCAATCAGTTGGCCAATGGGCAAACGATCAACACCATTGCACCTAAAGTGATGCAAACATTAATCGTCCTTGCCCGACATGCGCCGGAAACCGTTAGTCGAGAACAATTATTTAATGAAGTCTGGGGAGATGTGGTGGTGTCAGACGAAGCTCTGTCACGGGTGATATCTGATTTACGTCAGGCCTTGGGCGATTCGCACCAGAAACCACAATTTGTTGAAACTGTAAAAAAAGTTGGTTACAGACTGATAGTTCAACCACAGGCAACTACGTCTGAAAACCACAAAAAGAACGTCTTTCCAATTATTGGATTTTCACTTCTGGCAGCGTGCTTCGCACTTTTGGCTATCTGGTACACATCAAAAACAGAGACAATTTCAGAACACTACAACGCTGGATTTAAACGCCTGCCTATGACTGCTTCTGATGGTATTGATGGGGATCCTAGATTTTCTAAAGATGGCCGATTATTGGTATATAAATCCATCGGCCAGGATGGGAACACGGATATATTTTTAAAAAATGTCAGTCAACAAACCACTACCCGTCTTACCCACACAGCTCAAAGTGAAATTTCTCCGGTGTTTTCGCCTGACTCAAAGTACATTGCTTTTATTCGCTCACCTTTAAAACAGTGCCGAATCATGGTGCTCAATCTGGAAACGCGCGTTGAACATGAACTTAAACCTTGTTTTAAAGGCAATTGGCGGTCTCTAGACTGGTCTGTAGACGGCAAAACATTAGCAACGGATCACCTTGACTTAAATAGTAATCGCCGCATGGTGGAACTATTTAGCTTCCCGGAAGGCGAAACACTCCAATTTATAAAAGCTCTTGAGCAGGATTCGGGGACAGGCCACCCACGTTTTTCTCCTGACGGTAAGAAGCTCTTATTCATAGAAGGCAGTGTGGTGGCAGGAAGCGAAAGCCTGCAAATGGTGGAACTTACAACGGGCAAACGCGAAAAGCTGGTCCATCAACATGACTTCATTTTTGGGTTTTCTTGGCTTGCCCAATCTGACGCTTTCGTTTTTATCTCTTCAGGAAGTACAAATACTGGAATATGGCTCAGAAATGTAAATGAAGATGTCAGTCAATTGCTTCACAGTGGCTCGGTAGAAGATATTGATGTCAACTGGCATAACGGCGATATTATAGTTACCGAAGCGAAAAGGGATTCCAATATCTGGTCGTTAAAACTTACTACAAAAGTAGTAGAGGATAACAATGAGTTGGCGCAACCTACCTTAGTAGTCAAAACTACGGCGAAGGACTATTTCCCCAGCATTGCCCCTAACGGTTCGCATCTTGCCTATGTTTCTGAACGTTCCGGTGCCCGAGAACTGTGGTTGAAAAACTTACACAATGGTAGTGAACAGCAATTAACAGACTTTGCCGGTGGGTTGATTTATCACCCTCAGTGGGATTCAGATTCGGATGAAATAATTTTCACCCGCATAGATGAAATAAGCAGCACCTTGTATTCAGTAAACATTCATGATCGCAGAGTCATGCCTATAAAAACAGGCGATGAAACAACCCGGTTTGGACTCTGGCATAAGCAAAATAGTGAGTTGATATGGTCAGCAAGGCAAGGCAACGCCTGGTCGTTAAAAGTGGGCGATACCAATCAACAAGGCTCACAGATAGTGCTAACAAAAGACATTTATAATCCGATGAAAGTTGCTGGCGAAAACGCACTTTACTATTCAGATAATATCTGTAATTGCGTTCAAAAAATCAATTTATCCACTTTTAAAGAAACCACAACCTCATTATTGACCTGGGATGTATTTCCTTATTCTTGGTTTATCACTGAAGACTTCTTCTATCGTTATGAAGCCGCTGAGAAATGGACTGAAAACCAATTAGTACAAATCAATCGGCACACGGGCGAAAAACGAAAACTGGCCAGCTTCGAACGCTTCCTGGCATACGATTATCCGACGCTTTCTTTCCACAAACCGACAGACACCTTGTATTACACCACTGTTGATGAAATACAAACTGATCTATGGCTGTATCAAGTGAATAATTGACCTGTTTTTAAAATGTCTTATTATTCAGGGTGTTATGATGTTTGTTCTAGTCAGCTCAGCTAAAAATCAAGTTAAAATCCATTTATTCTCAGGCGCTCAGGGCCTAAAGAGCCATAATTCATGACAACGATTGGGCTGTGCTTTTAGTGCCCCGTCAAGACGCTTAATTTAAATAGAGATGTTGTCGTGAGAAACTTAATCATTGCTTTATTATCCACTTGTTTAGTTGTTGCTTGTAGGGGAAGTGGTAACAATCATTCAGCTCCTCCTTTGATCATTCCCGTAGCAACCAGTTTAGAACAAACCCTAAATAATTATTTGGCTACCTATCAATCTGACAATACGCCAGGCTTAGCCGTAATGGTAAAAAAAGACGGTGCCATTGTGTATCAGCAAAGCAAAGGCATGGCCAACCTTAATACAAGTGAAACGATTCGTTCTGATACAGGGTTTAGATTAGCCTCTGTGGCTAAACCCTTTACGGCATTAGCCCTGATGCAGCTGTACGAACAGGGATTTATCTCCCTGGAAGATAAACTTATCCAGTACTTCCCGGAATTAGCATTGCGTTTTAGTCAGGTCACCATAAAACAACTGTTAACCCATCAATCAGGCATACCCGATTATTTTAACGATTTGGATGAGAACCAACGCAGGCTTTTGAATGACCTCACTAATACGCAAATTATCTCATTGTTTGCAGTCGAGGCCGAGTTGGAATTTGAGCCAGGAAGCCAGGCGCAGTATAGCAATAGCGGCTACTTACTCATTGCTGAAATCATTGCCAGGGTGAGTGGGATCAGCTTTAAAGACTATATGCATGTCAATTTCTTTTCACCGCTTGGAATGTCAAAAAGTTACGTGATTGATGGTTACTTTCCGTTGCAACAGGATGACGCACTAAGTTTTGCGAAAACTTCAACGGTGATGGGGATTAACGCCGTATCTAATGGCAGCTCAGGACAGGTAAGCTCTCTGCATGACATGGACAAGTTTATAACTGCATTGCTCAACAATCGCATTGTCCGTCAGGAAACCTTGCAACTGATGACCCAAAAGCATTCAACCATCCCCGAGGTAGGCGACTATGGATTGGGTTGGCAAGCGATTGATCCAGCCAACGCGATTTTTCAACATCGCGGAGGGTACGGAGGTTTTCAGAGCATTATGTACATAGACATGCAAAACGACTTTCAGGTAGTTGTCCTTACCAATGGAGGGTTTGAAACCAATAATCATATGCTCAGCCTGTTGCAAGGTGCAAAAGACTTTTACGGACTTTGACCAACGTTCTTAACCAGTAAAAAACCAACTTTCAAACAGCAAAACTGGCGCTAACTACTCAGTCCTTAGGGGGGTAATCCGCCTGCTATGTTCACTCACTTCAGGAATCACACTTATGAAAAGTATTTCACTACGAATTTTAAATCTTTTTTTTACTGCGCTTTTATGCCTGGCACTCCCTGCACAATCTAAAGAGGAAAACCTCCTTTCCAACCAAGGTTTTTATGCTGGTGTAGGCCTTAGCTCACAAAATTACTTTAGTGGCGCTCTATTAGATGGCATCGACGTGTTGCAACAAGAGTCCGTACTCGTAAAGGAGTTATTATTGGGCTGGAAAATGCCCATCAATCGAAATTGGTTTTTGGGCATTGAGGGGGTTTATGGGCATGCTACAGACCCCCTTTTTCGTCAACAACAAAACATCGCGATACATTATGAGAATACCAGTCACTATTCACTCGGTGTGCAACTTTCACGTTATCTCAACGTACAAAAAAGCAGTGCTTTTCTAGTTTATGCTAACCTGACAGACAGAAGATTTGAGCTGACTATCAATACGGCTAACGGCACCCTTAACCAAACAGATGGGCAGTCTTTTCTTCGCTACGGCATTGGTTATGAACATAACCTGGCACACAATTGGAGTTGGCGAATCACGTTAGGCGGGAACTACGCAACCTTCGGGAATCTTCAGACCAACATTAATGTAAATGACGGTGTCGATCTCGGAGTCATGGCGAGCTATACGTTTTAGATAAAGTTGCTACAAGAAGGGCCGTAACGGCCCTGCCAGAAACTATATCCAGAAGGAGTCTTATTCTTTCAAAAATTTATCACTCACACAGCTTCAATAACACGCCAAGCAGCCAAAGAAATTGGGTTAGCCGTGAAACAATGTATTGTCAAATCGATGAGCATCTAAGAATCTCTAGGTGCTTTCTTGCAAGTGTAAAGATAGACGGTAACATCGTAGCGGTTATATGCTTTAGTGATTCAGATAGGGGATACTAGCGGACTATTAACAATTTCAATTAATGGTTTTAACTATGAAAAGTCGCTAACTCTTCAAATTTGTTCCTAAGTTTAACAAAGCGCTTATAAGATTCGCTATTAGGTGAAATATTCTTAAATTGTTTGATCAGCACTTTCGCTTGGTTAAAATCTACTTTACGCTGAGGGTCACATTCATATGAGACGAGAAGCGCTTGTAACAGATTAAGTTTGACACCTATGTGGTTTGGGAAGTGGTAAAGTGCTTGATTTAGTTTATCTATAGCGAGCGCATAATGATTCGCTTTATATAGTTTTATGCCAACCTCTAATGCGGACTGCGCTGCTAACTTATCTTTTTCACTGATTGGGCGCTCCGACAATGCAACTACTTCTGATAGTATTTCCATGTTGTCAGGGTTCGCTTGGGCTAGCTCATTTAATAACTCGGTTGCCTGAGGCTTTCTATTTAGGGCTATTAATGCTCTAGCTATGGTGAAGGTACTCTCGGTACTAAGTTGCCCCTTAAATCGTTTCAAAAGCTTATCGGCGTCTTTTAATACAGATTTAACCATGCCATGTTCCTTGGCTTTGTCGTGTAATCTGGCCGTTAGAAATTGTGCAACGACCTTGAGCTCGTTGCTATTAAATTCTTTAACCATGTCTGCAAGAACAGCAAACGCCTTATTATTCAGTCGCCTAATTTGCGATAGACTTAAGTTTTGAGAATTCTCAATTAACGCTTCAGCAAACCTTATCGCATTGTCGGGTTTCTTGTGTACAGAGTGGTAAGCCAGATCATTTGTCTTTGATAGTGCTTTAGTCGCTTTATCGAATTTGTTGTTTTCTAAACACAGTTGCGCATAGTGCTTTAATCTTTTTACAGATAACGGTGAGATTAATAATGCTTGTTCTAATATCTCTTCAGCTTTATCTGGATGATTAGTTAATTCATATGTTTTAGCGAGCCAGTCGTAGGCCGAAAGATAGAATGGATTATCATCAATAATTGCCTGAAAATAATGTTCGGCAGCCTCATAGTTTTGTTCGACCAGTGCAACTTTGCCTAAACCGATAGCTGCCCATTGACAATTAGGCGAACCCAAATAGGCTTGGTAGATTTTCTTCGCCTGCTCATACTCTTTGAGTTCAAAGTGTTGGCGAGATTTGATGCCTAAACACTCACTCTTGTACAGTGAGTTTTGCTTAATCATCTGGTCACACAGGAATAATACGCGATTTGCGTCTTGTTCATCGAGTGCCTGATATATGTTGGCCATAGCGGCTTTTTTCTCAAAGCACCTTGAAAGGCGAGTCCCTAAATCTCTTAAAGTATAGGGCTTAGTCAAATACTCATCAGGCTTATGCTCTAAAGCGGCAAGTACCATCGCTTGAGAAACCTCAGCGGTGATCATTATCACGATACAGCGTCGATTAATGTATTGCTTTGCACGCATTTCTTCGAGAATTTGTTGACCATTTCGGCGATCGTCACCTAAATCGTAACCGAGCAATACAACGTCATAAGTATTTGTTTCGCATAACGTAATTATGTCAGGTGCGTGGTGACTAGTGTCGACAGCTTGCGCTCCCAAACTATAGGCAAATATCTTGAGCGTATCTCTTGATTGTTTAATATGGTCAATAATCAGGAACCGCTTACTTCCGTAATCAATATGCGCCATGAAATCCCTCTAAACCCCTTACCTATTAAGCTTTTAACGGAAAATCGGCAATTTGTCTAGTTTTGTTAGTAGATCAGTAAGTTTAGGTTAACAAAAGAATACATCAAAAATTTTCAGCGTTTGTTAGTTTTTGACATAACTACTTAGTGCCAGAGACTGTAACGTTCGGTATTGGTCGCCGCTCATGTACGTTAACGCAGACTAAACATGGTGACCCGCATGGTGCTGAAACTATTGAAAGGTTTCCCCCTTTGTTTAAGTGAATCAAATAAACAGTATACTTACTGACAATGATTGCGCTCTCTTAGGTTATAATGTAGGCTTGCCGCCCCGCAAGAAGATATCCGGTCTACCTAAGAGAATTGATTATGAGTTTTAACACGTTGGGTTTATCAACTCACATCCTACAGGCAATTGAAAAGCAGGGATATCAAACGCCTTCACCAATTCAAGAACAAGCGATTCCAAAAATATTGGCTGGTAAGGATGTGATGGCTGCCGCACAAACTGGCACAGGGAAAACAGCAGGCTTTACTTTGCCAATACTCGATATGCTAAGTAAGGGTCAGCGAGCAAAAGCCAATCATATCAGAGCTCTTGTACTTACGCCGACTAGAGAGCTAGCCGCGCAGGTGGGTGATAGTGTAGCTACATATGGTGAATACACGCCATTGTCATCGCTTGTAGTTTATGGCGGTGTCAAAATTAATCCTCAAATGATGAAGCTTAGGTCGGGTGTTGATATATTAGTGGCTACTCCAGGACGTCTGCTTGATCTTTACGAAAAAAATTCAGTGAAATTCTCACAGGTAGAGATATTGGTTCTAGATGAAGCCGACCGCATGCTAGACATGGGCTTTATTAGAGATCTAAAGAAAATCATTCAGTTGCTGCCAAAACAAAGACAGAATTTGATGTTTTCAGCGACGTTTTCTCCTGATATTAAGACATTGGCTAAAGGATTAATGCATCAGCCGTCAGAAGTTTCCGTAACTCCTGAGAACTCCACAACTAAACTTATCGAGCAATCCTTAATACCAGTAGACAAAAAGCAGAAGCCACGTCTTCTTACGTACCTTATTCAAGAGAATGACTGGCAACAAGTGCTTATTTTTTGTCGCACCAAACACGGCGCTAATCGATTGACCCGAACTTTGGAAGCGGCTGAAATATCAGCGATGGCAATTCATGGTAATAAGAGTCAGGGTGCACGAACAAAAGCATTAGCTGCATTTAAAGCGGGAGAAATAAGAGCATTGGTAGCGACTGATATTGCTGCTCGTGGTCTCGATATAGATCAACTTCCACAAGTAGTGAATTTTGAGCTGCCAAATGTTCCAGAAGATTATGTACATCGTATCGGTCGCACTGGCAGAGCCGGAACCGCGGGACATGCTATATCTTTGGTGTGCGCTGACGAAATTAAAGAACTACAAGACATAGAATATGTGATTCAACAACATATTGTTCGTAAACAAGAACCTGGTTTTACACCAGTTAACGAATTACCTGAAAGTCGAACGATTAAACCGTTAAAAGCGAAGAAACCTAAGAAGCCGAAAAAACCAAAAACTGATAGTCAGGCAGAAGGTACTCAAGGAGCATCTGAGAATCAGCCTACCAAAAGTAAACAAAATTCGCACAGCACCAAGCGGTCAAACAAACCTCACCAAAGACGTGATACAAAGCCAAAGACCAAACAAGGCGATGAGCAACCTCATAAGGCTAATAAGAAAAAGCCACCAAAAAAACGATGGCCGTCAAACTAACGTTTAGCAAGCCACTTGTCTAAATTATTGGCAAAAGCTTGTTTATCAGCTTGATTCATTGGTGCACTACCACCTGTTTCAATGCCACTGGCACGCAAGGTATCCATAAAGTCTCGCATATTTAGGCGGGACTTTATATTGTGTGTGGTATATAACTCGCCGCGAGGATTCAAGGCAATACATTGTTTGTCGATAACCTCAGAAGCTAACGGGATATCACCTGTAATGACAAGATCACCTTGCTCACATCGCTTCACTATTTCATTGTCTGCCACATCAAAGCCACTGCTTACTTGAACAAAGCGGATAAACTTTGAAGGCGGAATTCGCATTGCGTGATTGGCAATTAGTGTTGTTTCAGTTTGGGTGCGTTCTGCTGCACGAAAGATAATTTCCTTAATTGCGACAGGACATGCATCGGCATCAACCCAAATTTTCATTGTTAACCTTTCTACTTCATTAAAATTACCGCTAGTTTATCTTGAAACTGTTGCTAGTGACACATATAGCGTCTTCGTATTACTAGCATTTCTTTTGGAGATAAAGGACTGGCCAACGGAAAATCACTCTATTCAATTGAATTATTTATTTTTTATCATACGCTTAAAGTAACAAATATGTATTGTGCAGATTGGTTTAATACCTGCCAAATCACTAGAGGTCGTAAAAATGAATAATCCACAAAGAGATATTACTCTTAGATTTTTAGCTGAGCCTCAGGATGTTAATTTTGGTGGAAAAGTGCATGGTGGTGCCGTAATGAAATGGATTGATCTGGCTGCGTACGCCTGTGCGGCTGGTTGGAGTGGGCGATACTGCGTTACCGCCTATGCTGGCGGTATCAAATTTGTCTCGCCTATTTTAGTGGGGAGTTTAGTCGAAGTTGAAGCTAAAGTGATTTACACGGGAAATTCGTCGATGCACATTGCGTTAGAAGTTAACGCTTGTGACCCCAAAAGCCTTAATCGCCGTAAGACTACGCATTGTATTGTAATTATGGTGGCGGTTGATGAAGCTGGACATAAAGTTAGCATTCCTAGCTGGCAGCCTGTTACAGAACAAGATAAGAAGCAACACGCTTCAGCGGTAAAGCTTATGGAAATGCGAAAACAGATCAGTGACGAGATGGATGTTTTCGCAGAATAATGTTGCTAAGTTGTCATTATTGGCCAAGCTAACGTGATAGCCGCGCCATGTGGCTGGCAATTGGCCACAGTTAATTCTCCACTATGGTTATTTGCTATCTCTGCACAAAGTGGCAGTCCAATACCTGACCCGTTGGCTTTTGTCGTATAGAAAGGGGTCAACACATTGTCTAAATTAGCAAAGCCAGGCCCATTGTCAGTGACACGAATCGTTTGGAGTTGGTCCTCAAACGATAACTGAATTGAAACTTCGCAAAGCGCCTTATCTGATCCTTCTGCCGCATTCTTTAGTACATTGATAAGAACATGTGTTATTTGATCTCTATCACCATAAGCATTTATTGGCCCTGCATAGGTGATGTTGGTATTCGGTAGTTGGAGCATTTCGCTTAGCTCTACGATAAGTTTCTCGATATCAAACCATTGATACTTAGGTGCTGGCAACTTAGAGAGCTGGCTGTAGTCACTGATAAAAGCTAATAGTCTATCACTTCGCCGTTTTATGCGTTCCAGTACGGTTCTTACATGCTCCTCTGCTAAGGTTTCCTGACATAAGAGGGTATCTGCCAAAGAGGACATAGGCGTGAGGGAATTTCGGATTTCATGCCCTAATACGCGAATGAGGCTTTGTTGTGTGTCTACCTTGTTATGGTGCAACGCGTTGGCAACGTTAGTCGCAGAAAAAAACCAGAGGCAGTGATCATTTTCCTGATATTGAATACATTGTACCTGCCATTTTTCGCCGAACAACGGATGTGTCAGTGTTGTATCTTCTATATTAAACCCTAACGAAGTTGCGTGCGTGCCCATCAGTAATGGGAGTTTCAGTTGTTCGATGAGTGCTGCATTTCTATAGGTAAGTCGGAGATCTTTGTCAAAAAGGCAAACAGGATTGGGCCAACTATCCAAAATTTGTGGCAACAAGGTGTCCAATTGGCGAACCTTTGTAGTAGATTCAATATTTTTGCAGGCCAGTAATTGAATGTCTTGTTGCAATGCTAGCAATAGGTTATTTGGGTGTTGCCGCTTTATGCGTAAATTGCTTTCTCCTTCGCGCAAAATTTGCGTATAAGTGGCGAGTTGCATGAGTGACTGACACCAAAAGTGGTAACAACGCCAAGCTCCCCAAATTAACGGGTAACTGATAAAAAACAGCAGGGTACTTATTGCCAACCACGACCAACCCCAACTTAAACCTAAAGCTGTCAAGAGACTTAATATCACTATCACAACGATGGCTAGACCTGTCGCTAACCAGTGCTCATGGCTCATGACTAATTACTCAAATTTAATGTCATATTTTTCCAGTCTTCGATACAAGGCGTTTCGCGAAATATCCAGTAATTTAGCGGCTTCAACCACTTGTCCTGACGTTGTTTTCATCGCTTTTTCAATAAGCAATCGTTCAGCTTGCTCTAAAGGTTGCAAGGATATTTCAGTAGACTTACTTAAGAGAGTATCAATGAGCAAATCTGTCGCCTCGATGGTTACATTAGTCGACATTAAGACTGCGCGTTCGATTACGTGACTTAACTCTCTCACATTCCCTGGCCATAGATGTTGTTTTAACGCCGCTATCGCGCCTTCCGATAATGACTTTGCTTGTTTGAAGTACTTAGTTGAAAATTTCCTGATAAATAACTGAGCGAGTGCAGGAATATCCGCTAGCCTTTCACTCAGCGGTGGCATAGTGATCACTAAAGTATTCAAACGATAAAGTAAATCTTGCCGAAAAACGCCTTCTTGTACCATGGTTGGCAAGTCAGCATTTGTGGCACTTATAATGCGCACATTAGAGGTAGTCGTTTGGCTAGAGCCTAATACTTCATATTCATTAGACTCAAGTACACGCAGTAGCTTAGGTTGTAATGAACTTGGTAATGTGCCGATCTCGTCGAAGAACAACGTGCCTTTATCTGCAAGTTGAAAACGTCCTACGCGATGTTGCTTTGCGTCAGTAAACGCGCCTTTTTGATGCCCAAATAACTCGCTTTCGAACAGATTCTCAGGAATTGCTGCCATATTTACTGCGATAAATGGGCAAGAGTTGCGCAGCGATAGTTGATGGATACGAGCAGCGAGTTGTGATTTACCTGTGCCATTCTCGCCTAGAATAAGAATGTTAGCGTCTGTTGGGGCTATCTGCTGGATAAGCGACTCTATTGCTTGCATCGCAGGCGATAACGCGATCCAATCATCACCATTGGCGGTTTGTGTGGAGCCTAACAGTTGCCGAAGGCCTTGATTTTCATTTGAGGTCTTCTTAAGCGACAGTTGCTGTTCTATGGTTTTAAGTAATTTGTCTTTATGCCAAGGTTTTTCGATGAAGTCCACAGCACCTTGTTTTAGCCCTTCAACGGCGAGTTCGACACTTCCCCATGCAGTCATTAATACGACAGGAATTTCGTATGGCATTAGTTGACCTAAAATATCTAAACCTTCCTGCCCACTGGTCGTATCGCGACTAAAATTCATATCTAACAACACCATGTCAGGTTGCTGTCGACTTACCTGCGTAATTACTTCTTTCGCATTCTTAGCTTCAAGCGTTTTGAATCCTTTGTCGTTGAGTAGCATTGTCAGTGCAAATCGAATGTCTTCATCATCATCTGCGATTAAGATAGTAATGGCATGATTTGGTTGATTTTTTGTCAATTATTACTCCGCAAAATTTACAAAACCAGTATGAGTGTTAGTGCGATTATTTGTGTTATTTTTTATTGGTTTAAGTCGTTAAACCGAGTGCTAAATGCTACCCCGTTTAACGACTTTTTTCCATTAGATTAATGAATGTTTAGTCAGTCCTTAATGCCTTCATTGGATCTTGTTTTACGACACGCCAAGCAGGGATCAGCACCGAACACACAACAATAGTAATTAGTCCGATATCCAATATTACCATCGCTTGCCAATCGAATGGGGGCAACAGGTCAAGTTGAGATTGAATCTCACGATAACCAAATACTGACAAGATAAAACCAATTCCAAGCCCTATGACCAACATCCAAAGTGCATCTTTTAAAATGAATTGCACCAATCGACTTTGCTTAGCGCCCGTTGCCATGCGCACAGCGAGTTCATACTTGCGGTGATTTGTGGTCATCTGTGTGAGTCCGCTAATCCCAATAGCGGCTAGAAAAATGGTCAACGCTGTCATTGCGAGTACGACATACAAATTCACTCGTTGGTTTAAGGTTTGATTTTCCCACAGAGTATCAAGAGACCGCACTTGTAGGTTTGAAAGCATTGGGAAAGTTTGTGCAAATTTGTCGCTGATCATCGCCGTGGTAAATGTTTGACCTGCTGCCACGTTCACCGTAAAGCTCATCCGTCTGTCAGCACCAATATCAGCACGATAGATAACAGGAATTTGCATTGGTGTGATAGAGCCTGCGCGGCTGTGTGTGGTTGGGACAATTCCTGTGATTATAAATGGTTCATCATTGCTTGAATTACCCAATCTTATTGTTTTGCCAATAACGTCTTGCAATGGAAGGTCAGGGTGCAGACTCTTAGCCATATTTTCATCAATGACAATTCTTGGCTCATTTTGCCTGATTTGACGTTCAGTTAAGTTAGTGCCCGCTAGAAACGGTATATCAAAAATCTCGAAAAAGTCTGCGCTTAAATTTCTGCGCTGATACATGATTTGATTGTCGGGCGTTTCAGGCTCGCTGAATACACTGATGTTTACTGACGAGGATAATGGTGCCATCGAGGCAACAACGACGCGACTTCCTTGGATCTCTTGCTCAATCAAGCCTGTAATTTGATCATGTAGTTGCTTGGCTTCGCTCGTTTGGTAGTTTTCAGCGCCCTGAAGTTTTAATGCGTATTCATCATCTTCAATATAGGCTTGCACTTCATAGGTATTATCGTAGTTATAACCTAGGTCACGGTACACGGCTTGAAAACTTTGCAATGCCAACATTACAGACGCCGTGAGTAAAATAGAGGCGATGGCGAGCTGCAAGATCATGAGTGACTTACTTATGGTTTGATTTGATTGTGCTTGAACCCCTTTACCACTGCTCGACAGGTTGCTGATGAGTGAAACTTTATCAATGTCGACAAGTGATAATGCACTAAACACCACATTGAGTATCGCGATAATAAGCAAACTAATTAACACTACTGTCGCGTCAAGTGAGATTTGGTCAATGAATGGTAAGTTGTTACCGGCAATCAACGGCAGGCTTTTTACAATCCAACCAGCAACGAGTACGCCAGTAATTGCAGCAAGTAAGAATAACGGCAGGTTTTCAACGAAAACTAACAAACGCATTCTGGCTAGGCTGGCGCCTATACTTAGCTGGATGGCGAATTCTTTGGTACGAGTTTGGTAATGTGCCAGAAATAGGTTCAGCAGGTTAATTGCCGCCATTAATAGTAGGCCGATCACCGCAGCAAACAGTGCAAAAATAAGCTTGTCACTATCGCCTATGATGGCAGCGCGATAGCTACCTGTAGCGTAAACTTTTGGCGTGCCTTTAATAAAGTTCATGTAAATAGGGCCGACATCGGCAGGGGTATTCTGCGTGACATAATTTTCCAGCCAGCTATCGATGTCACTTTTTGACGGCATAGTGATATTGTCGCTATTACCTTTTACCAGTAATACTTCAATGTCATTCGCAATATTTGTGGATTCCTGCTCTTGTAGTAATTTACTTAGATTGTTTATCGTCCAAATTTGCTGTGGTAATACCGGTTCATCAGATGTGACCGCCATTAAATCTTCAATGACACCTGCGATTGTATAGCTGACATTCTCAAAGGTAAGTTGCTTACCTATAACGGAAGGCTGTGCCGCATAAGCTTGCTGCCACAGAGAATAAGAGATCCAGATGTAGTTTTCGGGATCGTCCATATTGACGTCATCACCTAGTAACAGCTGTGTGCCGAGTACTTGCAAAACCGTATTAGATGCGTCATATCGGGTGGTTGGATAACTTACGTTATCAATGGTAACTTCTTGCTCAAGCACCGAAAGGCCTGCCCATGTCCCCAAATCGCCAAAGTGCTTGTTAAAATCGGCTAAACGACGAAAGTTCCAATAGGAAACCTGAAGTTCTTCACTCATGCTTAATCGATATTCTAGCGTTTGTATTTCATTCTCGTTAGCGACACCTTGCAAAGGCTTGAATAATAGCGTGTTGCTTATTGCAATTACGGTAAGAACAGAACCTAAGGTGAGCCCTAACGTTAAAATTAATGGAATACTTAATCTTGGTAGAGAAAAAATACGTCCAATGCCGTTAGTTATTGCGTGTTGAAATAAACTCATGCGACCCCCTGCAACTCTTCACTTAGTTGTCGTTCACTTACCACTTTGCCGTCAAGCAATTGGATTTGGCGGCTAGCACAGCGTGAATAGCGCGTGTCGTGAGTCACCATAACGATAGTTGCGCCTTTCTTATTCAAACTTTCAAGTAGCGCCATGACTTGATCGCCATTTTTACTATCTAAGTTACCTGTTGGTTCGTCGACTAAGATTAGATCTGGGCTGCTAACAAGTGCTCTGGCAATAGCGATTCGTTGCTGTTGTCCACCAGATAATTGATTTGGACGATAGTGCTGGCGGTGTAGCATATCAACTTCCGTTAGTACCTGTTCTACGCGCTGCTTGATTTCTGCTTTATTTGTGCCTCGGTGTTCGAGTGGCAGGGCAACATTGTCAAAAACCGTCATGTTGTCGATTAAGTTGAATGATTGGAAAACATAGCCAATGTGTTCGTTTCTGATCTTCGTGCGTTGATCAACCGATAGGCCAACGGTATCTATTCCCGCTATTTGATAGTTACCATCGCTTGCGGTATCCATTAAGCCCATAATGGAAAGTAGTGTTGATTTACCACAGCCAGAAGGTCCTGTGATCGCGACAAATTCGCTTTCCGTAATTGTTAGTGATACGCCTTGCAGTGCGTGCGTTTCTATTTGTTGTCCATCGTAGTGCTTGTGAATATTATTCATTTCTACAATCTTTTTCATTGTTTGTTCCTTAATTTCAAGCGTGTTATTACGGTTTATTGTTCGATCAATAGGTGTTGATATTGAGTGAAACTACTCATGTCAGTCGACACTATGGATTGGCCTTCTTCAAGACCATTGTTGATTAGTAGTTTCCCTTGCGATAATTCACCAAAAGAGACTGTTTGTTGTACAAGTTCATTTTCTGATGTGCGAACAAACACCGTATTAGTACTACGTGGACGAAGTCCTGAAGTCTGCTCAATATACATGGCCTTGTCGTCATGTTTAATAAAAACTTGCGCTGAAATGGCTAACGCTGGTCGAGCATTAGAGGTTAACTCATCTTCAATCAATGCTTCAGCCAATATCGAACCGTTGGTAACAATGCTTTCAATGCGCGAAATGCGTGCTTTGAGTTGACCTTTTTGCGTATCAATGAGCACAGGCGCGTTAATATCTATTTGATCGGCCTGATGTTGCGGGATGCGTAAACGTGCCAGCAACTCCGTGTTACTTCCCACTTTTGCAAGCGATTGACCCAAGCTGACACTTTCACCTAACTCAATATCAAGCGTTTGCAGCGAACCATGAATTCCTGCGGTTACGTGCATATCACTCAGTTGTTTTTCTAACAATGCAACCTGAGACGATTGTTGCTTAATGGTGATATCACGCTGGGTTAATTGATAATTCTGCATTTCCAAGAATTGCTGATATTTTTGTTGCTCAAACTCAAGGCGCTTGGTTTGTTGTTTTACCGCCAGCTCGGCTCGTTGCAGTTCTATTTTGGCGGCTACACCTAAGTCCATTAAGTTCTGGTTCACCGATAGTTCTAATTTTGCCTTCTCAAGCTCGGCCTCAATATTGGCAATGGTGCTTTGATAATTTAAACGGTCATTCTGTTGTTCATATTTAAACGCTTCACGCTGGGCTTGTAATTGAGCAAGTTCACCTTGTGCTTCACTGACTTCCTGCTCCAGTTTAGGGTTGGTCAATTGTAAGATGATAGTTTCTGGTTTGACGAGTGTACCGGGACGCACCAATATTTCTGATACCTTGCCTTGTGCCGGCGCCGTTAATAGACGTTCTTTTGCCGAAGCGAGTTCGCCATAGCTGCTAGCATAAACATCGAGTGCGCCAGTAGAAACCGATTGAAATGCGATACTAGACAAAGGGATAGATTTTGCAGATTTGCTGCTAACAGCAACAGCGGCATAACCAATTAAGCTGACAAAAATGGCACCCATTAACCATTTTTTCTTTTGAGATTGGCGTGCTAACGTTATTTCCATAAATTATCCTTAATGAAACTTCATATGTTCGGATATAAGGAAATCTCGTGCCAAAAGTACATTTATGTTTAAAAACAGTCGTTTAGGTGTTTTTGTGTATCGGGTGATATCGGTAGGTTGTTCGGTTTTGTGATTGGTGTTTACAAAAGCGAACAGGGGGGGATACTAAAATATATTCCGCTCATCCAGAGTAAGAGGAGCGACGTATCGAAGGGCCATGTACTTCGACGCTCTATGCCATCCATGGCATCGCGTCAAAACGTTCGCTTATGTTGGCGTAAATAACGAGTTGAATTTAAAGTGTAAACAAGTAGCTTACGAGTGCTTTGAACTCTTCGACAAAGTTCTTGTTGTCGAGTGAGCGAACATTAATCGTATATTTACCGTTTACCACAAATGCTGGAACGCCTGAAATGTAGCGACCTTGATGTAATCGGTCTTGATTTTTCTTATCTCGCTTAGCTTGGCTAATCACAGAAAAGCTCTTCATCCCTTGTTGGAACTTCTTCGCGTCACCACCAACTTTTACATAGATTGCTTCTAAATCTTCAAGTGAGTCAATTTTCTTGCGTTCAGTTTGAATGTGGTTGAATAAAGCACCGCTAAATGGTTTCTCAAGCCCAGTCTTATCCGCTACAAGTTTCGCTTGCGCAATCATGTATTGAATTTCTTGTGATGTAAACTGCATGTAATCTGCGTGTGTTTTAACAAACTTTGCATTGTCAGGAATTGCTTTAGTTACTTCAGGTAGCAATGATTCAAAGCTACGACAAGCAGGGCAGTAATATGAAAAGTACTCTCTCAATTCTGGCGTATTAGTTGGTTGGCCAGGAACTACTGTGTAATGTTTACCTTCTTCCCATTTTGTTGCATGAACAGTCAATGGTAATGCGATGATCGCAACAAGCGCAATTAGCAATTTTTTCATTTTGATTAAGCTCACTATTATAAAGTTTTAAGTTGGGTCAGATACTAGCATTATTTTACCGATAAGTAATAGACCAAGGTATTTGACCGTAGTTTTTACATTCTTCTTCAAGGCCACTATAGAAAGATTGTAAATAAATATTGATGAATATTCGCTGAACAAAAAACTATGTCATAGTTAAGCAAATAAAAATGTTACGAAAAAAGGAAACAGCTATGACAAGTCATGAGATTGATTACGAAATTATCGGTCATTCAATGCAAATGGTAGAAGTAGAGTTAGATCCGCAAGAGTCAGTGATAGCGGAGGCTGGCGCGATGAATTATATGGAAGAAGGCATAGAATTCGAAACCAAAATGGGCGATGGCTCTGATGCAGAACAGGGGCTTATGGGTAAGTTATTCTCTGCTGGCAAGCGCATGTTAACCGGAGAATCTGTTTTCATGACGCATTTTACCAACAATGGCTATCAAAAACATCGGGTCGCATTTGCAGCGCCCTATCCAGGTTCAATTATTCCTATCGATCTTGCTGAGCAGGGTGGTAGTGTTATTTGTCAAAAGGATGCATTTTTGTGTGCAGCATTAGGGACGAAAATTGACATCGCATTTAACAAAAAGTTAGGGAGTGGTTTTTTTGGTGGTGAGGGCTTTATTCTTCAACACCTAGTTGGCGATGGCAAAGCGTTTGTTCATGCTGGTGGTACAGTCGTTGAGAAGCGCTTAAACGGTGAAACACTAAAGCTTGATACAGGCTGTTTAGTCGCATTTAGTGAAGGTATTAGCTATGACATTGAAATGGCGTCTGGGCTGAAAAGCATGTTTTTTGGCGGAGAAGGACTGTTTCTAGCGACTCTCAGCGGTCATGGTACGGTGTGGATACAGAGTTTACCGTTTTCGCGATTGGCTGATCGCATTATTCAACATGCACCTAGCCTTGGCGGTCGTTCACAAGATGAATAGCGACGTTACAGGCCGACATCGAATAGGTGTTGGCCTGCAATCTCGTACTATTTTTGACGTACAACATAAGATAAGTCCAGCTTATTAGAAATGCGTTGAAGCCAAGCCTCAATTCTTATCATTTTCATTTGTTGTCTGTTTGTTTTATCAACTGTTTCACATGAAACCTTAGATTCTTTTTCATTGTATAGTGTTAAATTTGGGCTATTCATTAATTTATCCTCATGCTTATTTTCTAACTTAGGTATATTTTTGCGTAGCTAGGCTAGACAAGCCAACGATCAAATATTAACTTTAATATAAGTAAAACTTATTCATTGGCACCCATGGACAAACGGCTAAAGTATTTAAATGCTCTTCATTGTTTTGAAAGTGCAGCCCGACATCAGAGCTATAGTGCGGCAGCGGAAGAGTTGTTTGTTTCTCAGGCGGCAATTAGCCAGCAAATGCGCACGCTTGAAAACGCGCTGGATATCAAGTTGTTTGTTCGCCATGGGCGGCAAATGCTATTGACGCAACATGGCGAGACGTTATTTAACGCGTGCCGTCAAGGATTTGAACATATCGTTCAAGGGTTAAATCGCATTCAATTAGAAGGGATCCCTGGTGATTTAACGGTTACGTCAACACACGCTTTTGCGACGTCTTGGATCATGCCAAGATTGTATAAGTTTTCTGCGCAGTATCCTGACATCAATGTCAATATTTTGGGCTCTAATCAAGTGGAGGACCTAAAGAAGAAACACTTAGACTTGGCGATCCGGTTTGGTCCAATCGAGCGACTCAATGCAGGAGGCACGCTTGTTTGTGAACCTTTTGGCGAAGATTATGTTTATCCGGTTTGCAGCCCAGAATTAAAGCAACGAATGACATTGTCTCATCCGCGTGATTTGCTCAATTGCCGTTTGGTAAGTTTAGCTAACGAACGTGATATTACTTGGGAAAAGTGGTTTGAAGTAGCTGGTGTGACTGAGTGTCGTAAGAACAAGCTGTCATCTATGGTTACTTCTGGTGACATGGCACTGAGCGCGGCACTGAGCGGGCATGGTGTAACTTTGGCTGCTGGCGTATTGTTTTCGCCCTATATCATGACGGGGCAGCTGATCTTTCCGTTCAAGATTCAGCATCCTGAAACATTACGCCGTTATTTGGCATACGACCCTCAATCACCAAGAATTCAACGTATTCAGTTGTTTAATCAATGGTTGCAGGAAGAAATGCTACAATCTGATCAACTTTTAACTCAAATATGAATTTTCTCGCCCACGCGCATTTAGCTAACGTCACACAAAGCTCCATTACAGGCAATTTGCTTGGTGATTTCACTAAGGGCATTGATATTACTCGTTTGCCTGTTTCATGGCAGCTTGGTATCAAGCTTCATCGCAAAATTGATGTTTATACAGATCAACATCCTGCGATTAAAACTTGCCGTGTAGAGCTAGCTGAGCTTCGTCGCTATGGCGGGATTATTGTCGATATTATTGCTGATCATGTCGTCGCGAAGCATTTTGAGCGTTTTCATGACGAATCACTAGCGCAGTTCAGTTTGAAGGTTTATCGTGAATTAGCAAGCGAACGTGAGCACTTGCCTTCACGTTTTCAAGAGGTAAGTGGGCGAATGATTGAAGGTAATTGGCTTGAAAGCTACCGGCAAGTGAAATCCGTTAAACTGGCACTGGCGCGTACTGCTAATCGATTGTCTTCAAAACCGCCTTTAGCAGATGGGTTAGCTTGGTATCTGGCTAACCCACAAGAGATTGATGAGCGACTACTAGGCTTTTATCAATCTCTGATCGACTATAGCCAACAAGTTTATTCGCAATTAGAACTTGGGGCTAACACTTAGGCGGCTTTTTCTGCTGAAACGTCCTGACGTATCAAGTAGTCGAAAGCACCTAAACTAGCATTGGCTCCATCTCCCATCGCAATAATAATTTGCTTAAACGGGGAATTGGTCACGTCACCCGCAGCAAATACGCCCGCCATAGAGGTTTCACCACGCGAGGAAGTAATGATTTCACCACGTTCACTAACGTCAATGGCATCATTTAGCCACTCAGTGTTAGGCACTAGCCCTATCTGGACAAATATTCCCGCGAGTGCCAACTGCAGATGTTCGCCTGTTTCTCTATTTTGATAAGTCAAACCTGTTACTTTATCGCCGTCGCCAACGACTTCTGTGGTCATTGCGTTAGTGATAATGTCAACATTGGCGAGTGAACGCGCTTTTTTCTGGAGCACAGCGTCGGCTCGTAATTTGCTGTCAAACTCCAATACTGTCACGTGTTCAACAATTCCCGCGAGGTCGATTGCCGCCTCGATGCCAGAGTTTCCACCGCCGATTACGGCCACACGTTTGTTCTTAAATAGTGGCCCGTCACAATGTGGACAATAAGCGACCCCAGCACCTTTATACTCGATTTCTCCCGGTACGTTCATTTGTCGCCAGCGTGCGCCTGTCGCTAGAATTACGCTTTTGCTTGATAGGGTCGCGCCACTTTCGAGTTCGATATGAATCAATTCATCTCGTCTTATACTTTTGGCGAGTTGGTCAGTCATTATGTCGACTTCGTAGTCTCTTACGTGCTCTTCAAGTTGTGCTACGAGCTTCGGTCCTTCGGTCGCCTTAACTGAAATAAAGTTTTCAATACCAACAGTATCAAGTACCTGGCCGCCAAATCTATCAGCGACTATGCCTGTTTTAATACCTTTTCTTGCTGCATATACCGCGGCTGAGGCGCCCGCGGGTCCACCGCCTACTACCAATACATCAAAGATATCTTTAGTATTGAGTACCTGAGCTTGTTTAGCCGCCGCGTTCTTGTCTACTTTCTTAAGAACCTCGGCTAAAGAGATCCTACCTTGGGCAAATGACTGTCCATTTAAGAAAACACTGGGTACTGACATGATATTGCGTTTTGATACCTCGTCTTCAAACAATGCACCGTCAACCATTGTATGTGTAATGTTCGAATTTAGCACAGCCATCATATTGAGCGCTTGAACAACATCAGGACAGTTTTGACAGCTCAATGACACATAAGTCTCAAAATGAAAGCTTCCTTGTAATGAACGCACTTGGGCTATGTCGTCTTCAGATATCTTGATTGGATGACCTCCGCTGTGGAGCAGTGCTAAAACTAGCGAAGTAAATTCATGACCTAAAGGAACACCGGCAAAACTAATGTTACTGCCTTTTTCGCCTATCACGGTGAGAGATGGAATACGGGCGTTTTGGTCAGTAGAACTTTCCAAACTAATGAGTGGTGACAGTGAAGTAATTTGCTGTGCCAGTGTTAATAATTCTTTTGATTTCTTGCTCTCATCTACTGCAATGCTTAACGTGATTGGCAAGGTCAGTTTGGTTAAATAGGTATCTAGCTGTTTAATAAGTGCTTGGTCTAACATCGTTATTTCCCGTTATTTATTGCGATTACTCGATGGAGAATAAGTGGTCTGCGATAGATTCATCGCAGACCTTAAAGTTAAGTGGCCAACGATTAGATTTTGCCGACTAAATCTAAAGACGGTGCTAATGTTTCTTCGCCTGGCGTCCACGCCGCAGGACATACTTCACCGTCATGCTCTGCAACATACTGCGCAGCCTGAATTTTTCTCAGTAGCTCAGCAGCTGAGCGGCCAATGCCAAGGTCGTGAACTTCCGCAATCTTTATTTCACCTTCTGGGTTAATTACAAAGGTGCCGCGAAGTGCTAAGCCTTCTTCTTCAATCATCACACCAAAATTGCGAGAAATCTTGCCCGTTGGGTCGCCAATCATCGGGAATTTAATTTTACTAATAGTGTCTGAAGCGTCATGCCATGCCTTGTGGGTAAAGTGTGTGTCTGTCGACACTGAGTACACCTCAACGCCCATAGACTGAAGTTGTTCATAATAGTCTGCCATGTCACCTAATTCGGTTGGACAGACAAATGTGAAATCAGCAGGGTAAAAGAAAACCACAGACCACTTATTTTCTAGGTCTTGTTCACTTACTTCAACAAACTCACCGTTATGAAAAGCGGTCGCGTTGAATGGTAATATTTTGGTATTGATAATTGATTGAGTCATTTCGTGTTCCTCATATTTATATTTTGTTTGAATATCAGCTTGTGCAGATATTCATATCGTTGATTACGAAACCAATGTTAATCTCAGTAGGTTGATTAATAAAATTGAATGATTAGATTGTAATGATAGTAAAAAGCGATTGATGGTTGATTCGTACCTGTAAATTGCAGTAACTTGAACGACAAAATACATTTGTCCGATAATGGGAAAGCACTTGGCAAACATACTCGTCGTTGATGATCGCAGTGATATTCGGCTTAGTCTGGCGTTATTACTTGAAGATAATGGCTACACTATTTTTGAAGCAGATAATCCGCAAATGGCACAGGTGGTGATCAAGCAAGAAGCCATAGATGTAATAGTGCTTGATATGAATTTTACGCTAGATACGACTTCTGGCGAAGAAGGTCTTGGTTTCTTAAGGTGGCTGAAAGAAAGCGAGATCGCGATCCCCGTGGTCGCAATGACAGCATGGACAAATACAGAACTTGTTGTGCAGGCAATGAAGGCTGGCGCCAGCGATTTCATTGAAAAACCGTGGCGTAACAAGCAAATGCTACATGCGATTGAGCAGCAATTGTCCATTCAATCACTTCAGCAAGAAAATGCGAAATACAAGCAATTGTTTAATGATAGTGGTGATGAGCACTACGTGTGGCAGTCAACCGCAATGACTGGTCTGTTCAAAAAAATAGAGGCAGTTGCCGATACGGATGTTTCGGTTTTATTTACGGGTGAGAATGGTACAGGTAAGTCTGAATGTGCGCATTATCTTCATCGACTATCAGGCCGGAATGACGGAACATTTGTTTCGGTAAACATGGGCGCGATCACTGAGACTTTGTTCGAAAGTGAAATGTTTGGGCATAAAAAAGGGGCATTTACCGATGCAAAAGCCGATCGTATTGGACGATTTGAATTAGCCAAAGGTGGAACATTATTCTTAGATGAGATCTCAAACATTCCTGTTTCTCAGCAAAACAAGTTGTTACGGGTGCTAGAGTCTGGTGAATACGAAGCGGTTGGCTCGAACAAAACGATGAAAGCGGACGTACGAATCGTTAGCGCAACCAATGCTGACTTAGCTAGTCTCATTTCACAAGGCGACTTTAGGCAAGATTTGTATTTTAGGTTAAATACTATCGAATTGGATATCCCGCCGTTAAGAGCACGAAAAAGTGATTTATTGCCGCTAGCAGATTATCTTATTCAAGGCTTCGCACGCCGTTACCAGCGCAATGTTAACGGTCTGAGTACGTCAGCTCAAAGCGCAATAAAATCATATGCTTGGCCTGGCAATGTCAGAGAGATGAGGCACTTGATTGAACGTGCGGTATTGTTGGCATCGTCTGACACTATTGAAGCTGAAGACTTACACATATCCTCTGTAGCGAATGCTTCAACTCTTGAAAATACACTGCCCATGATGACGTTGGCCGAGGCAGAAGTTAATTTATTAAAACAAGCGTTAATACAAACGGATAATCATGTTGCTAATGCAGCTAAACTCGTTGGATTAACTAAGTCTTCCATGTATAGACGACTGGAAAAATATGGCCTCAGCTAATCCGATATCGCTAGAGCGATATATCAGTTTTCACTTGCTGTTACTAAGTACAATCATCGTTTCACTTGTTGCTGCATTGTGTTGGTTTTACGCAGTGCCAGTGGCGTGGAATATCATTGCCTGTCTATTTGTTATTGTAATGCTAGCAAGGTTCATTTTGTCTTTTCGCCGCAAAGTGTTACAAGCGTTTAATCGTGCGACATTGCACTTAGATGCAATTGCTAATGAGGACTATAATCAGTTTGCTAAATCGAGTTTTCGTGAAGGAAAAGTCGCCGAATTTCACCAACAACTGCGACAGCTAAGTGAATACTTACAACACCAAAAGTCACGCTATGATCAGCATGCATTTCTGGTATATCAGCTAATCGCTCAATTGGATACACCAGTACTTGTATTTAATCAAAAGCAGCAACTTACATCGAGTAATGATGCGTTTGAGCACTTATTTGGTCAGCCTTGGCAAGTCTATCGTCATTTCACGCCTGAACGATTAGGGTTGACATTGTTGAGGGGAAACTGGGGTTTTAAAGACTCTGGCAAGCAGAGCAAATGGCAGATCCGACATAGTGACTTCATTAACGAGGGACAAACCTACCAATTATTTGTATGTATTAACATAGAATCTGCGCTCAGAAAGCATCAGCTCGAGGCATGGCAACAATTGATACGTGTATTAAGCCATGAAATTAGAAATTCGCTGACGCCAGTTTCATCTATGGCAGAGTCTTTGGCCGATAGAAGCAAATCGCCACGTGAGAAGCAGGCATTAACCGTGATCACTGAACGATGTCAGCATTTACAACGGTTTGTTGAGCGTTATTCGTCTTTATCCCAAAAATATGCACTATGTTGCGGTTGGATTAATGCTAGCGAACTCGTTCAGGCCATTACGACATTATTTAAAGGCGAACATGAACAAGGTAAAGCTCTGTCATTTGAGTTAGATTTGGCAGTTGAACGCTTTTGGGGGGATGCAAACTTCTTAGAACAAGTGCTAATCAATTTAATCAAAAACGCCTACGAAGCAGAAGCCAGCAAAGTATCAATAGCGCTCACTGATCAGGAAGCATTTACTATTATCGAAATTAGCGATGACGGACACGGTTTTGCCAACCTTGATAATGTATTCGTCCCATTGTATACCACCAAAACTGATGGTCAGGGTATAGGATTGAATTTTTGCCGCAATGTCGTCGAGCAGCACAATGGGGTACTCGAAATGACTAACAACGAGCAAGGTGGTGCGACGGCAATGATTATTTTACCTCACTCGACGCATGCCGCCTAATGGCAGGTAGTCTAGTTCATAGCTATACGCAGCGCTAAACAATTGTATGGTTAGGTCTTGGCACTTTTCGACAACAGAGAGTAGTGTTTGTTAATTTTTCACCATATAGCGCGTTACGTTGTTTCCTCTTATTAACGTTATTCTCTAAATCTAGGATAACACCTGCAATAAGCTGTCAATAAAGCAGTCCGAAAATGGGAATGGTTTAAGTCCGTTTTCGGGAATTGTGCGATAAAGATGACACCGCTTTCTTTCTTAATTGTTGTTTTAAAAGGTTTAATGTGTTTGGCATGGCAATCGCTTTAACATGGTTAAGTTGTGTAAACATGAGAAAGCTATGGATGTTGTAAAGCATGCCAAACCCCGCTCGATATTAAATCAAAAATGGGTGGTTGGCAGTGTATTAATTGTGGTGATAGTTGCGATTCTATTGGTTATTCGTCAATCAGTAACACAGGTAACGCTGTCTAAAAAAGACTTGCTGATCACGGAGGTAAAACGCGGTGATATTGATGTCACGGTGACGGGTTATGGCAGTCTAACAACTGACAAGCTACAGTTGCTGACTGCATTTTCTCAGGCGACTGTTCAAGAGATCGTATTAAAGCCTGGGGCAGTGGTGACGGCTGATAGCATCATAGTAAAACTTGCTAATCCTGAGTTGGAACAAGCAAAAACGAGTGCTGAGCAAGAGTTATCACAGGCTTTGGCCAATCTTAGGCAGCTGAAAGTGAATCATAAACGAGAACTTTTGCAGGAAAAGGCTAGGCTTGCTGAATTGGCAGCACTGCATGAAAGTGCACTGCTTAAAAAGAATGCGGAAGCGCAGTTAGTAGAGCAGGGAATTGTTTCAGAACTCACATTTAAAGAAAGTGTCTTGCGCGAAAGTCAATTAGCGAGACGTATCGCACTATTCAAAGAACAAAATGCGCAACTGACCAGCGTTCACATTGAGGCAATCAATATCGCCAATGACAGAGTAAGTCAGCAACGCGGTATGTTAGCCGTTGCACAAGATCGGGTTGATAAATTAATGATCAAAGCTGGTATCGATGGTGTATTGCAGCACCTATCTGTTTCTTTGGGACAGAGTTTGAATGCGGGTCAAGAAGTGGCACTAATTGGGAGTACTAGTGAGCTCATTGCATTAGTAAGAGTACCGCAAAGCCAGGCGAGTCTTGTGATGATTGGTCAAAAGGCACTAGTTGATACGCGACTAGACGTTGTGGAAGGACAAGTGGTACGTATCGACCCAATCGTGTCGAATAATACAGTAGAAGTAGAAATCTCATTGCCGAACGAATTGCCGACAAGTGCTCGCTTGCAGCAAAACGTCGATGCAGAGATTATTTCTAAGTCGTTAACCGATGTACTCTATGTGCAACGTCCTGCAAATACACATGCAAAAAGCGAAGGAAATTTTTATCGAATTACACCAACGGGTGATAGTGCATCACAGGTGGCAATCAAATTTGGCGAAAAAGCAGGGAAGTTCATCCAAATTGTACAAGGTGTGACCGAAAGCGATACGTTAATTATTAGTGATTTGTCGAACTACAAAGCTGAAAACATATCACTCAATTGATCAAGCGGTATACAAACGAAATAAAAGTGCGTTGAATCTGATAACACATTCAAGTGCCAGACAAAGTTAAATGAACACAGGAAAGATTAGAATGAAAAAGCAAGTATTGGACATGCAAAACATTGCAAAGGTTTTCGAAACTGAAGAAATGGAAACTCACGCTTTAAAAAACGTGAACTTATCAATTTATGAAGGAGATTATGTCGCTATTTCTGGCCCATCTGGCTGTGGTAAATCGACACTATTGTCGATTATGGGGTTGTTGGATGTTGCAACGAGTGGTGTATACAAGATTGACGGTGTCGACGTCACAAGTTTGAACCTCGATCAGGCGGCCAAGATTCGCAATGAAAAAATTGGGTTTATCTTTCAATCGTTTAATTTGATTGACGAACTGTCGGTGTTTGACAATGTCGCTTTGCCACTTCGTTATAACGATAACAAGCCAACTAGCAGCGAAATCCAACAACGCGTGATTGCTTGTTTAGAGCAGGTTGGTTTAAGCCATCGTACAAATCACCGTCCTAATCAATTGTCAGGTGGACAGCAGCAACGTGTTGCAATTGCCAGAGCGCTGGTTGCGCAACCTACGGTGTTACTTGTCGACGAACCTACGGGTAACCTTGACTCGAAAAGCGGGGATATGGTGATGGATGTATTAGCTGAATTGAACAAACAAGGTACGACTATTTGTATGGTGACCCACGATCCGCGTTATGCAGATATGGCCAGCACGCAAATACGCTTGCTTGACGGCACTATTCTTGGCGCTCCGCAAGCACAGTTAGCAAGCTAACTTACTCAAATATTCGATCGATTGGCATTGTAGAAATGTATTTATTTATAAGACAAATTCAGCACGCGTGGCATGGTCTCAAACACCGACCAGGGTTGCTGTTTAATATGACATCATCTATTGGTTTGACACTAGGCGCGCTGGTTTGTGCGTTGACGTTAGTGTACTTGATGGTTTATCACCCACTCAGTTTCCCTAAGCATCAACAACTCCACCTATTAACAGCCACATGGCTGGACGATATGAGTCAGCCGCAATCAAAAGGGATTGCGCATGAACAGGCTGAATACTTGTATAAACAACGTTCGTCAGATGCCGACATTGCGCTGAGTTATAACATCACAGACGTTATAACCTCGCTGCCAAGTCAGCCCGCGGTTGAGACCAACTATGTCACTGATAACTGGTTTCAAATGCTAGATGTTGGTGTGCACATTGGTGATTTACCACAGATGGGCAAATCGCTAGATGATGTAACGCCACAAGCTTTGATTAGTTACCAATTATGGCAATCGCACTTTGCTGGGCAAAGAGAAGTCATAGGTGAGTCAATCACCATTCGCGGCATAAATCACAAAATCGTTGGTGTGATGGAGGCAAGTTATCGTGATCCGGAAATTTTTGATATAGGGCGTGACGTTGACGTATGGCTAAATTGGAACCTTAATTGGAGTAAACAAATGGGGTGGCAGAACTGGCAAGATCCAGATGAAGCTGTACGCATATTGTTTATGTCACCTCCAGACAAAAAGAATAATCAGGCTGCGATGCTCAATAGCTTGCTAAATGAGGCTTGGACGATGCAAGTGGCAAACGTATCAGGCTATGATGGTTGGTCGCTCTCTTTAAATGCCATTGCATTGCAAACAGCCATATATGGTGACCAATCAATGCTCATTTATATGACGTCTTTAGCCTGTTTAGGTCTATTCGTGATTTGCATTGCAAACACTACCAATTTGTTATTAGCTCGAACGATTGAGCAGCACTTTAGTCTATCAATTCAAGCGGCGCTTGGTGCGAGGCCAAAGCATATTAAACAAGCAATACTCGCTGAAATTCTTGTCATCATGTTCTTTACATTACCTGTTAGCCTAATGACTACCGCCGCGGGCTTTCAAGTTGTGCAAATCTATCTTGCGGACCTAATGCCTAGAGCTAACGAGTTAATGATAGGAAGTTCAAATGTCCTGCTTACGTTATCCATATTGCTTGTGGTTAGTGCGATCTTTACGTTTTTATGTGCGCGAGTGGTCAATTACCGCCAGCTAAATTCGGCTTTGGCCAGTAGTGGTAAAGGTGTAAGTGCCCAAATATCGCAACGGACACGTCGCAACCTGATTATTAGCCAGGTGAGCATTGCGAGCCTATTATTGTTCGTCAACATCAACATAATGCAGTCAGCGATACAATCAGTAATAGCACCCTCTACATTGTCGTTAGACGACAGATGGCAATTGCGTTTGACTGCGCAAAATCCGACGTTAATGGATAAAGCAACAACACGTCAGTCTTTGGACGAATTCAAAAGCGCCTTGCAGATGCACCCCGCGGTAGCACAGGTTAGCCAGTCCCTTTCGCCATTGATTTGGTCGGGAACATTCCCTTTTGTCATGGTCGACAGTAATGAACAATTTTCACCACAGGCCAAATTCATTGATGAAGAATATTTTTCAGTGCTTGATCAGCCACTTATTGAGGGAGATAACTTTACTCGTGATCAAATAAGAGCTAGGGATAGCGTGGTCATAGTCAACGATGTATTAGCTCAGCAACTTTCGCCATCTGGCACTGTTATTGGTAAACAAATGCAGTTTTGGGGGCGTCACCATACAATCATCGGTGTTGTGAAAGGCACGAAAAAACCTAATGAGTTACATGTGCCGCCGATGCGCTATACACCTGATCGAGGCGAGCGTCCAGTATTTATCGTGCAATTTAAAGCAGGGCATCAGTTAAGCAAAGCGGCTATGCTGCAGTTTATTGAACAGGCAACATCACAGTTCACCCTGTTTTCTTATAGTGAATTGAAAAGCGATCACGATCGTTTGTTATTTGCGGAATATACCAGTTTAGTGATTTCAATTGTTTTGACAATTCTCACGGTATTTTTGGCGGGCATTGGCTTGTATGGTGTCCTTGAATATAGCAGTCAAATGCGCAAACGGGAGTTTGGTACAAGGTTCTCACTAGGGGCTAAGCGCGTTGATATTATTCGACTTGCTTTAGTAGACAACGGAAAACCTGTTATCGCTGGAATTACACTTTCTGCGCTAATCATCGGCTTATTAAGCCCCTGGCAAGGATATATCTTACCCAACCTGAATGCTTCTCACATACTGCTGGCTGTATTTTGCACCGTTGCATCTTGTGTGAGCATTGGCGCTATATCCAGCTATCTACCTGTAAGGGCGATTATTAACCAACCCATAAGTCATAGTTTGAAGGGGTAGCTAATGGCAATGTATTTATTTTTTATTCGTCAAACGTGTGCGGAACTTGCGCACAAGAAAGGGTTTACGGCTACCGTTATCCTAACAATGAGTCTCGCGTTAACTGCGTTTATGCTGGTAAGCACACTCATGTATACGGTGTTTTACAAGCCGTTGCCGTATCCTAATGCAGACCAACTGACGATAGTAGAGCATCAACTTATAAATGATTCTCAAGAAATTGACGGAAACGCATTTATTTATCCCAATCTGGCATATTTATATGAAAATCAATCGGTTTTAGATAACGGAACCATGGCCTATTTTGATGCCGATGTCGTCACGTCACATTCAGAACAACCTATGGTAGAGATAAGTTATGTGACACCTGAATGGTTTTCATTGTTTCCTGCCGAGATGTTGCTAGGGCGCTCATTTGAAGCAACAGAACAACTTAATAGTTACAATCCTGTCGCTATCCTAACATACGATAATTGGCGAGATAACTTTGCCAGCAACACCAATATCATTGGTCAGTCGATTACCTTTGGTGGGAGATCTTATCAAGTTGTCGGAGTGCTATCTCAATACTATCAAGCGCCAAAACTACTGGGTGCGTGGAGCAACGTTGGCCTGTACATTCCGTGGGACTTTAATTCGGTGAGTGAACGAGATCGACAAAGTTGGGGTAATGACGATAGCGGGTTGAAGTTTATTGGGAAATTCAAAGATACCTTGTCAGTTACTCAGGCCAATCAGCACATCACAACACTGATCAATGGCAAATGGCAGCAGCAAGTGGCGAGCGAAAACTTTTTCAAAGGCTGGTCAGTACGTTTGTCACTTCATTCGTTGCAAGATGTAGTTACTGGACCAGCACAGGAGAGTCTTAGATTACTGGCTGTAGGAGTGGTCGGCCTAGTACTTATATCCTTTATTAACATCGCCAACTTATTCACTGCACAGCAATCGTCTCAGAGTCAAAACATGGCGATAGCCGCAGCTGTTGGTGCCACTAAACGACATATTGCATTGCAAATATTCACGCAAGCCTTTTTACTAATGAGCATTGCCAGTGGTGTCGCGGTAGTTGCATCGTTCACATTGTTGCCATGGATAGCAAACATACTTACCGACTATTTCCCACGAGCGAATGAGTTATCAATTTATTGTGAAGTAATGGCTATTTCCTTATTGGTTGCGTTGGTTGTTGCAATTGGGTTATCGGCCATTTCGGCGCGTGCTATTAATTATCGCAAACTGCAACAATACCTATCTGGAAGTGGTAAAGGTACGAGCATACAAGTATCAGCGCGTGTGAGAAAAGCAATGATTAGTTCGCAGGTGGCGATTGCTAGTTTGTTGTTGTTTATCAATATCTCACTCGTACTTGATGGAATAGCACTACTTAACAAGCCGCTTGGTTATCAGCCTGATAACCGCTCATTTGCCGTATTGGCATTGCCTGATGCCAATGCTTCATTGCGCAGTGACGTAATGAAAAACGTTATAACCGAATTGAAATCTTTGCCGATGGTGGTCGATGTTAGTCAGGCACTGAGGCCATCGTCGTTTTTTACGAGCGGTATGACCAGCATTTCTACCAACAAGAGCCATTCGTGGCGGACTAAGCCGGTTGACCATCGATATTTTTCACTGATGGAATATGAATTTGTTGACGGAGATGATTTTACGCAACAAGAATTTGAGGGGAGCGAACGTCTTGCGGTGGTCAATCAGTCACTTGCCAACATATTAGCTAGCGAAGGCGATGTTATTGGCTACACCTACACCAACGGATTAAGAGTGATTGGCATTGTTAAAGATATCTTGGTACCGGGTGAACGAGAGAGTTCGCCGCGCATGTATGTACTATCTTTACCTTCACGCAACATGATGATTGTACAAACGCATGACGGGCAGGCACTACCTCGTGACCTACTTATACAGACGATAAAGCAAGTGGATCCGCAGCTGGCGCTGTTTAGTTATGAGTCCCTGACTGAGAACCGTGATAACCGACTACTACTTAGTAAAGTGACGATTTATAGCGCATTGGCAATTACATTGATTACGATCTTCTTGTCGGCGATTGGACTTTACGGAGTGTTTAACATGACGAGCCAAATGCGACAAAATGAACTCGCTATACGTATGGCGGTAGGCGCTAGAAGGGCCACAATTGTGCAACAGTTAGTCTCGGAAAATACTATCACTGCCATGATTGGCGTTGGATTATCAGTTTTCTGTGGATTCGTACTTTATTCGGTAGATATGGTGTTACCCGAGGTTATTGCGATGCGATATTTAAGTACGGGCCTGCTGTTTACGTTGTTGTTCGTTGCTACGATACTCATCAGTTCGACATATCTGCCATTGCGTCGACTATTTACGCAGCCTTTGAAAAATATCATTGCAAATTAAATGGTTAAACAAAATTAGTGAATTCGGTTGTTAAGGGTTGTACGAAAAACGCTCCGTTGTAATGACAATTGCGGAGCACCCAAAAATGGCGAATAGGGCGCTATATTGGCTCGATCAAGCTTAGGTTAAGCGTTCGCAGTGAGTGGTTGATAAGTACCGCGCACTATGTCAGCGCATTGCGCAATCTGATATTGCCGATTTTATCGTCGCCTGAATGGTGCTGGCGATACATTTTCAGTGAACCTGTAAATTGTTAACCAAAAAATTGGCGAAGTTTGTCAAATATACTTGAGGGTTCGTTGGCAGCCTCAACGTATTGGTAAGTTTCGTCAAGTAACTTAACACGTAGTGAATAAGTACCGCCGTGACCCCATGGCCACCAAATTGCGACAATTGCTGGTGTTTGTTCGTGTGCCGGCAACGTAAACAACTTTTGTTCTTTCGTTAGTCGACTTAGGTCTCCTAATTGCATTTTTAGGGCTGAAGGCATGAAGCGAATTGATGTTTTGTCCCACTCGTGGGGGAATCGTTCACGTAAACTCGCTAATACACCATCTGAGCGGTTCTGCGCAAATTCAGATAACATGGCAGAAAAACGATCATCCCAGCGCCATTTAAGTGTTTCATCAAGTTCGTTACTCAACTCAGCACGACAGTGGTAGGTTAACTGTTCTATTTCAGTTTGTTTGTATCTCACGACTTCTTCCAATTTACTACCCTGTGGTCATTCTATGAGTATTCTATGACAGTATTGTGACTCATGGTCATATTTAATCCAGCAGTATGAAACTCTCAAGGCAATTACGATGAGAGTTTCGGCCAATGCTAGTAACTTGAATTATAGCTTTTCAGCCCCTAGCCAGCTGGTCAAAAACGCCTGTTGTTGTGTTGATAATTCTTCCCCTTCCTTGCGTTCTAATCTTACGCTGGGGTCGGCTATAAATGTGATTTGCTTGGTCACAGTAATGCCGCGTTGAATGTATTCGATGGTTGTACTGTCACCCACGTTAAATTGTGCTAAGGCCTTGCGCCACAAGTCATTCGAACGGATGGTTCTTCGTCCTAGCTTAACGATTTGATCACCACGTTCAACGCCTGCTAAATATAATGGCGAGCCCACTTTGATTGCTTTGCTGACTATCGCATCATCACCATGAAAATTTAAGCTTACTTGACCTACATATGCGCTTTCAGTATCAGCTTGTTTTACCTCGATGCCAGCTGCGGCTAACAAGGATTCAAAGTCAGGCTTAGTTTGCCCGTAGATGTGATCTGAGAAGAATTTGTCCACAAACCGACTGTCGTCCAATACTTTTGCCAGTGTGTTTTTTAGATCATCACGTGTGTAAGGTTTTTCGTGCTGGCCGAAATCTTGCCACATAGCACGCATGTAGTCGTCTAGCGATTTTCCCGGAAATTCTGCGCGAATTGATAAATCGAGCGCTAATGCCATTGCGCGACCATAGATATAGTAACTAAAGAAAATATTACTGAAGTTAGTTTTGTCGATAGAAGTGCCGGCATCAGTAAATGTCGCTAACATACTCGCGCCTTCAGGCGTAAAGTAAAGGCGTCCTGGGTACTGTTGTGCTTGGTTAACAATGGCTGTGACCGTTTTCAGGTATTCGTCGATAGTCGACTGTTGTGCGCGGCGCATGATGAGACGATCATAGTAAGTGGTAAACCCTTCGGCAAACCACAAGTTGCGTGACATGTTGTGACTACTAAAATTGAATGGTTCCAAGTCTTGCGGTCGGATGCGTTCAACATTCCATGCATGAAAGAACTCATGCGATAGCGTACTCAGTTGGCTATATTCTGCTTCGTCTAATGACATGCTTTTGGTCAATATGGTCGAGTTTCTGTGCTCCATGCCGTCATTATTTACATGAGGCAAATAACACGCGATAAAGGTGTACTCACCGTAATCAAACGAAGGCGCACTACCATAAAGTTTAATCTGTTCATCAACAACCGCCTTCGCCATGTCAGCATATTTATCAACATCTTCAGATATCCCATCATGGTGCACGGCTAAATTGATGGTATAACTTTTCTGATCAGGAGAAGTCACTTGCCAAGAACGCACATCATGATCGCTGAGCTCAATAGGACTATCCATGAAGTACGCTAGATTAGGTGCAGTAAATTCATAGCGTCCTTTGCCTTTAGGTAATTGAGTAGCTACTTTCCACTTGGAATCAAAAGGTTGAAATTTTATCGTGATTGGATCTTGCTCTAATCCTGTTGCCCACATAAAACTTGCCGGAATATTCATGTGAGCATGTGTACGATCAATCTGTGTATAGGTTCCATCGGCACGGTCACCAAACAAGGTGTAAGTAATCGTAACTTCGCCATCATGGCCAGACACATGCCACTGATATGGGTTGGGTCGTTCGATCTGAAGCGGTTGGCCAACACTATTAACAGCGGTAACGTTGTATACGTTCTTGGCAAATTCATGCAGTGCATATCGGCCTGGAGATGATCGGCTCATCTGCACTTCGAGTAATGGCGATTGAAGGTTAGTATACGTTACCGATACTTGTGCTTCGTGGTGAGGTGCGTTGTCGAACGACACTTGATAATGTGTATCTGCGAAAGCCGAAGCACTCAAAAATGCACTACCGATAGCGATGATTTTCTTCATATACTAACCTGATTGTATCCTTATTCAATTACCTATGAGTGTATAAATTATCGGGTTGTAAATACAGCGATAATTGCAACTAATACTGCCTCGAACCGCTGATAGTTCAGAGTGATACAGTGTCAGTTTATAGTTTATTCATGCCGCTTCACCGTTAGCGCCTGATACCTTCTCGTTGCTAGTAGATGGTCTGTACGGTCAATAGTTGTCGTTTCATGGTCAATATTTTTAGCATGGTTCTCCGTACAGTAAACAGTATCGTTTAAACAGGAACTCACCATGAACTTTATCTTGGCGGCTATTCCGCTCTTCTTGTTGCTGATTATTATTGAACTTGCCGTCGATCGCTATCGTGGTACAGGCTACTATCGTTTCAACGATGCAATAAACTCGTTAAACCTTGGCATTTTTAGTCGAGTGACGGGAATATTGAAGGCGGCAATTCCATTTTCGGTGTATTACCTTTTATACGAAAATTACGCATTGTTTACTTTTAACCAAGACAATATTTGGTTTTGGCTCACTGCGTTCGTGCTATATGACCTTGCGTATTATTGGATACACCGCTTAAATCATCGTGTTTCCGTTATGTGGGGATCGCATGTAGTTCATCATTCGAGTGAAGAATACAACCTCACCACTGCGCTAAGACAAACCAGTACGCCTAGCCTTTTGGGTTGGGTAATTGTGCTCCCGTTGGCGTACGTAGGTATTAGCCCTGTGCTATTGCTTGCGTGCGCCTCACTTAATTTGATTTATCAGTTTTGGGTGCACACTCGTCATGTCGACAAAATGCCGACTTGGTTTGAAGCCATTTTTGTTACGCCAAGTCACCACCGCGTGCATCATGCGCTTAACCGAGATTACATCGACAAAAACTTTGGCGGCGTCTTAATTCTTTGGGATAAACTGTTCAACTCATTTCAAGCTGAAAAATCCGAAATTAATACGGTTTACGGTGTAAGCCAGCAGCTAAAAAGTTGGAACCCTTTGTGGGCGAATTTTCAAGTGTACCTCTTGTTGTGGCAAGACGCGTGGCGAACACGCAACTGGCGCGACAAAATTAAGGTTTGGTTTATGCCACCGGGCTGGCGACCAGACGATGTAAAGCAAGATTATCCGCGCAAGTACGTAACCACTAAAACGATGCATAAGCTTAAATATGATGTCGACATCTCACATGCGAGAAAGCAATATTTAGCTTGCCAATACCTTGTGTTTTTATTGGGAATTGTTGGGTTATTGTTGGGCGCTGGTCAAAATTCGCTACTCACCAATCTTACACTTTGCGTCGCTGCCACTATTAATCTTGTCATTATTGGCTGGATACAGGCCGGTCGACCCTATGCATTATTCGCAGAATGCATTCGTTTATTTTTATCATCAGCCGCCGTGGTCTGGCAGTTGCCTGAAGCATATCGCCACATGGCAATGATCTCTGCACTCGTTTATATCGTCGTTTCAATTAGCTTTATAAAACTTTATGTCAAAGTGCGAGAAGATAATATTTTGTCAAATAAAGATACCGTCATAACACAATAAAAAAACAATATTAAATTAAAAAAATAACAACAATCAGCATTCGTAGTTTTGGGGAGAAGTAAGTGAATCTGTATGGTTTTCAAAAAGGAAATAAACAAAAAACGTTATTACGCATAGGGAAATTAGCGAGCGCTATTGCCGTAGCATTATCACCACAGCTCGTGTTGGCACAAGAGGCAGCACAGCAAAATACCTACAATGAAATTGAAGTCATTGAAGTGAGTGCGCAACGTCGGGTTGAAAGTATTCAAGCGGTACCCATTGCCATATCGGCATTTTCCGATGAAACACTACGCAAGCTAGGGGCTGAAAATCTCAATGATCTGGGGCTATTTACGCCGGGGCTTGAGACGAATAATGCTACAGCAACGCAAACAACGTTTAATATTCGTGGCATTACGACCAATGACTTTGGTATAGGATTAGATCCTGCGGTTGCTGTGTATATTGATGGGGTGTACGTTGGGAGACGCGGTACTTCTAATCTCAACTTTAACGACATCGAGCGAGTAGAAGTGCTCAAAGGTCCACAGGGAACATTGTTTGGTCGAAACTCTGCTGCGGGCGCGGTTAATATTTTAACTAAGAGACCAGTTGACGATACTGAAGGCAGTTTACAACTTACCTTGGGCAACTATGATAAAGTCAAGCTAGAGGCGAGCTACAATACGCCGCTGAGCGATTCTGTGGCGATGCGCACGAGTGTGGTGAGGAATTATCGTGGGGGCTATGTCGATGTTGTTGGGCAACGAGACAAAATTGGCAATAACAATGATTGGTCATTTCGCAACGATATTCTATGGCAAGTGAATGACGACTTAGAAGCGATTCTACGCTTTGATATTTCTGAAATTGATCAAGACTCTCGCCCTGCCGCAACGCTGAATACCGCTTATGGTTCAGGCGACCCATATGGCGCGGTAGAAACCGATTGGGAAGATAACAAAGAAGTCCGAGATGCAAGAGGGCTGTCTTTAGAGGTTAACTACGATGTAGGTAATATGCTGTTTACCTCAATTACTGCATATCGAGATTTTACGCGTTACAACGCAATGGAAGACGATGGCAGTGCGTTTGACCGAGCGTACTTTGGCAGTATTTTAGATGAAGAACAGTCACAATTCTCGCAAGAATTTAGGCTAACTGGCGCAACAGAACAACTTAAGTGGACATTAGGTGCGACATACTTTGATGAAGACATGACGCAGGATACGCATGCGAACTTTAACTTTCAAACGTTAGATGGGTTTGCGTTAACCAATGCGGGAGTTGATCCATCGTTGATACCGTCGATTCAACCCGGATTAGGTATGGCCGGCTTTTTTAGCCAGATTATACCTGCACAAACCATTGCCGAAATAATGGCAGGTACACCGCTGCAACCAGAGCATGTGCTAGGGATTTTGGTGCTCAATAATTATGGGCGTCCTTTCAACGAGTTTACGCAAAATCGTAGCCAGACTAAAAGCTATGCGATTTATGGCGACGGTACTTATAGCCTCACTGACAAGCTCGATTTAACACTCGGATTAAGATATAGCGTCGACAAGAAGATCTTTGACATCAATACGCAGTATCAAAATACCATCGATATGGCGTTTCAGGGGGTTGAGGATATTCCAATTGGTTTGGCGTTTTCAGTACCAACACAATCACAACAAAGCGATAAGTGGAGCAAGTTAACCCCTAGGGTCGTACTTGACTATCAATGGACGCCGCAACTAATGACTTATGTAAGTTATGCAGAGGGCTTTAAGTCTGGCGGATACAACACATTAGGCCTTGCACCACCAGTAGACGAAGAAACTGTTAAAAGTACAGAAGTTGGGATGAAGTCGTTCTGGTTTGAGCAAAAGTTAAAGTTTAATTTGTCCGCATTTCATTACGATTACAACGATTTGCAACAGCATGAGTTAGACGGCCCTGCGGGTACCGTACCCACATATAACCTTCGAAATGTCGATGCCAAAGGACAAGGGATTGAGCTAGAAACACAATGGCAAGTGACGCCTCAACTTATCTTAAGCGCTAATTATGGTTATTTAGATACTGAGTACACTAAATGGGGCTTATTTCCATGGGAAGACTCGGTTGAGGAGAGTGATTCACTGCTAGGTGAGCCAATTTCCGGCATGCCAAAACATAACGTATATTTGGCCGCCGATCATACAATTAGCCTAGAAAGTCACTTAATTAACTTTCATTTAGACTGGGTGTACACCAGTGAGCGCCAAACCGATATTGATGGGCCGTCTCTGCCTGTGTTGCCATATAATCCGAGTGAGGTCAAAGGTTTAACTGATGATAACCGCATTGATAGCTATGGCCTTTTGAATGCGCGTATTTCATTGCTGGATGAAGACGGCCGTTATCGCATCAGTGCTTACGTTGATAATTTACTCGATGAAGAGTATTTGTTGGGTATTGGTGGACAAGCGATGGCGGTGGGCTCACCTATTGCAAACCGAGGTTTACCTCGTATGTTTGGGGTAGAGTTTAACTACCAGTTTTAATTTTATACCAATCCTTTATGCGGATTGGTATTACCCATCAAAGCTAGCTTAACTCAAACGCTGTTAATCGCGGTTAACAGCGTTTTTTTATTGACCTTCGCTAAGCCATTATCCTGATTGCTGGTTGGCAATGTAAGCAATAATACCAAGTGAAATAAATATTTGACCAGTTCAGAGCTATGTCAGGGAAGTTAGAACAAAGCAAATTGATGCTGTTGTAGTCATTCTCCATCAAAGAAATTTGTGAAGTTATCACTTTCCTGACAAGC
>NZ_JBQRUN010000024.1:0-38497 GCF_053485835.1 Thalassotalea fusca
ACCAACATATAAGAACAAATAGAATGGAAAAAAGCTCTAATCGCAAAATATCGCGATCGCAGCCTACGGCTGCTTATAAAAAACAAACCCCGTATAAAATAACGGGGTTTGTCAGTAGTCTGAAAGGTGCCAAATGGCACCTTTTTTGTGTCTGCAAGAAAACTGTACTAAAGTATTTTTAATTCCAGCCGATAACTTTTTGAATAAAACGTCGTACTTTAGAGGAGTGTTTTATGTCTTTAACGATTAATAGCCATGATAGTGTACAAACAAATACCGAAACCGCTCATGCTGTTAAAACAGCTAAGCTTGCAAAGAATCAGCAAGAATTAGAAGGGGAAATGGCGTTAAACTTAATTCAATCGGCTACAAGTGCCCAAGCTGTAAGTCCGCCGGTAGGTAACAGCGGACATAACATAAATATTACTGTGTGAACTTAGATACAGCGTGCGGGTTTAGGTAAGCCCGCATATTTTGTTGCTTGCTTGGCGGGTCCGTCTGTAAATAACCGATATAAATATCGACTACTTGCTTTTTCCTCACCAAATTCTGCTTTCATCGCTTTGGTTAGTGCTCTAATGGCAGGAGAAGTGTTGTACGTTAAATAAAACTGACGTACAAATCTAATAACCTCCCAATGAGATTCTGTTAGTTGCACGTTATCTTCATTGGCAAGCGCAACTGCTACGCCTTCATCCCATTCAAGATGGTCAATCAAATAACCATTCTTATCTAATGAAATCTTTTTGTTGTTTACTTCAATATACATATAAATCTGTTTACCAAGTAATAGTGGACTGATATTTTGTGAATAGCTCAGTCAATGTTTCAAAATTTATGGCTTCTATACCATTGGGCAATTTAATGTTGCGCGCTTGAATATGTGATTCTACGACACAAATTGCACTATTAGTTATTTCCATGCAAGTTGTCAGATGCTGATGGTTTATTAGATAACTGCCATCATCAATGAGCACGATTTTGTCGTCAGCATTTAATACCGATAACATGTTGTCTATTTGATGACTGCTAAATGGTGATGTTCGTAATAAATGTAGAATTGTCATGCTAAAACCTTAAACACGTGTTGTGCTGACGAATACTCTCTTTCAACTCTGCCTTGCTTAATACAACTACACCGTCTACATGAAATGTTTCTGTCAGCCCTCTGGCCATTAGGCTTTCTTCACACACGTATAAGTGTTCTATGTCGTAAAATTCAAAAGCAGCGAATGTTTTAAATACGTCTTTTACTTGTAAAAGATCAGGTTGCTGATTTGCCATTAACTGATAAACACCGTCACCGATAAAATATAGGTGCACGTCTTGTTCGTATGAGCCCATGATCATCGCGACATCAATCGAATCCTTAATTTCTGTACTACCTAAAGGCGCACAAGTATTTATCAGTGCAATTGAATTATTCATAGCTTGATAACCTTATCTGCCTTCGACGTTAGCTCAACTAGTTGGCCTAATCCTGACACTTGAAAAGCAGGGGATATGTGTTCAAAATCCTCTTGTTCGGTTTCTTCTATTAATCCGTGTTTTTCTGCAGCGGTACTACAAAGGTGTAAAGGGACTGCTGAAGATTCGGTAAACGCGCTCCATGCATTAGTTGTTTGATATTCATCATTTGGAATGCACAAATACTCACTCGCATTCAACACACCTTCTTGATAAAAAAAGACGCCTAATAGTTCATGTTTTTGCGCGACAATCGCATTCGCAATATTAATCGCGGTGACTGTTTTCGGGTCAGTTGGTTTTGTTGTTACCATTAAGGCAAATTTCATTGCAAATTTTCCAAATACCAATAATAAAAAAGCCCCTTAAAAGGGGCTTTTATTATAAATCATTTAGTTGCAGAAATTAATCATCACTGCCAAATGCGCCTAGTAAGTGAAGTAGGCTTGTGAAAATATTATAAATATTCAAGTAAAGTGATACTGTCGCACGAATATAGTTCGTTTCACCGCCATGGATGATACGGCTAGTATCAAACAGGATTAAGCCAGACATAATCATGATGATTGCAGCGCTAATCGCTAGTGATACAGCTGGTACGGCAAAGAAAATGTTTGCTATTGCTGCAATAATTACAACGATTAAGCCAACCATTAAAAAGCCACCCATGAAAGAAAAATCTTTCTTAGACGTTAATGCATAACCAGATAATGCAAAGAAGATTAGTGCTGTTCCACCCAGCGCTTGCATAATCAAAGAACCGCCACCAGGAAGACCAGCGTAATAGTTAAGCATTGGGCCTAAAGAAGCTCCCATTAAGCCAGTAAATGCAAATATCCAAAAAATGCCATTTGCTTTGTCAGCTTGCTTATGTACAACAAATAATAAACCAAAAGCGACTAGAGTCATTACTAACGCCGCTAAGTGAGATAAGCCCATTGCCATTGAAATACCAGCAGTGACCGCACTAAATGCTAATGTCATCGACAACAGCATATAAGTGTTTTTCAAAACTTTATTGATTTCAATTGCAGAACTACGTGCCGCATTAAAACTCAAATTCGATTGCATAATCATTCCTCTAAGAACTTTAATTATATTTATTAGATAAGGTCACCTTATCAGAGTTCAAGTCATATTTTTATTACGATTTCAAAAATAAGCAAGAACTTTGACATATTATGACACGCACTTTTAAAAATTGCTATGTTGTTTTTTGTGATAATAAGTTGAGAACTTCATCTCTTCTGTAACACGATATTGCATGGTCCATTACCATACCGCAGGCTTGCATATGCGCATAACATATTGTTGAACCAACAAATTTAAAACCACGCTTTTTAAGGTCTTTACTCCAAGCGTCTGATTCCGGTGAAGTAGAAGGGTAGTCAGATAGTTCATCTATATTGTTAATTATTGTTTCACCATTGACGAATGACCACATGTAATCACTAAAAGAGCCAAACTCTTTTTGTACTTCTATAAAACGCTTAGCATTATTAATAGTGGCAGTGATTTTAGCGCGATTACGTATAATGCCCTTGTCCTGCATTAATTGTTCAACATCATCATCGGTTAAAGCGGCGACTTTTTCTACATCAAATTGACAAAACGCTTCCCGATAGCTTTCTCTTCTTTTCAAGATGGTATACCAGCTAAGCCCGGCCTGTGCCCCCTCTAGCGTAATAAACTCGAATAGTTTTTTATCTTCATAAACAGGTACGCCCCATTCTTCATCGTGGTAACGCACATAATCCGGCTTGCTTGTATCTACCCAAGGGCAGCGGCATTTTTCTGTTTGGTCCATTTACAGTTCCATTAAGATCTAAAGTAACTGTAAAAATACACAGTATTAAGTTCATTCGTCAAGTAATAGCTAATTCTAAATGATTAAAATCTTAATTTTTTTTCAAAGAATTACGAAATAATTGAATAAATTGCTTTAATTTACTGCGAATTGCATATTTTTTTAGCAAACAGTCGTATTCGATTGAATTAATGCTTTACAACGGTTTTGTGACACATTAATATTCGCACCGTCTTAACGCAGTAGCGTTTTAGGTGAGATGGCTGAGTGGTCGAAAGCACCGGTCTTGAAAACCGGCAGGGGTTTGTAGCCCCTCTAGGGTTCAAATCCCTATCTCACCGCCATATTCTTGAACCCCGCACTATGTGCGGGGTTCAGACTCTACACGTTAAGCACAACAAGTTTTAGGTGAGATGGCTGAGTGGTCGAAAGCACCGGTCTTGAAAACCGGCAGGGGTTTGTAGCCCCTCTAGGGTTCAAATCCCTATCTCACCGCCATATTAGATAAAGCCCGATTCGAAAGAGTCGGGCTTTTTCGTTCTAGGGATAGAATACGATTCTTCGTCACCAAACTTGTAAGTCTTACTTAGTTGTGTCAAATATCTGGTACTTGTACATATTAAATAATATTTCTTTCTGCTTTTAAAATGATTGATTTCATTGGAATTAGTTTAAATTCTAAGTGGATTGTGGCATAAATGTACTCGTAGAGTAACAGTAAAAGGATGTTGACTTGAAAGACAAGGAAAAAATAGCACTTTTCATTGATGCTGATAACGCACCTGCTAAAAAGATTGATGTAATACTATCTGAATTAGCACGGTATGGAGTAGTAAATATCCGCAAAGCCTATGGTAATTGGAAGAGTCCATGTATTCAGGCATGGGAAGACGTTCTGCATGAATATGCAATTCAACCTATCCAACAATTTGATCTCACTAAAGGTAAAAATGCCACAGACATAGCGCTTGTTATAGATGTTATGGATACGCTTAACACAAAAGATGTAGATATTATTTGTTTAGTTTCTTCCGACTGTGATTTTACACCTTTAGTAACTCGTGCTTTGGCAGACGGTAAATTAGTGATCGGTTTTGGGGAAAGGAAAGCACCAAATGCCTTTGTTAATAGTTGTTCCAAGTTTTTGTATCTTGATGATATGGAACAAACGGAGCAGCCAACTCAAAAACGTAAACCCAGTATAAAAAGTGATACTCGCTTAATGAACATGTTACGTCAGGCAGTTGAAGCATCTGAAGATGACGATGGTTGGGCGCAATTAGGGCCGATTGGCAAGCATATATCTAACCATGCATCTTTTGATCAACGTAACTATGGTTTTAAAAAGTTAAGTGATCTGTTCGCGGCAATAGATTTATTTGAAATGAAGCGTACAAATGGCTCCGCAACATGGGTTAGAGACATTCGTAAGCACAAGGCTGTTAACTAACATTAGGGCGTTAAAGAGCTTATAAATGGATTTATCAATTTACCTCAATATGTTGATTAGTGGCGCTTGGTATTTAATACCCATCTTCATATTTGCTGTCATTATAAAATCTTCATGGTTCAAAGGCATAATTGGCGAGTGGCAAGTTAACTTGCTTATTAAGTTTTTCTTAGACAAAAACGATTATCACCTTATTAAAAACATAACACTACCAACTGAGGATGGAACTACTCAGATTGATCACATCATAGTTTCTAAATTTGGCATATTTGTGATTGAAACAAAGAATATGAAAGGTTGGATCTTTGGTAGTAAAAACCAAAAGCAATGGACGCAACAAATCTTTAAACACAAGTCTAAATTTCAGAATCCGCTTCACCAAAACTATAAGCATGTCAAAACTTTAGAAGCTTGTTTGAACGCAAAGAATGATAGTATATTCTCAGTCATTATCTTTATTGGAGATAGTACCTTTAAAACCCAAATGCCTGAGAATGTAAGGTTCGCTCGTGGTGGTATTGAATATATTAAAAGTAAGAAAGAAATTGTTTTTACCAACGATGAACTAGCCAATATTGTCGTTCAGATTGAAAGTGGCTGCTTGGAGCGTGGATTCAAGACAAATCGCCAACATGTTAAGCATGTAAAAAATATCGTTAAAGCAAAACCTGATATTGAACGGTGCGCAAAATGCGGTTCCGAAATGGTGTTACGCAAAGCAACCAAAGGTAAAAAAGTAGGAAATGAATTTTGTGGGTGTAGTGCATTTCATAAATGTTGAAATGTAATTAGTTGAAAATCAGTAGCTGAAGATTATATCGCAATATCCTTGAAATATATGGTAAATAATTAATATGAAAATTTGTTTTATTTGGGTAAAAGAGTTTAGAAGTTTTAAGAATTTTGGGTTAAACCTTAGCAGTGACTATATATATGGGTTTAATGAATCAACTAATTCTTTAAGCCGCAAAGAACAAAAATCATTACCTTCTAACTTTTATGGTGATGGTGTAGAGGATATAACCGGACTTTTTGGCAAGAATGGGTCGGGTAAGAGTAATTGCCTTGAGTTGATATGTATGTTGCTAAAAGGAGGGAAGTCTAAGGTTAAAAGTGACTTTTTAATTGTTTATGAAAAAGATGGACATTTTTTTTGTAGTATTTCCATGAAGGATATTCGATACATTGGTCCAAAAAGTAACTTTGATGTAAGTTATCAAAAGTATGAAAAAGAGATCTCTGGTATTAAAGTTATCTATTTTTCTAATGTATATGACCGTAGACCTAACTATTTTTCTCCGCAAGTGTCCGATCTTTCAATGAATAATTTGGCCAAAAAGTCTAAACAAAAATCTAATAGTTTTTTTGACCAGATAGACTTTATAGAATCAAGTAAATTTAAACTTTTAGAAATTCCAATACCAAGCCAATTTTGTATTGAAATAGATATCATCCCTAAATTTAAAAATATCTCTATTAAAACTAAATTTGATAGAGAAATAGCTAATTTGAACAAAGTTATTAAAAATCGACTAAGAGATTTAACAACCAAAACAAGATTTACTCTTTCACTAAACTACTCTGTCTTTTTAAGTCTTTTAAACTCTGTTGAGAATCGTTCGGCAGAATCAACGAAGTTGTTAGAGTTTAATTTAAATGGATATTTGAATGATTTAATTGAGAGCAATTTAAAATCTAAAGAATTATCCAAAAATTTATTAGAAATGACATCAAAAATAGCAAAGGATCTTTTACCTATAGAAGAGTTCCGTGAATTTGAAGATTATCTTGATAGAATAGATGCCCTTGAAAACCTTGTTCCACTTATAGAAATTGAAAGTATTAAAAATAACTCTATAAAAGAAAGCTTTGTCGTTAATATGACAAACTCGAAATCAGATGATTTTGCATTGCTTTTAAAATGTTTAAGAGATAATGATAAAACTCTTTGTTCTTGGTTAGGAATTAGTTCAGGTCATGTTGCATATTTAAATCTTTTTTCATCTATTTTCAAGGAATTATATAGAAGTCGTAATGATGTGATTCTTTGTATTGACGAAGGTGATTTATATTTACACCCTCAATGGCAAATCGAATTTTTTGATAAACTACTAAATGTTTTGCCTAATTTATCAACGGGTAAGGTACAGATTGTTTTAACTTCACATTCTCCGTTTTTACTTTCTGATTTGCCTAACCAATCTATCACTGTATTAAGCTCTGATGAAACTAGTGAAGCAACTACAGGGAGTGTTATTGAACAAAAGACCTTTGGAGCAAACTTATATGAGCTGTACTCAAATTTGTTCTTTTTGAATAAAAATCGAACGGGTGTCTTTGCAAATAACAAAATTAAAAAATTACTTAGTCAAGTCGAAGCAACAAATACAGATATTAAACCAATGGATGTTCAGTCATTTTCTGAAATAATTGGAGATAAGGTAATAAAGCATTTATTGGATAAAAGGGTGAATGAGCAGTGATAAAAATTCAAGATTATATAGCTCACCCTAATCCTGAGCTATTTCTCAGACTAAAGTGCAATAACCTATACAATAAATTAAATCCGCGGCTCGCTGACGATACCGATTTTAAAAGTGTTTCATTAATCAAAAAGTTAGATAAATTATGTATGGAGTCTTCATCTGCAGCCTATATCGATAATATTGCAGATGGTTGCTCTTTAAAAGCCGCAAGGCATAATAGTTTTTTTAACTATTTAGCAGCTAACAATTATCTGAAATTAAAGGCATTAATAACTTCTAAACCAGATCAAATGTTATTGCTAAAAGATGAGATAAATCTACTTTTAGAAGATGGTGATCTATTCACTGAAAGTAGAGGGAGAACGACCCAAACAAAATTTGGAAAAGAGCTTTCTGGTAGATTGTTTAAATACTCTACGTATCGAGTTTCACAGTTCTGTGTAGAAACATATCAAGAATTAGGTTTTGGTAGAGCTACATGTGTATATTGTAATGCAGAAAGAATATCTATAGTACCTAAGAGACGAGATGGAGGGGTATCTCATAGAATCCGATTCGACTTAGATCATTTTTTTCCTCTAGTTCTTTATCCATATTTTGCACTGTCCTTTTATAACCATATCCCTTCATGCCATGGATGTAATTCACAGATTAAGGGTGAAAAGGATTTTCAATTAAGAACTCATATTCACCCATATATGGAATCTTTTGATGACATATATAAATTTTCAATCTCTGCAACAGCCCTTCATTCACAGGTTGTTGAAGAAGTAATTATAAATGAAACAGGCATTAAAACAGGTGACCTTACTGTTACTGATCTTGAAATATATGAAAACTATCAAGTGGAAAATGAAAATGTAGAAGAACTCATTGGAATCTTAAGAAGCTACGAACATCTATTAAATGAACATGATATCGAAGATTTCAAGTCAATGCTGTTTAATGTTGTCGGAGTTAAACAATTTAAGAAAGACATATTGAGTAAATCAAATAGTAAGTTGATGCGTGACATCACAAAACTGTTCGATAGTAGTAATTTGATGGAACTTGATTAGTTAAAGTTTAAATCAATTCTAATTGTAGTGTTCAAGCAAAATGGCCACAGTTTTATAGTTTTCCCAGTATCTTTTTTTCGCCATATTAGATAAAGCCCGATTCGAAAGAGTGGGGCTTTTTTCGTTTCGATCACGATTTAATTGTTATTTTCAGTATATGAATGCTTAATATAAATCAGCATAATTCACCTACGCCATTCCACAATAGCTAAGCGTTAAAATAAGCGCCTCTCATTCTAACTTCAGCAAAATTTGTTCACAGCAAGATCAATCCCAGAACACAAGGATTGTTCGGCACATTAAATTATTGGTTTATATTTAAACACTTTGATGGTTAAATGGTCACAAAGGGTGTTTAAAGTAATCAAATCAAGAATAAATAAAAAAAACGAGGGAAACTGGTATGGGAAATAAGAATAACAATGTTTTAATTGAAAACGAAAACCTATTTAGAGCGGTAACCTGCGCACCATTTGGCGTTGCTTTTTCTTTTTTCGCTATTAATGCAATACAATCAACAGGACCAGTATTGTTGGCGGTAATATTTATATTAATGGCACTATATTTTTCACTTAGCGCTTTAGCTTACGCGGCTTATTATACAAATGATTTGTTTCATACTGAGAAACGGCATGAAATAAGTAATGTGAATTTGTTCAAAACGCTATTTTACGCGCCAATTGCCATTCTATTTGTGTTGGTTGCGTTAGACTCTGTAATGTCGAGTGAACACTTGTTCTTTAAGGTGACATTAGTCCTTTTAGCCTCGTACGCCACGCTAAAAGCGCTAGCGCATGCTGCTTATTATACCAATGATTACCATGCGCTAAACACGGCACATGCTAGCTAGTTATTATCTTTAACTAAAATTGCGCTGACTTTGCTTTATAGCTACGGCAAAGTCTGTGCTAGTTTAATTCTCAAAATTCTTACACATCACTTAACTATCTATTGCGATTAATTAAACAAAACCGTAGTTTAATTGTTGTTGTTTGTGATAATTCCCCTTCATGTTATTGAGTAACTATCGTTAAATGTTGTAGTATGGCGCGTTATAGCAGCGCATTTGATTTAATTAAGTGATTAACATTTAAATTAAAAGTACAGGGCAGTTGTTCAGTTATATAATCAATTGTTAGCCTGTCTAATCGCTTTGGTCGTCAACGCAATTCAGTTTCAAATAGTTCAGTCTTTGCGCATAGCGAACGTCTGAAAAAGGGGTCAATTATGGGAAGTGTAGTGTACGTGTCTGGTACATTTGATTTGTTTCATCGAAATCATTTAAAAATGATTGAGTACGGTGCTGGTTTGGGCGATACGCTCATAGTTGGCGTAAGTACTGATGAACTCGTCTGCTCATACAAAAATCCACCAACAATTCCATTCGAAGAACGTATCGCAATTATCAGTGCGTTAAAATATCCCGACGTCGTAATTCCACAACGCTCATTAGAGCATACGCAACGTGTACAGGATCTCAACATCGACATTTTTGTTATTGGTGATGATTGGCGCGGAAAATACGATTATTTACGCGATCTAGGCGTAAAAGTATTTTATTTCCCTTATGGCGCGGGCATTAGCAGCACCAACTTAAAAAACAAAATTTACAATCAGTATCACGATTTGGTGAAAAAATCAGATACTCACGATCACCCTAAGCCAACATCATGAAGAAAATACTAATAACAGGCGGAGCCGGTGATTGGGCAACCAGTTTTGCCACTAAATACAAAGATCAATTTGCCATAACAACTACGGACAGACATACACTGGATGTAACAGATCCTGAAAGTGTTGCTGGCTTCTTTGATGGCAAGCACTTTGATGTTGTTATTAATAATGCTGGTTCGATACACCCCAAAACAATCTTGGAAGCTGACGAAGCTAAATGGATTAATGATATCAATGTTAATTTGATTGGAACGTTTTTGGTGAGCAAAAAAGCACTAGAAGCCAACAATAAGACCGTAATAATTAACATTTCTTCTACAGCGGGCTTTAACGCATATGCTAATTGGTCTTCTTACTGTAGTGCTAAAGCAGGTGTTATTACATTTTCAAAGTCTATCGCTAAAGACGGCTTTGAAGTGTATTGTCTTTGTCCTGGCGCAATAGATACCAAGTTCAGAGATGGTCTTAACTTATCTAATGACAATGCCATGCAATGTGATGATTTATCAAAGCACGTGATTGATGTGTTAAACGGTAATTATTCAAGTGGCGACCTACTGTTTATTCGTAAAAATGAATTCGTACTTAATCCAACCAACATTTCTTAAATTGTTTTTCCGCTAGAATACTGTTTATTTTAGCGGAAATTCACTCCTTCACATGTATCAACCGTAATATTCCTATTACGTCTTGTTTTTTCACCAAAATGTAATAATTCAACGCTATCTTTGAGTCGAGAGTTACAGCGTAGCTGTGTCTGGTAACTTGCGAGTTATACACAAAAAATTTTAATGTTGATGACAAAAATTATTTGCTTTCTTCTAAGCCTATATATCGACATTATTCGCTTTGCCAGAAGGTTTAGCATTTTAAAAGGTGTGAACGGTGAGCATAGATACATACGATGATACAGACTTTGAACTTGAAAATAGCTTAATTGTTGATTCTGAAATAGAAGCACTTGAACATTCTATGGGGTTTGGAAATAGATCTGACACCAAGAAGGCAGCAAGGCGACGGTATCTAATAAAAAAGAAGTTAGAATTGTTGGAAGAGCAAAGAACGTTGAATAAACATCTTAATTCGTTTTGTGACGATTGGGATTTTATTTAAGAGGACTACCATTCATTGAATACTTAAATTGAATGAATGCAGATTAATTAACTTAAAGATAGTTAGAAAAATGAGTAAGCAAAAAAGATCATTTCATGATGATCTAGATACACTAGACAATGATTGGGAACATGATTCTTATGATGAAGACGAATGTTCTGACGGTTTTAACAAGCACAGTGCCAAGCGCTGCAAGCGAAGCTTTGACCATAAAACACAACGAAAAATTGCTGCCAGAGAGGCTAGGCGTTCTAATAAATGGTCTGACGACTATGCCTATTAAATAAACTACACTAACATTAGCTGTAAATAACACCAGAGGATTGCTATGCAAACTCTCTGGTTGTCTGTTTTCAATTGTCCATGGAAAGCTGTCATAGAGATTTTATATATAGACATAGCCCCGTATAAGTGGCTATCCGTACTAACATCGTTAGTTTGCGGGACATTAATTGGTTTAGAGCGGCAAATTAGGGGTAAACCTGTAGGTATAAGAACGTCGTCTCTCATTGTTTTAGGTACCTACATATTCATAGCAACTGCTGACAGTGTCGTTACGCCTTCAACAATTTCTGATCCTTCTCGTATTATCGGTCAGGTAATAACAGGTGTGGGGTTTTTAGGCGCAGGGGTCATGCTAGCGAAAGATGGCGCGGTAGTAGGGGTCACTTCAGCTGCAAGTATATGGGTATTAGCAGCGATTGGCGTTATTATTTCTAAGGAAACTTATCTCGCGGCAATCTCTTTGTCGCTTGTGGTCGTTTTTATATTGGTTGGCGTTGACCTACTTGAAAACTACTCGCAACTATTTACTAAAGGCGTTCATAATAAATATCAACGTTGGAAAGAAAAGCCTATTCGATTTAAACGCCGAGAAAAATAACCTACAAATAAAAATGGCACTAATTATTAGTGCCATTCTTGCTCAATAATGCCGTCAATATTTACGATTATGTTTGAAGTACTGACGCAATAAACACGCTTAATACGACAAACAATACAACGCACACATCAACATATTGAAATTGATATTTCTTCACTCTTATAGCTCGTCAAAACTCAACTACATTGAGTTTCTATTAGCCAATGGTTCCCGTCAAATGTATTATTTTTGTCCTTATAATAGAAAATTTTTATCGCAATTCTCGTAGAGGTTTTACTTAGTCGCTATTGGTTATAAATAACTAATTGTAATAATTTATTAACATAGAATGGATTGACGTTCACTTATTGTACGATTGGTATATGATTAAACTATAGAAGTTTGTCGTAGAGGAATCGATTATGCGTCTGTTTGGGGTATTGTTTTTTACATTCTTTGTTACGCTTTTCATTAGTGGTTGTCAGTCGACAGCGAAATCCACTAAGCAACCCACCAATTTTCTGCACGATACTGAGATATTTGCTGATGACTATTTTGAAGGGTATGGTTCAGTTGACATTGAAAGCTTAGAAGAGGTTTTCGCGCTTAACGATGAGATGCGAGAACTTGTTGCTAAACGCTTATTGCCCGAACGTGATGAATTTAAAAGAGCGGAAAGACTGCTTAGAATTTTATTCCTCGAAAAAGAGAATGAAATTGACTATCGATACGGTGCGAACCTAGTCGCCCAGGATGCTTTTGACAATAGAGAAGCTAATTGCATGTCATTAACTATTATGGCCTATGCATTAGCAGAGGCCGCTGATCTTAAAGCAAGTTTTCAAGATGTTGATGTTCCTGAATATTGGATTAGAAGCGGCACATACAGTATGTTAACTGGGCATGTTAATATTTCTATTAAAAAACAACGGGAAGTCAATGTTGCAGTGGTGTGGGGAAATGAAGCGATTGAAATAGATTTTGATCCGCTTGTCGCCAAGCGCTCTTTCCCAAAGAAAAAGATTTCTAAAAACACTGTTCTTGCTATGTTCTATAATAATAAAGGTGCGCAATTCTTAGTAGACGATGACTTTGTTTCTGCTTATGGATACTTTAAAGCGTCAATTGAAACCGATCCGTTTTTCGCTGCTGCGTGGGGAAACTTAGGGATCTTATATCGCAAGATGAGTATGTATGATCATGCTGAGCGAGCTTATAAAACAGCAACAGACATAGATGGAGACAACCTAACTGCACTCACGAACTATGCGTTGTTATTACGCACTTTGGGCAAGATTGACAGGGCAGAATTAATTGAAAAATCTATCCACCAACAAAGACTTTCTAATCCATACTATCACGCGATGTTGGCTGACGAAGCACATTATGCAGGGGATTATCGAAAGGCAATCAGTAATTATCGAAAGGCAATCAAGCTCGACAGCAAGGTTCACGAATTTTATTTTGGTTTAGCGAAAGTTTATTTTGACTTGAATGAACTTGCATCAGCTAAGGCGCAATTGAAGCGAGCAATCCGTTTAAGCAAGAGATCTTCGATTCACAAAAAATATGAAGCAAAATTAGCGGTACTTAATGCTTACAACAGGTAGCTTGATTGCCAGATTCACTTTAACCATAGTCGCTAGTTTTTGGCTTAGCGGCTGTGCGTCTCAACAACCACAATTAACTCAAAGTTATCAATCGAGTGAGTTTCCATCGTTGATTAAGCACTTTAAGGTGTTGTCTTCAACTGAATTCCAAGGAAGAAAAACTCAAACTGCAGGTAGCGTAAAAACACAACAATATTTGACTTCAATATTAACAAAAGCCGGTATTTCGCCTTTCAATGGGCAATACCGACATGAATTTTCGTTTAGTAAATACTCAAAAAACTTAACTGGTACAAACGTTATAGGATTTATCCCTTGTAGCAACTCACCTTGTGAGAGATACATAATCTTATCAGCGCACTACGATCACTTAGGTCAGCCTGCAAATAACCGCATCTACTACGGTGCCGACGATAATGCGTCTGGCACTGCGGCATTGCTATCCATAGCGCAACGATTAGCTGCAGAACGGCTAAACCTAAATGTATTGGTGTTGTTTACTGATGCGGAAGAATTAAATTTAAATGGAGCAAAGGCATTCATCTCATCCAACCCTGTTGTTGTAGACAAAGCGGCGATTAATATCAATATGGACATGCTAGCAGGCGCAAATGAAACTAAGACTTTGCACTATATTTCACGTGGCATAGATACTTTATTAGGTACTAAACAAAAAGAACTCAAAAAATTAATGCGCAATCAGTCCATTAATATTCGTAGAAATTTTACAGGGGCAGCAAGTGGAACGAGGTTGTCAAAGCGGATGTGGATGAATGCTAGTGATCATGGTGCATTTAATCGAAATAACATTCCTTTTATATATTTTGGTGTTGGTACTCATAAGAACTATCATACGGTAAAAGATACATTTGAAAATGCGAACAAAACAATGCTAATTGGCGCTACAGAAGCTATTTACAATGTAATAATGCTCTTTGATAGTGAAATAAAGCGTACAAACAGGTAACGTTTTCTTGTCCAAATGGTTATAATTACTCAACCCTTGTAATTAATTTAAGATGGAAAGCAGAAAATGCAAAAGCGTTATATAACTGCTCAAGAATTGCTTGAAGATTCTTTTCGCGTAGCAGCCAAAGTTTATGAAGATGGCTTTAGACCTGAGTTTATCGTAGGTATTTGGCGAGGCGGCGCTCCAATTGGTATCGCAGTACAAGAATTTTTCGACTTCAAGAAAGTAGAAACAGATCACATTGCTGTGCGTACTTCTTCTTATTACGGCATAAACCAACAAAGCAAAGAAATTAAAGTGCATGGTTTGCACTATATTATTGAAAATGCGAATGCGACTGATGGTTTACTGATTGTTGATGACGTTTTTGATTCAGGTCGTAGCATTGACGCTTTAATTAAGCAACTGAAGGTACTAATGCGCAACAACATGCCACGCGATGTTCGTGTTGCATGCCCTTGGTACAAACCTAAGAATAGTAAAGTTGATATCAAACCTGACTACTATGTGCACGAATCAGAGGAGTGGCTTGTATTCCCACACGAATTGTCTGGTTTAACGGCTGAAGAAATAGAGCAAGGCAAAACAGACCTGACTAATATCAAAGACCTGTTTGTTTAATTTATAAAAGCGTAACACTTAGTTGTTACGCTTTTTTATTTGTAGTTGTACATATAATGAAAAAGATAATCGCTTATGCTGCAATCTGCTTTTCGAATTTGTTGTTCGCAAAGCCTATCACTGTGCTCGTATCAATCGACGGTTTTGCTAATTATTATCTTGAAAAGTATCAAGTACCATTTATACAAACTCTGGTAAAAAATGGTGCAAGTGCAGAGGCTATGTACCCGGTTTACCCATCTAAAACATTTCCGAACCATGTCTCGATAGTGACAGGGGTTTATCCAAGCGAACATGGGATTCTCCATAACAAGTTTTTTCACCCCGACATTGGCGAGTTATATAAACTTGGCGCTGGCAAAAAAGATAAAAGATGGTTAACCGCCAAGCCTATATGGACGATAGCAGAAGAACAACAGAAAAAGGCTTATCTATACTTTTGGCCAGAGTCAGAAGCGATTTCCTATGAGCAAAAAGCGTCTTACATTGAACCTTATGATCACGGTCGTAGTAACGAAACGCGGGTATCAAAAGTACTAGATTGGATTTGCAGTACTGAAGATGAAGTGCCTGATTTTGTATCTTTGTATTTCAGTTCAGTTGATACAGCAGGGCATGAACATGGTCAACATTCGCCTGAATTAACGAAAGCATTGACGAATGTTGATAATTTGCTTAAGCAACTAATCAATACTAGTCAACAGTGTAAACCAAACGGTGTAAATTTCGTCATTGTGTCTGATCACGGCATGACACCAGCAGGATCTTCTAACGCAATATATTATGAAGATATTGTTAAACATCATTCAAGTACGGTAGTAAATGGACAAACACAACTATTTGTTTATGAAAAAGATCGCAAAAAGCTAAATGATGTCCGATCACAGTTACAAAACTACCTCGACAACAACAAGATTAAGCAATTTAGAATTTTTCAAAAGGGTCAGTTCCCTGAGCATTGGCATTTAAACCCTAATCTAAGTGCAACACCTGATTTAATTGCAGATGCGTTACCACCTTATACTTTCGCAAATAAGGGTGAAAACGTGTCAGTTGAGACACATGGCTTTGACGCAACACTAGACCCCAATTTGCATGCGATATTCATAGGATATGGGCCATCATTTGAATCTGGAGCAACAGTGGCCGGTTTTCAAAATATTCACATAACTGCGTTATTAGCGCATTTGATTGATGTTGAGTTACCGGAAGAAGTTGATGCAAAACTTGACGTGTTTAGGCCGCTCTTAATTGAGTAAGCATTACTGTCAGAACTTAGTTAAATCGAGTATATTGGTTGTTTCGTGAGCAAATAGCCACCTAATTGCCCATTTTTAGTATTAACATTCGGTTGTGCTTTATTTTCGTTCATTTAATAGGTATGTTCTACATATCGTTAATAATAACTAAAAAATCAGATGTACAGTACTTATATCGCTAGACAGGCTATATTAGATAGAAACTCTAAAACGGTAGGTTATGAGCTTCTTTTTAGAGATAGCCCAGATAACAAATTTCCTGAGATTGATCCTGATATTGCAAGTTCAAAACTTATTATTCAGAACCATTTACAAGGTGACATTCAATCAATAAGCCTAGGTAAATTAGCGTTCATTAATTTTACTGAAAAATGTCTTATCAATAAGTACCCCTTAATGTTCGATAAGAAGAGCATCGTCATTGAGTTAGTTGGTCATTGTTCACCTTCAGAACGCTTAGTCAAAATCGTTAAGTTTTACTGCGAAAAAGGATACCGTATCGCGCTTACAGAATACGATTTAGACGATAAGTGGGATGCATTATTTCCCTATTTGTCAATTATCAAAGTAGATGTAGAGAAGGTTAATCCTAAGCGTTTAAAACCCGTCGTAAATCGTATAAAACCGTTTGGCATTAAATTAGCCGCTGAAAAAGTAGAAACTAACTTTCAGCTTCAAGCTTTAGCCGAAGTAGGGTTTAACTTTTATCAGGGCTTTTTCTATCATGAGCCTGAAATTGTAGAAGGGCAAACATTAGCACCAATCAAAACACAAATGCTTAACCTAATCAGCGAAACATTTAATCAACCACTTGATTACAGTGCTATTGCGGATATCATCAGTCACGACGTTAATCTCACCGTTGGACTACTGAAAATGGTTAATAATGTCGCTACTAGTACCCGAGTCGAAATTACGTCACTTAAACAAGCTACGGCGTATTTAGGCGAAGAAAAGCTTAAGCAATTCGTAACGATTTTGGCCTTATCTAAATTAACCACAGATAAAACAGATGAGGTATCGAAGCAGGCATTAATTACAGCGAAATTAATGACCGCTATAGCTACTGAAAATTCGTTTAAAGAAATTAGTGAATTTGCCTTTATTACAGGTTTACTAAGTTCTATAGAAACCGTACTAAGCATGCCAATCACAGAAATCGTTAAAACGATGCCATTAGCTGACCCAATCGTAAAAGCACTTGTGCAACGAGAAGGCTTATTGGGCGAACTTCTTGTATTAACTACAGAGTACATTACAGGCCGGGGAGATGCTGAGTCTCCACTCGTTTCAAAATATGGTATCAACATAGATTTCATTCACAAGGAATTTGTTGAAGCTAGCCGATGGTGCCAATCGCTCGGAATATTTAGTAAATAAAACCAAATTTAAGCTATTAAAAAGCCACAAGTGGTTAACACTCGTGGCTTTTTGTATTCTAGGATTTGCAGAAACTTTAATTGAAGGATCTAATTTACTTTTACAACACAGTTCTGGTGACAAATGTTGGTTAACAATGAAGCAAGATCATCATACAAGGTAGCTTTAGATACCACATAATCCGCCCCGCACTTGTTTGCAGCGTATAGGATTGTGTCGGTTGCATTGTCCTCAGCATGGCTACCTGATATAGCAATTACAGGTTGCTTACCGTTGTTTTTTATACAATCAATTAATTCAAAACCATCTACTTCTGGCATCTCAATATCTGTAACTATCAAGTCAAAATCATTGGCTAGGTAATAGCTTTTTGCTTTTGCGCTATCGGTAAAGCTAGTGATTCTTTTGTTATACGGAATATAAGTTTCTAATACGTCCTCTATAATGGTGATATCAATCGATGAATCATCAACTAGCAACACTTTAAACATAACCCCTCACTTAATGAATCGCTTGCTCCGTATGTTGCTTGCAAATTTTTGTTAGCACTTTCTGCAAATCTTCATACAAATTGGTTTTTGACACGATGTGGTCTGCACCACACACATTGGCAGTATATAGAATAGTTTTAGCACTACTTTCCTTTAACGGACTGCCTGAAACGGCAATTACCTCTTCGCCACCACCATTCTTGATGCAATTAATAAGATCAAATCCGTCTACATCCGGCATTTCTAAGTCGGTGACAATGAGGTCTATTTTATTCATTAGATAATACGCTTTTGCGTCTTCGCTGTTCGTAAATGCCGCGATTTGTTTTTCAAAGGGGATGGATGATTCCAATATATCTTTAAGTAATGTGATATCGATGCTTGAATCGTCTACAAGTAAAACTTTGTACATGGCCAAATCCTTTTATGAATAGCTCCATTGTATAAAAGTAGGAAAGATTTCGTGGATAGGCAATATAAATGCGGTAACTGACATTAATTAACTATTGCAAAATGTGTCTATAGCAAAAATTTGACTATAAATTTACATTGCAAATTTTGAAAACTCGTTCATAGTTTAAAGTGCGTTTAGTAAAAGGATATAAATTATGGATAAGGAAATGTTTGAGCGTCTTAATTACTTGTCAGAAAAACAATATCTTGAAGGCTTTAACAACGAAGAACGTGAAGAATTTACCGAGCTATTACATGCTTGGAATAAGTCGACGCACTATAATGTGTTTAATTTGGCAGAATACTTTAAATCAAGTGTAGATTAGCCTTGAAGGCTAAAATTACTCTAATGAATTAGTGAAACATTTCAGATTCAATAAGGCATTGAATATTTTGAGGGCGTCCCAAATAGTAGCCTTGTAAACCGTCACAACTTAATTGTTGAGACATGTTGAATTCTTGCTCGGTTTCAATGCCTTCTGCAACAACCTTTATACCGAGGTTGTGAGCCATATCAATAATACTACTTGTCATCGTATGGTGTTGCTTATTGTCAACAATTCTATGAATCAATGATTTATCAATGTTAATAATATCTACAGGTAGATTTATTAAATCTTTAATAGACGTTGAGCCGGTGCCGAAGTTGTCAATTGCAATGTTGACGTTATTAGCTCTAAGGTGAGCAATATTAAATCTACTGTGAGCGGACATTTCACCAAGTTTAGATTCAGTTAGTTCAAGACATATCTTAGTTGGGGGGATGTTGTATTCCTCTAGCCAACATAAGAAAAGCTGACCAAAGCCTTGTTTTGCTAACTGGTTAAGCGTGATATTGATTTTAACCGAGTCTAATTTGAAGGTATTACTATTGAAAGCATCAATCAGCTTCTTAGCTTGATTTAGCACGACTTTGGTTAACTCATTTATACAAGACTTCTTCTCCGCAATAGGTATAAATTCAATAGGTTCAATCTCATTTAACTCGCTTGAATTCCACCTTAAAAATGCTTCAACATCCATGTACTCGTTATTTTGAGTATCTAATACTGGTTGAAATAGCACTTCAAACTCTTCATTTGTGATTGCAGCATGCATCTTTGATGCTATAAGGTTTTGCCTTTCAAAGCCATTGCCAAAATGACTCTTGTAAAAACAAATCGCATCAGTGCTGTTGGTTTTCGCTTTTTGTAATGCTTGCTCTGCTTGTTTGGTGAGCAACTCGAGTGTATTAGCTTCAGGGTAAAATGACACACCATATGAACATGTTAGCGCAATTGATTTTTCGCCAATCGCAATAGGGCGTTCAACCGAACGTTTAATACGATTTATCAAACCAAATACTTCTTCTTTATTAGATTTTAGCTCTATAAGTAGTAAAAACTTATCTCCAGTGTAGCGCGTGACTAAATCAGAATCCCGTACGATATGTTTAATTCGCTTTGCCATGTCGACTAAAATAGAATCTCCCGCACTTATTCCACAGCTTTCATTAACATGTTTAAATCTTTTTATGTCGATAAAAATAAGCGCTAGTTCTTTACTGTTTCGAGCACATACTCGTATGGCACGCAGTGCAATTTGTTCGAAAAAAGGACGGTTAGCCAATCCTGTTAAGAAATCGTAGTGGACACATTGCTGAAGCCGCTTGTTTTGTTGCTCAGCAATTGAAAGCGCGTCTTTTAACACCATCTCAATCTGCTTTCTTTCTTTTGCATAACGTAAGCTTCGAGCTAACGATTGAGATGTCACATCTTGTTTATTCAAATAGTCTTGTGCCCCCCGTTTAAGCGCATTAACAGCGATATGTTCATCGCTTTCACTTGTGAGCACCACAATTGGCAGTGTTGGATACCTGTGAACCAAGTAGGGTACATTGTCGATCCCCGAACGGTCAGGTAAATTTAAGTCTAGAATAAGTGCTTCAAATGTTGCGCAATCTAGGGCCTTGGCAATGTCTTCAAAAGTTTCTACATGAAGAACCGAGCAAGATGTTCCATACGCATTGGCCAACATTGCCTTTACGATTTCGGCATCAATATGAGAATCCTCTGCTAGCAAGTAACTTAGCGAATGAGCATTCGGCGGCTGTAAATTTGTCATGTCAGTTCCTTTAACAAAAAGAAAAAAGCTATGCCATTTATCATCTTGTTTACATTTATTATTGTTCAATACAGCTACCACATAGAGTAGGCATTGATTATTATAGTCTTGTTTAACCGACTACGCGCTTTTATCTAGTAAATTAGTGCATTACGCAGGCTGTGTTACGCTGCGGCTAATTGGACTTTAACCACGCTATTTCTATACTGAAGTTAATTGCCACATCATATCGCACGGCTATTAATATAAACGTATTCAAGGTGAACTAATGAGGTACGCAAGGCAACTAGTTGTTCTAATGTTGTTGTTACTTACAGCTAAGGCAATTGCGTCACTTGAAACTGAACCACGCATTCTCTTGCTAAATTCCTATCACGCTCAATATCGCTGGACAGCTGATTTAACTAAAGGAGTACAGGATGAGTTATCGGCAGTAATTCCTACAGAGAATTTACACGTTGAGTTTATGGATGAGCGCCGTTTCATCGACGATGACGTGTACCACAGAAAATTACTTGACCTCTACAACTATAAATACGCCATCAACAAACCTAGTCTAATCATAACGAGTGACGACCCAGCGTTTAATTTCATACTTGAACATGGAGAAGAAATGTTTCCTGGCATTCCAATTGTATTTTCAGGCGTAAATGTTTTTAACGAGAATAGAATTAGTGGGAAGCCATGGATTACCGGGATAGTTGAAGGTCAGGCTATTCAGGAAAATCTGGAATTAATCGCAACAGTTCAGCCTGAAGTGAAACGCATTATACTTTTGGCCGATAATACTGGATTTGGGTATCAACTGTACTTAAGCGCCAAGGAATTAGAACAGTCTTGGCGTGTAAATTCTAAGTACAATCACATAACGCTCGATATCAGAAATACCTTTGATAAGCAGAGTCTTGCATTACAAGCCAAAAGTTTTGACAAGCAAACGGCCATATTGCTACTAGCGATTCATTATGATGTTAATGGCAAGTATTTTTCGTATGACAATGATGTACCTTTCTTATCAAAGCATAGCAAAGCACCTATTTATGGTATGTGGGGTAGCTTGCTACTTGATAAAGGCGTCATTGGTGGGGTTGTCAACAATCCTTATAAACACGGGAAGAATGCTGCTAATATCGCAGTTAGAATACTAGCAGGTGAAGACATTCGAAATATTCCTGTAAAAACAAAGGCTGTTTATAGCCCAGCGTTTAATCATAATCAGCTTGAACGATTCGAAATTGACCGGACATTACTCCCCAACAACGCATTAGTTGTTGCAGCGCCTGATTCCTTTTACGACAAATATACGACAGCTGTAAATAGTGCCGTAGCAACGTTGATCGGATTAGTCTTAATAATCGTTATGTTAGTGCTAAATATTGCGCAGCGACGCAGTGCACAAAAGCAATTAAAGGCGTTTAACAGAAACCTAGAAAAAATGGTCGCTGAAAGAACGTTTGAACTGGATGAGCGTAACAGAGCGCTTGAGCAAGCTCGCGCTAAACTAGAAAGTTTGGCGTTTAACGATAGTTTAACGTCGCTAGGTAATCGTAGGGCTGCAAATGATTATTTAAAACGGTTTCTAGCACGAAGCGTCATCGACAATCAACCATTGGCAATTGCGCTAGTTGATATAGATCATTTCAAGCGAATTAATGATAATTTTGGACACTTAATTGGCGATCAGGTGTTGGAAAACGTCGCAAAATGTATGGCAAGCTCTATTAGACCAAGTGACTATGTTTTTAGATGGGGTGGTGAAGAGTTTTTAATATTATTGCCAGCAACTAACTTTTTTGGTGCTGAACAAGTTTGTCAACGAGTTCGTACCAACGTTGCATCGCTATCGATAGAGCAAGTGAGCACTGTTACGGTCAGCATTGGCGTTACCGTCGCAAAATCAAGTGATACGACCGATTCGCTGTTGCAAATTGTTGATGACGCGCTTTACAAAGCAAAAGCGTCAGGAAGAAACACTATAGTAATAGATCAACGCAGAGTCGATTAGCCAATGAATAAGAGAATTTGACAACTCATGAGTATTCGCTTTTTGCAGATTTGAACGCCATACCTGAAACCCAGCTAATATACTAAAAATAAACGATAAAGTGCGCAATGAGCCAATCCTTGTCTATAATGAAAACTACTATGCCAAGCAATAAGCTTGAACAATTTGTAGAGATGACCATTGAGAAAGGATCAATCGTTTAGCTTATTTCGATTTTTTGGCCAACAATCAGTTAAGTTTTCTATATTAACTATGTTGTTCGCGGTCATCGTTTACGCACATCATAACTTTGCATCAAAAACCGAAGAACAGACACGGTTAGCCTGGCAACAGGAAGCACAGGAACGAGGGTGGGATGCAATCGTAACATTTTATTATTGGCTAGATTTACGCCAAATGATGATTAAAAATCTTGTCAATTCAATCAATACTCAGGCATTAGATGCTTCATTCAAGTCATTATCTCAAAAGTATCTTTCAATAGAGGATAGTAACTCTTCATTAAACATGGAGTTTTATTTGTTGAATAACGAAAAGTTAATGAGTGCGAGATCATCCGAAGCTATTTCGCTTGAATTGGAAACACTATATGAAAAACTAAATTCTCGTGCTGCTAGTACGATCGTTTCTATCATAGGAGACGAGTCGTCACATCATATCCTAATTGCCTACCGTATACCCAGCACACATGCGTGGGCATTTACTACAGCCCCCTTAAATGACATTTTTCAATCTATCTCACAGTTTAACTTACCTGCAGGAATAAAGCTTACGGTAAAACATAGTGAAGATGGCGAACTGTATTACTCAGAAGAAAGCTCGGAAAAAGTTTGGCATTTTGCAGTAGAAGAACTAGTTGGCGATATGACTTTGGCTTTTGACTTTGTTGTTGAAAAAGAGTTCGTTGGACGGTTTGGTTCTATCGCATTTAGCTATTTCAGGTATTTAGGATTTATTTCCATCGTATTAATCTATCTATTTTCTTTAATATTGGTAAACAAGATAAAGCTCCAACAAGTTGAAATTAGACGACGTAAAAAAGCCGAATATGAACTTGATTCGATCAACAAGAATCTTGAACATTTAGTTGAATCAAGAACAACTGAACTAAAACAGGCCAATGACGAATTACATGCCACGATGAGTAAATTGGCTGAGGCACAAAAACTGGCAGCCCTCGGTAACTTGGTATCTGCGATTGCTCATAAACTAAATACGCCTTTAGGGACAACAATTACTGCGCTTTCTCACATTGAACATGAAGAATCAAATTTGAGAGTAAAATTAGAAAGCCATAAGTTAGGAAAGCAAGATTTATTAAACTTTTTGGAACAGGCTGAACAGGCAACAGATATTGCATTAAACAATACCAGCAGGGCGGCTGAATTAGTCCAGAATTTTAAACAATTGGCGAAAGTTCAGGAAAAGTTGCCTGTGGAAGAATTTGATATCCGTGAAGTCATAAATAGCGCCATTATTGCTTCTAAACAAAGATGTGGTGAAGCAATAGATTGGCGAAAAACTAAGATCTTGAAGCCAATTTTATGTAAAGGATTCCCGGCATTACTTGAAGAAAGTCTCACTAGCTTGTTTCATAACGCCTGGTTACACGGTCTAAAACAAAATGAAGGTATTATTAGTTGTGATATTGCGATTAATACCGACAATGAAATAACTATTATTGTTGAAAATACAGGTTCACCAATTTCAGCCGACAGACAAGAACGCATTTTTGAACCATTTTACACTGACCGCCTTACAGAAGACTCAAGTGGATTAGGCTTGTACATAGTACACAATATCATTGTTAATCAAATGCATGGTCATATTGTAGTGGCAAAAAGCTCACTTGGTGGTGCACGCTTCGAAATAACAATACCAACAGAAATTAGTGTCTAAAAACCAATTAAACGCTGCGATTTAATCAAATAATACAGCACATTATAGGCAAGCTAATTCGTTTAGAAATTACTAATAACATTATCATTTGAGCGCATGGTTTAGACCAAAATACATGACTTTACGCTTCATTGATCTAGTTTCCTTTGGATGCAAAGTAATACTTGGACTCGTGAGTTTTATGACATCTTTTTGGCGATTAACCCATTCATCAGCACTTTGCAAAGTAGATAATACGCTGTTGACGCCTTTAGCATAATAATGAGCAGGAATAATAATATGAGGTTGATATCGAGCTAATGCCGCGTCCACATCTTGATAACTAAGAATATGTTGTGAGCCATCTATATTCATAATTAGCACATCAACAGATCGAAGTAGATTCTCTGCGATTGGGTTCGGTTGTGGGCGATTATCTCCCCAGTGCGCAATCCTTATGCCGCCAGTTTCAATAATTTGTATAAAATTGTCCATGTGCAAATAGTTATTGGGAGGACAATAAGTTTGACCAAATTCGTTTGCTGAATCAGTCCATTTGTACCAGCCTTTGGCAGCGCAAACATGCTTGTCAGCAATACCGGTTATTTTTACGTCTCCCAAACGAAATTCACCAGACAAACGTTCTAAGACCATAGTCGATTGCGGGCGATAAACAGCGTCGTGGTCAAAATGTGCATGAGTAGACAATACAATATCAACAGCCACGGCGGGAAATTCTCTGTTAAACCAAAGTCCCCATGCGCCAGAAGGATCGTTTCTCCACGGGTCGATTAAGATGTTTATCCCGTTAGGTGAAGTAATCTTAAAGGCCATATGACCATAAAACGTGATGTTGACGTTTCCGGCTTTTGTATGATCGCCACCAATACGTTGCATATTCATTACGTTATTGTTGTTGGTCGTTTGTTTCCATGAGACCGAATCTGCAGCTACTGGCTGAGTAAACAAATTGCAAGCAACCGAGCAGGCGAAAAAAATTAAATAGGGGGCTTTCATATGGTTAACGTTTTATTAGTTTGAGCATCATAAATACAAGTGTAGTCGCTGTGCTTGATTGCAGTTACCTAAGTCCATTAGTTTTACCTGAGAAATACCAACTTCCTTTGGAACAAATAATTTAGACAAGTCGGAAATGTTATTAGATCAACAACAAGGTTCAGTGCTATCGATGAGCTCACGACACGCTTGAGGCGCTGATTATCAATTTACGGCAACATGCTGTTCATTTGGTAATAAGACAAACTCGAATTTATGTAAGATTTGATTGAATAAAAGCAATGTCTAAAGAATTAAAAAGGCTTACTTTATACGTGACGCTACGTAAAATTTAACGGGGAAATACCTATATAGTGTAATTTTATGCGAGTAGCGCAACGTTGAATTATAGATTTATTATCGAAGCATACTGGTTAGTAGTTCTATAAACAACTAGGAAGAGTCTTGCAGGCATAATAAAACCTTGGCCCCCATAAATACTTATAATTATTACTTATTAAAATCACTATTTTAAAAGACTATCCATATGAGTTAATATGATATTCACTCATTAGCCAATTTGACTGCCATTTATTTGCATTTTATATCGTGATGCTACGTGCACGAAATTTTGTTTTGCGGGTATCTCCTCACTAGATTTTACGTAGCGTCGCCTATAAAACGAGCTAAACCAATGATATCCCTTATATTATTGGGGTTTCAGTGCTTTTTGAACGTTTATAAACCCCCAATTACGTCTATAAAACTTCCAGTTGTAAATGACGACTTTTCACTGGCAAGCCAATAAATGGCTTCGGCGACTTCTTCAGGATGTCCGCCACGTTTCATTGGTACACTTTGTTTTAGGCGTTCAATTCTATTAGGCTCGCCACCATCAGCATGCATGTCAGTGTAAATCAATCCAGGTCTTACACAATTAACTCGAATGCCTTGGTCAGCAACTTCCTTAGCAAAACCAATTGTCATTGTATCAATTGCGCCTTTGCTGGCAGCGTAATCTACGTACTCATTTGGCGAACCTGATTTTGACGCGCCTGATGATACATTAACGATGCTACCGCCGCGGCCGCCATTTAGTGTCGACATTTCCTTGGCCGCATATTTAGCGCAAAGAAAATAACTTGTGACATTCGTTGTCAGCACTTGATTGATTCGTTTCTCATCCATGTCAACAAGTGGCATTTGCGGTTTTAGTATGCCTGCATTGTTAACTAATACAGTAATCGCTCCAAGATTGTCTTTAACTTGAGAAAATAAACTCCTAACTTCAGCTTCGTTTGAAACGTCGGCAGCAACTGCCATGCAACGAACATCTCGCTGCTTAATTTGCTGCATAACTTTTTTTGCTTCGTCGGCATTATTTTTATAATTGATGCAAATATCATAGCCATTTTGGGCAAATAAAATGGCTGTTTTTGCACCAATACCGCGACTAGCACCTGTAATTAACGCTATTTTTCTATAATCTGATGTCATACAAGCCCCCTACTACTGTCTAATTTTCAAACACTTGGCGTGTCTGATATTAGTAAGTTTTATACTGACAGTATTTTAACCTAAGTCACTATAAATAATGAAATATTCAACAATAACTCAGTAAAATATCCGGAGAAAAAAAGGCATTCATATAGTGAATTGTGTAGCTTTGACACTTACATTACAAATAAATGGATAGTTGAAAACGGTCTCCTTGTTTCAAAGGTGTTTTTCAATGTCTTTTGGCTTTCGCCCACTATTTCGTTATAATTTTTTTTATATCTCGCTTTGAATTATTCTAACATTGAGCTTTACCAACAAAACTGCTTCTGAAGTGTATCTGCTATCTTTGCAATCAACGCAAAGCCGGGTAACTATGGCATCATTATTAAATGTGATGGCGTATAAATTACAGCAAAAAAAAACGCACCAAGAAGTCGATTGGTCCAAATTACACTACGAACAAATATTGATACTGATGTCTGAGCTATCAGAATCAGGCAAGTCCCCTGCTACTATCAACGTATATTTGTCAGCGTTAAAAGGCGTCGCAAAAGAAGCATGGCGAAAAAAGAATATTGATGTAGAAACTTATCAACATATAAAAGAAATAAGACGGATCAAAGGAACCAGAAGCATTAAAGGTCGTGCTTTAGATTTGGATGAGCTCAACCAATTGATCGATTATTGTATGGCGCAAGATGGTGTTATCGCCATGCGAGATGCTGCGGTCGTTGCATTAGTTTATGGCGCTGGCTTACGTCGACACGAAGCGGCGGGCTTACTGTTATCAGATTTAGACATTGAAAACGCAACGCTCAAAGTACTCGGTAAAGGTAACAAGGAACGTATAAATGCTTTGCATAATCGTATTTTGGAAATTCTCGAAGTATGGCTAGATGAACGAGGATTTGCGCCCGGACCATTATTCTTAAGGGCTAGAAAAGGTAATAAACTGATTAATGAACCAATTTCTGGCCAAACGATTTACGATATTATTATTCGTCGTTACAAAGAAGCTGGCCTTAAACGGTTAACGCCGCATGATTTACGCCGTACATTTGCCACTAAATTGTTAGAAAATGGTGAAGATGTATTCCTAGTACAAGATCTAATGGGACATTCTTCTGTTGAAACAACAAAAAACTACGACCGACGTAATGAAAAAGCCAAGAAAAAAGCCGCTCAAGCTTTGCCTTTCTAAATAGATATAGACCAGTTGATTTCACATCACAAAGAAGACATTAGCGGCACTCGATTTTACATAGGAATTACGTCTGCTTTAGAGCCGAAAGCGGACATTAACAGTTGTTGTAAGCCGCCTAGACTTACGGCTTACAGGGTTTACTTCATTTCCATGGATGTTATTCTTCTTTTACCCATTAGTAAAATTCACTCTTTTAATGGGAGCCAATTTGGCTCTAGAGTCTTTGAAGCCACCTTTTAGCAAGTGAAAAATCTGGGTCAATAGTCAATGCTTTTTCGAACATAGCCTTAGCATTTTCAAGTTCACCTTGTTGTTTTCGTAAAACACCCATTCCGACATATAATATCTTACCTTCAGGATACACTTCTAAGGAATATTGATAGATTTCTTCTGCTACATCTAAATTCTTACCTATTATCATGTCAAAACCAAGGTTCATTAAGACCGATATTGGTGGCTGGATTTCATACCCGTATCGTTTTGATAGCATTTCGAAATGCTGTATCACTTTATCCAAGGAGTCCAATTTTTCGTAGGGATTATAGTCAGGATATAATGCAAGAAGAAACTTTGTGAAATCCGTTGCAGGTACATGACCTTGGTTTACCAATTCATCCACTTTATAGGTAAAACTCTGTGGTTTATGTTTCTCTACAACACTAGAAAATTCCGAAGCAATTTTTGACATATCCTCATCATCGCTATAAATGATGTGTAGAGATCTATTTTCCGTCAGTGTTTTTAACGGACCAGATTTTATTTTTTGTTGAAGTACTTCCGGTATAACCTTAATGGATGGGCTACTTGCAAAATAACTATTAAACAGCAAAGGGTTGTTAAGTAGTGTGTAAACAGTAAAAAAGCCGCTGTTAGAACCGCCAAAGAGAATTCTGAATGGAGCTGTTCGGTATTTCTTATCAACGTGTGGTATTAGCTCTGTCTCAAAAAAGTTAATATAATTATCCGGGATCGTTGTGTCTTGATTTTCCCTGTTTGGCAATAAAATACTATTTCCATTGGGTAAATCTATTCCAATGAGTATCATCTCAGGAATTTGCCCCTCACCCATGTAATCTAGTGTAGAAGCTAACATGGCGAACCGTGCTTTGTAACCTGAGCCCAGCATATATAACACCGGATAGGTTTTCTTAGATTTATCGTAGTTAGTAGGTAAATGGATTGACAGTGGAATTTTTTCGTCTAGCACTTTTGATTGAAATGAAGACTTTTTTCCCAAAGTAACTGCTGGTTCAGTGTGCTCTGTTAAACGAAGGGAATCAGGATTCTTTTCTGCCTTTTCTTGAGCAAAGACAGTGCTTAAGAATAAAGCACATGTCAATATTAATAACTTTGTTTTCTTCATGTTTTCTTCCTTTTGATATCGTGCTTGTAGTTGTTTTATATTGATTATTGTTTGGGTCTGATTGAACAAGCAGTCAATTTAAGCGAACTGGCTGACAAACGCCTGACGTCCTTATGACTTTTAGATGAACTTTCCCTGATGACTAATTAAACACGAAATATCATGTAGTTACATAGAATAGCTTGGTACTACTAAGACTTGCAAACTATAACAATGAATAAGGTCATGTCCGCTGTAGGGTAGTAAGTTGACCTTAGGTGTAGTGAACAGCTAAGGGTCGCTTTGTGTACAAAGTGATCCTTATTTGAAGTCAATATTTATCGTTATAAACTTCAGTTTTGTGGAAAGAGTTAGCTATCAGACATGTAAGAACTATTCAAACCTCAATATCTGCTATGGGTCAATTTAATAAGTGACATACAGCTGCTGTAGGTCAGCTACTTAGTAAGATTTCAAACTTACTGAACTCTGTTTACGGAAGCTATTTGTCAAATTGCAAACACTAAATTATCTCACTAAATCTTACTCAGTTCATTTAGATAACTAAATATACTACGCGTCTAGACTCTTTACACTGTAACTCGTAATATGAATACGTGGTCGTTTACCGGTCAATTTTACTTTGTGGTTTAGTTAACGAAGTAGCTTGAGTATCTTTTGTCCACTTTTCAATAAGCTTGTCTATTTCTCCAGACGCTGCCAGTTTTGCTATTGCTACATTAAACTTATTCACGATGTCTTGGTGCTTAGATTTACTACTTACCATAAAACGAATTTCAGACTTATGAATCGCTAATTGATGGCGTTCTATATCACTGAGTAATTTGTATTTTTTGGCGAAAGCGTACATTGCAATATCATCTGCAAGCACACCGTCGATTTTACCTTTCATTAATAAAGACATGTTTTGTTCAAGGTTTATTGACTGACTAATATGGGCGTTGAAATCATCGAGGCCACTAAGCGACTCAAATTCTTCACCGTAATAGTAGCCATCTTCTGCTCCAATCATGAACTTAGAGCCAATAATGTCAGCTAGGTGTGAAAATGGCATTTTATGTTGTGTATCTTTGCGTACAAAAAGCGCTACTTGTTCAAAACGGTAAGGCAAAGTGAATTTAGCATATTGTTTGCGTTTTTCGTTTGGTGAAGTGCCCATTGCAATGTCGACCACACCAGTCCTGATGAATTGCAAATGTCTTTTCCAAGGAAGTTCTGTAAACTTTAATCGGTAACCTGCTTCCGCAGCGACAACGTTGGCAATGTCAATATCTAAGCCAACAAGTTCATTTTGTTTGTTATAAAACTGGTAGGGATACCAAAGATTCCAACCTACACTTAACTCAGGTAGCTCTTCACTTTGTTGTGCAAGAGAGGAATGAAGGAATGTTATTGTAATGAGCAAAACGAATAACTTCTTCATTTACCTCTCCCTGTTACTCGACTGACTCAAGAAGTATTGGCTTTACCTTCAAAACGAGCGCAGGATCAATCCTGGTGTCAAACCAATTTATTCGCCAATCTAAATGCGGACCAGTTGCGCGTCCAGAAGCACCAACTGCAGCTACTATCTCGCCTTGTTTAACACTATCACCTGCTTTTACATACGCGTCACTTAAATGAAGGAACGTAGAAGAAACACCTTGTCCATGATCAATAATCATAGTGCCACCAGAGTAAAACATGTCTTTTACATATAAAAGAACCGTACCATCTGCAGGAGCTTTAACAGGATCGCCTACATCACCTGCATAATCTAGCCCAAAATGAGGCCATTTAGGTTCACCGTTAAAAATACGTCGGCTACCGTAAACCCCAGTTATCGTGCCGTCAATAGGCGCAACAAACCCTTTGGCAAATGCGCTAAGTGAACTAGCAACTTTTCTGGCTTCTTTTATTTGCGCATTATCTTGCTTAATTCGGGCTTGTGCCTTTGGGTTTGGCTTCATGATACTTTTTTTGATGCCATTAATACGCTGCTCATTGTATTCGCGCTTTTTTGGGGTAAATTGTTTAACAGTCTTTTGACCTGATTCAATCACCGTCAGCGCGTAGTGTTGGTCATCATCACGACCAAAACCAAACACAAAATCACCGTTTTCAGAAACAGTTAACTTTTTGTCGTTGAGCAATACCATTGCATCAGGGTGTGCTTTACCTATGACCAATCCGCCTTGAATAATCTCACCGCTTAACTGAACATCTGCCAATGCACATTGAGAAACAAACAAACACATTGGCAATAGTTTACGAAACACTCGCTATGGCTCCTTTTTGAACGCCTTCATAAGCAACTACTTTAAAACTACTTTCGGGATGCAAAGCCTTCAACTGTCTGGCGATGTAATCGGCTAGTAATTCTACCGTAGAGTCACAATCTACTACTTCTAATATACTGCTTGGCACAGCAATATCAAATCGCCCTTGAGGAGCAAGATAACTAAAAAATTGATGATCGGGCGTCAATTTGCTCAAAGCAAACGGTGACAATTGAATTTCTGATTGATCGATGCGGTCGGCTTCAGAGGCAATATATACGTCTTCCCAGCGCTCACACCAGTATGACTCAAGTGACGTTGAGCGTTCACCATTTTCAAATAGTTGAATCTTAGAGCGGTGGCCATGCGCGATTCTCTGACAATTACCATCGTGAAGTTTCAAACCATGCGTGTAATGGTAAAAATCAGAAGGAATATCTTCAGCTCTTAACTTGATTTCTAATCCTTTAACATTTTCGGGAAGTTCACTCAAAATGACTTTCGTTAAGTGTGCAGTTACCGATTCGATATCAATTTTATCAGCGTCAATTTGAGCAAAAGCGCACGCAGGAGACTGAAGAAAATAGTCGCCAACTTCTGATAATATATCAACATGCTGATGGCCATCATTAAATGCTGAAGCGCTTAGAATTATCTTATCTGAGTTTCTGGGGATCACGAGTTTATGGTCAACAGCATCGTCTATGATCGCTTTTATTTGCTTCTTAACTACGCCAAAATCAAGCACCATACTCATTTCATTGAGATCACCACTTAGCAATACATCAACAATCCAACTTTCGCCCACAATGCCACGCTTTGTACACGCATAAGAAAAATCAATAACGGTTAAATCATTTACAAATAATTGCATTTTAGCTCAACTACTCCGCCACTTGCCAAGCAATGGTTTCATTTGCTCTAATTGGTACCACACAGTCATTGCCAAATGCTAACGTATCAGGCACTGACCATTCTTTCTTAACCAACGTAATCTTATCGCTGTTTACAGGTAATCCATAAAATGCAGGCCCATTTAAACTAGCAAAAGCTTCTAATTTGTCCAATGCATCTTCTTTTTCAAATGCTTCTGCATAAAGTTCAATTGCAGCATGCGCAGTATAAGCACCCGCACAGCCACATGCAGATTCTTTAGCATGTTTTGGATGCGGCGCTGAATCAGTACCTAAAAAGAATTTTTCACTACCACTGGTCGCGGCACTGATTAAGGCGTCTTGGTGAATATTACGTTTAAGAATTGGCAAACAGAAAAAATGCGGGCGGATGCCACCAACTAACATATGATTGCGATTGAACAATAAGTGATGTGCAGTAATAGTTGCCGCTACGTTTGCTCCAGCCTTTTGAACAAACTCAACCGCGTCTTTTGTCGTAATATGTTCTAGTACAACTTTCAATGAAGGATATTTAGCAACCAAAGGACGTAAGATAGTGTCGATAAATATTTTTTCACGATCAAAAATATCGATATGTGAGTCAGTCACTTCGCCATGAATAAGTAATGGCATATCTACGTCTTGCATAGCTGCAATTACATTATCAATATTGGCAACGTCTGTGACACCAGATGAAGAGTTTGTTGTTGCTCCTGCTGGATAAAGCTTTGCCGCGTAAACCAAACCTGATGCTTTAGCTTCTTTGATATCTTCAGGTGTCGTTTGATCGGTAAGATACAAAACCATTAATGGCGTGAAATGAGCTGCAGGCTTTGCCGCCATAATTCTTTCGTAATATTCCTTCGCAGAATCAGCATTGGTAACTGGTGGTGCTAAGTTCGGCATAACGATGGCGCGACCAAAATAGCGACTGATGTCTTTAACTGTTGTCGAAAGCGCTTCATTATCTCTTAGGTGTACGTGCCAATCGTCAGGTCGAGTAATAGTAATTTGGTTCATTTGTTTACCTTGTACATCACGATGAAAAAATCGTAATTGAATATATTAATTGTTTCTTGTGAATAAACGTATATCAGCTCAAATACGGTTATTCAGTTTGCTCATGCTGCATTTCGCTAGCAATAAGCTTTAATAACTGATCTTTTAAGTTTGGTGGCACTTTATGAATAATCAGCGTATCCGCCGCCTGATTATATACAACGTCTTTGCCAAAGTGACCTCGTTCAAAGCTAATGCTTATGCCGTTTCCGTAACCAGAGTATTTCGTTACTTTGTTGACAATCGCTTGCTCGTGAGGAAATGATTCTTCTATATCATACGCTTGTGTTTGACAGAACTCATAAAACCCCTGTTCGTCATCACCTTTAGAAAACACCTGGTCTATTTCCTTTATAGAAACATCCTGTGCACTTTCTTTTTGCTCTTTACAGTAATTTAGTAATTCTTTACGCGTTTGTTGCTTTTCTTCTGCATCTAACTGTTTTACGGCAACATAGTCTTCAACGGCCTGAACAAGTGTTTGCGTTTGCGCTTTAGTATCGATGCCTTCAACACAATGGAGAAAATCAAGGAAGAAATCTGAAACTTTGCGCCCTGCACGCCCTTTGATAAAGGAAATATAGCGGTTGCCCTCAGCATTTTCTTTATAGTCGAATAAGTCGATGCGAACCGCTAATTGAAGTTTAGCGGTGTCTAAATGTTGATTAGCTGAAATATTGAGTTCGCCGTCTACAGAATAATGTTCACTCATCGGAATGATTGCGATCATTAAATAGCGACCGCCCATATACTCGTAGTGGCACAATACCAAGTAGCCAGTTTCAGCAATATCGTATTTGGCTAGTTCAACTTTTAACAGATCAGCAGACAACGCACTGAACTGATAAAAGCCTTTATCACCCGCTAAATAATCTTCCATAATTTCGACAAACGGCTGACTATCACTTTCACCTTCTCTAGGTTCCGTTGAAAAGTGGCCGTATGCTTTACTGCCCTTGCTGTTATATACAGCATGCAATGATTCAATAAAACTTTGGATTCGATCACTTACAGGCAATTCTTCGGGGCCTAAGCGAAGGGTCACTTCATTACTTTCTTCTTGTTTGGAAATGAAATGCAGCGCAATATTAGAAATAATTAAACTCATAATTAAAGGTCAGTATTATATTTTGATAGCTTTTGTTAAACTTGGCGTAAGTCATTTTAACACAAATTAAATTTTATATGCCTATTGTATCCAAGTATTCTAATGAACGTGTAGAAAAAATTATTCAAGACATCTTAGATGTATTATCAAATGAATCTGCCACACCTGATTTAGCGTTAATGTGTTTAGGTAATGCGATTACCGACATCATTAATACTGATGTACCAGAAAAACATCGCAAAGCCATGGTTGAAAATTTTACCAAAGCACTTAAACAATCGATTAAATAAGATTATTATTTAATAAAAACATAAAAATCAATTTAATAGAGACGACACGCGCTAATGGTTTCATTTGGTTCTTCTAATTACAGCAAAAGATTACTACATCTCATAAGCTGGAGTCACTGGTTTACCTTTTTTAATATTATTGTCGCTATTGCGCTGTCTTCTTTCTATTTTATTAGTGAATCGGCACCTGAGTCAGCGCTAGGTTTACTTTATATGCTAGTCAACTGGGTGAGTCATATGGGCTTTCTCACGTTTATTGGCTTTTTATTAATTATTTTTCCAATCACGCTGTTATATCCCAACACTCGTTTCATCAGAGCGACTGCGTCGATACTCTTTGCCTTTGGATTATTATTGCTCTTATTAGATGCATTTATATATAGCCGTCTTGGTTATCATTTGAATGCATCTTCAAGCGAACAAATTATTGCACTTATTCAGTCACAAATTAGTCAGAACAATCGATTATTTTGGTTTGTCAGCTTAGTACTTACCATTTCTATTCTGGCCTTCGAATTGGTTGTCAGCAACTACGCATGGAAACATTTACGCGATTTACAGCGTACAGTATTTGCAAAATTTGTCGTTTTTGGTCTTGTGAGTTGTTTTTTTGTCAGCCACCTACTACACATTTGGGCAGATGCTAATCTTGAATACGATATTTTGAGACAAGATACGATTTTACCTTTGTCTTACCCAACAACGGCAAAAACCCTACTAACGAAATACGGCATGTTCGATAAAGCCGATTATATTGAAAGACGAACTAGCCCGTTAAAGCTTCGTGACAGCCAAGTTTCATATCCAACAAATGATAGCGTTTGTGATGATGATAAACCTAAAAATTCCGTTTATGTGGTACTAAGAGAATCGCCATTAACCAGTGAGTTAATTCATCAGTTTTCTCAAAGAACTCAATCAACTACGTACAATCTAGAAAACCATATCGATAACGCGTTACCAAAAAATGCATGGTTTAACTTCATTTATAGCCTGCCAAGTATTTATCAGGACGACATTTTAAGTTCAGGCAAAAAGCCCGTATTGTTTCAAACGCTAGAAAATAAACAGCTGTCTTCATCGTTAACTGTAATAAGCAAAGATCAAGAAAGCCACTTGGTTGATGGATTCATCAATTTATTTGACCGCTTCCAGCATGTCGAAAACGTAGCGCCATTAATTTTTCAGCAGCAGCTAGGACAACAAGAGCACGGTTTACACCTGTTTTATTTCACTAAATCACAGACTTTCCAATATGAATTGTTCGTTGATGCGCTATTACTATCGCAAAAGCACAAGTCCATGAAAGACATTATTTGGATAGGCTCATTAGGCAACCAAGAAGTAAACACCGTTTTGATGACTAAACCTGCATTGTTAATTCTGCCTGATGCGAAAAAACAAAAAGTCTCAAAACTAACAAGTCAGATGGATGTTCAACCCACTCTACTTGAAAATTGGTTTGGCTGTAATATACCAACTACTGCTTATAGTTCAGGTGAAAACATTGTTGAATTAAGTCACGACAGAGTGATCGCGAATACCTTAGATAGCGGCATTGTGGTATTCAACAAAGATAAATCTGTGTTTATCGATCAAAATGGTAACTTTCAAAGTTATTCTCGTCAGTTAGAAGCACCCATTGTCACTTCAGCAGATTTTCCGCTCATGATTGATGGCGTACACTTTATTAAACAGTTTTATCAGCAATCTAATATGAGTAATAATTCAGCAAACGATAAATAAGGTGACTATTGTTGATTGCAATTAATAATTAAATCATTAATATACACAGCTCATCATTCATGATGATACTTGTCGGGATATAGCGCAGTCTGGTAGCGCGTGCGTCTGGGGGACGTGAGGTCGCAGGTTCAAGTCCTGCTATCCCGACCACTTCTCTTCTTATATTTTCGTTTATAGACTTTCCATTATTAAGACAGTACGGGTAATGATATTCACCGTTTGAAAGTGAATATCATCAAGACTAAACCTGTCAACTTAATCATAACTCCCCACTAAGGTTACGCCCGAAAAGTTTCGATAGCCGTTAATACGGATATGATACGTACCATTGGTATCTGTTAGATTATTACAGGTTTCGTTATTACCATTGAGGTAAGGACGACAATCGTAATCGTTGTTAGTTGGCTTTGAACCAAATTTCACAAACAAATCAGCATCACCACTACCACCACTAATTTCAAATTTGATGTTCGTTGCGCCAGTTGGAACAACCATTGTGTATTCTAGGTCTTGGTTTCTGTTACCACTCAAGTTCGACACAGGTGTGCCATTTTTTAACTCGTTTTGAGGCGGCGTTGTATCAGTCTGGTAGCTTGCTTGCAGATTTACGTTATCAATTTTATTCCATGCTTGCACCATTACGTGATAGGTACCAGCCTGAATATTGTTTATCGTACACTGCTCGGTACTGCTTGAACTAGTGCTCTTACAATCATAAAAATCACTTGAAGGTTTAGCATTATATTTCACGAATAAGTCCGCATCCCCACTTCCACCGGAAGTATTGAATGACAATGATGTCGCTTCTGCGGGCACTTCAAAGGTATAAAACATTTCTGCCTTTGACTCCCCAGACACAGAAACAGGTACATTATTCTCTAGCACAGAGGAATCTGGTGGTATTACAACATCTCCACTTTTCGCCAATTCTGCAATGTAGGCAGATGCAAGTCTCGCGAAGTTAAAGGAGTGCCCAGCATCAAACGATGTATCACCTGAAGTATGAATGCTACGATTGTAGTCGCTCATATTCGACTCAAAAGGCATAGAAGCTGGATACCCCTGATTATGCCAAGAAGCATGATCAGAACAACCGTAACCACATTGATCAAAACCATAGTTAATGTCAGTTAAGTAAGTATCGATCAATTGCGTCATGAATGTGTTTTGTGCACTATTGGTATAATCCGTCATAAACACAATATCTTTATTAGAAGTCCCTTTATACCCTGACATATCAAATTGTGCGACGCCTATAACCTGCTTTGTAGTGGTCAAGTAAAATTGGCCACGGTTTTATAGTTTTCCCAGTATCTTTTTTCAGATTCGTTTGGAGTTAAGCCTCCGTTGTATTGATGCGGTCGCAATTGATTATAGTAACCCACAATAT